>NZ_JBKICJ010000002.1:0-334489 GCF_046569675.1 Parvimonas pharyngis
AGTGATAAAACTAAGAATTAAATTTTGAACTGTCGTTCTTAGTACTCCTTAGAAAGGAGGTGATCCAGCCGCACCTTCCGATACGGCTACCTTGTTACGACTTCACCCCAGTCATTAACCCTACCTTCGACGCCTTCCTCCTTGCGGTTAGATCGGCGGCTTCGGGTATTGCCAACTCCCATGGTGTGACGGGCGGTGTGTACAAGACCCGGGAACGCATTCACCGCGACATTCTGATTCACGATTACTAGCAACTCCGACTTCATGTAGGCGAGTTGCAGCCTACAATCCGAACTGAGATTGGCTTTTAGAGTTTTGCTTGACATCACTATCTCGCTTCTCGTTGTACCAACCATTGTAGCACGTGTGTAGCCCAAGACATAAAGGGCATGATGATTTGACGTCATCCCCACCTTCCTCCGATTTATCATCGGCAGTCTCTCCAGAGTCCCCACCTTTACGTGCTGGTAACTGAAGATAAGGGTTGCGCTCGTTGCGGGACTTAACCCAACATCTCACGACACGAGCTGACGACAACCATGCACCACCTGTATAGCTGTCCCGAGGGACTTATCAATTTCTCAATAACTCAACTATATGTCAAGCCTTGGTAAGGTTCTTCGCGTTGCTTCGAATTAAACCACATGCTCCGCTGCTTGTGCGGGTCCCCGTCAATTCCTTTGAGTTTCAGTGTTGCCACCGTACTCCCCAGGCGGAATGCTTAATGTGTTAACTTCGGCACCGAGATTTGACTCCCAACACCTAGCATTCATCGTTTACGGCGTGGACTACCAGGGTATCTAATCCTGTTTGCTCCCCACGCTTTCGTACCTGAGCGTCAGTAAAAGTCCAGAAAGTCGCCTTCGCCACCGGTATTCCTCCTAATATCTACGCATTTCACCGCTACACTAGGAATTCCACTTTCCTCTCCTTCACTCAAGCCTTCCAGTTTCAAGTGCTTAATGAGGTTAAGCCTCACGCTTTCACACCTGACTTAAAAGGCCGCCTACGTACCCTTTACGCCCAATAATTCCGGACAACGCTCGCCCCATACGTATTACCGCGGCTGCTGGCACGTATTTAGCCGGGGCTTCCTCCTATGATACCGTCATTATCTTCTCATAGGACAGAGCTTTACGATTCGAAAACCTTCTTCGCTCACGCGGCGTCGCTGCATCAGGGTTTCCCCCATTGTGCAATATTCCCCACTGCTGCCTCCCGTAGGAGTCTGGACCGTGTCTCAGTTCCAGTGTGGCCGTTCATCCTCTCAGACCGGCTACTGATCGTTGCCTTGGTAGGCCTTTACCCTTCCAACTAGCTAATCAGACGCGAGCCCATCTTACACCGATAAATCTTTGACCCCTATACCATGCAGTATTGTGGTCTCATGCGGTATTAATCGTCGTTTCCAACGGCTATCCCCCTGTGTAAGGTAGGTTGCTCACGTGTTACTCACCCGTTCGCCACTTTCATTTTACTTCCGTCCCCGAAGGTCCTTCCATAAAAATCACGTTCGACTTGCATGTGTTAAGCACGCCGCCAGCGTTCGTCCTGAGCCAGGATCAAACTCTCTATTAAAAGTTCGTCTGCTCTCGCTGACTTTTTGTTACACCAAATTATTGTTTTTCTTTGTACTCTCAAAGTTTTTATCACTATATGAAATTGTTAATGTTTCACAACAACCATTACATTATACAACATCTTTTTTTGGTTGTCAACACTTTTTTAAAAATTTTTTTATTAAAAATTTTCAATAAAAGTGACCCAGTTTTCACTGGGTCTTTATTATAACAATTATTTTATTTATTGTCAATACGGTTAAGGATGTTTTTTTTATTTAAAAGTTGTTTTTTTATTTACAATTTTTTTATATTTGTGTTATAATTAACAAGTAATAAATTTACAACTATTTTAAATTGGAGGTAAGTATGAAGAAATTTTTTAGAATAGTATCTTTATCATTATTAGTTATTATTACTACTACAGCCTGTTCTGATAACAAAGTTATAGATTCAAATAAAAAAGCTAAAGAAGAAGCTCAACAACTTATTAAAGATTATGAAAACAAGGGGACCCTAACTAATTCTAAAAATAAGTTAAATACTCAAAATCAACAAAAGCAACAACAACAGCAACAAAAGAAAGTTGTTAAAACATTGCCTGAACAACTTGAGGAAGAAAAGGCAATTCGTCAAGAAGAAGCTAAACAAGGTGTTACTGTTTCAAATAACAAAGATTATGATTATTATTATGACCAAAGATTATCTGGTAAACACCATGTTTTAAATTGTGTTCCTACTTGTACAGCAATGATTTTAAAGTACTTAGATCCTAATAGTAAGGATACAAGTGAGTCTTTAAGAAATGAATATGAAATTGATGGTAAAGGTTGGAATCCTGACATATTTTTAGATGTATTAAAGAAGAGAAATATAAAATATATCGCCTTTCCTCATAAGAATGCTGAGCAAACTGATATGATGGTTCGTAGATATATAAAGAATGGATATATAGCAATGTTCTTCTCAGATATGCATAAAATATATGGAGTACGTAACAATCCTAGCAAACTTGGAAAAAGTCATAACGATCCGGAAGTTGTACGACATACTTATATAGTTAAGGGTTATAAATATATAGATAACGAACTTTATTATGAAATATATGATCCTGATTCAGGAAACATAAAAGATAAAAGTGGCCAACCTATCGGAAAAAATAGATACTATAAAGCTTCTGAAGTTATTAGTTCAATAATATGGCCAAATGTATTGTTCTTTAAATAATTATTTAAACAAAAACCGACTATTTTTTAGTCGGTTTTATTTTTTATAATTCTAACAAAAAGCTCTACTTATTACTTTTCATCTATCTGCTTTTCTTTTAAATCTATTTTCTTTATTATAGGATTTTCAATTTCAATAAAATCTAGCAAATTCTTTTTAAATTTATTTTCATCATCTGTTATATAAAAAATATTATCTTTTACATTTATATCTTCATTTAAAAGATTGTTCATTTCTAGGTACTTTTTCATTTCGGCAGCAGTTTCCTTAGCAGGATTTACTAATTTAATTTTATCTCCAACTACTATGTTTATAGTGTTTTCTAATATTGGATAATGAGTACAACCCATTACTAATGTATCTACATTCTTATTTATTAATTCTTCTAAATAATGTTTTGTTGTTTCCAAAGCGATATTTGAATCAGATAACCCTTCCTCTACTATTGGTACAAATAAAGGACAAGCTTTAGAATAAACTATATTCTGTTCGTTTTCACTTTTTATACATTTTTCATAAGCTCCACTATTTACAGTCGCATTTGTCCCTATAACTCCAATTCGATTATTATTAGTTACTTCACTTGCCATTTTGCTTCCAGGGATTATAACACCTAAAATATGCATATCGAATTCTTCTTTTAGCATTTCTATAGCAACAGCAGATACTGTATTACAAGCTATAATCAAAGACTTTATATCTTTTTTATCTAAAAAACTAATACATTCTTTTGAGAATTTTTTTATTGTCTCTTCACTTCTACTTCCGTATGGGACTCTTGCTGTATCTCCAAAATATACAATTTTTTCATTTGGTAGTATTTTCATTAACTCTTTTACAACAGTCAACCCACCAATTCCAGAGTCAAAAACTCCTATCGCTCTATTATCCATTTTATTTCTCCATTGTTTTTACTACAAAAGTATTATCATACTTTCCTTTGAAGTAATTATAAGCTTTATTTATATCCTCTTCATTTTCAAAAATTCCAAACACAGTTGGACCTGAACCACTCATAAGCGCTTTAATAGAATTGAACTCATACATTTTTTCTTTAATCTCTTTTATTTCAGGACAATAGTTAATTGATACCTCTTCCATTACATTATATAAATCATTAAAAAACGCTTTATAATTCTTATTTTTATAAATCTCTACAAGTTTATCAACTCTGTTGCTATTACCAGTTGGTATAATGTTAGAATACACATAAGGTGTGGATATTTCAACGCCATTATTTACAATCAAAATATTTGTAACTGGTAAACTATCTAAAATTTCAAGTTCATCGCCTATTCCTCTTGTTCTTGCGGTTTTTCCAACAAGTAAGTAAGGAATATCAGCACCTATGCTTCTTCCAATCTCTTTTCTATCTTTTAGACTCATATTAAGTCCTAATATTTCATCAATCATTTCAATAACTACTGCAGAATTTGTACTTCCACCTGCAATTCCTGCAGCAACTGGAATGTTCTTTTCTATATGTATTGAAAATTTTTCATTGAATTTATATTTTTCTTTCAACGCAATATAAGCCTTATAAACCAAATTGTTCTCATCTAAAGGTATATCCCTTGAATTTGAAGTAATTTCAAAACGATCAGATATATTAACTTCAACTTCATCATACAAATCTATTAATTGCATTATTCCATCTATATTATGATAACCATCTTCTCTTTTTTCTATTACATCTAAAGTCAAATTTATTTTTGCATAAGATTTCTTTTTCATAAAATCCTCTCTGTTAAACACTTTAAAATACTTTAAAAATATTTTACCATACTTTTAATTAAAAGACAAAATTTGAATTTTATAACTTTTCTATTTTTAAAAAATATAAAAAAAACTATTGACTTTTATTAATATAAGTGCTATACTGTGATTAAGTAAATTAGTATCACTTAGAATTGAAGATACTTTACTTTAAAAGATAAGATAACATAACCTATATTACTCATTGTATTTAATGAGTTACTCTCTCCAAATTACGGTGTACCCCCAAATCACCGTAACCCTTAAAAGAAAGCTTAATGCTTTCTTTTTAATTTAACAAAAAAAGTTCTGTATTAACAGAACTTTTTTATCTACTTACCCATTAGTGCGGCTCCTAAAGCTCCAGCAAATCTTCCAAGCTCATGAGTTCTTACCTCTTTGCCTAACATACTACTCAAAAGCTCAACCATATAAGGATTATTTGAAAATCCTCCAGTCAAAAAGTATAAATCTGCTTCATTTCTAAACTTTCTTGTTTGTCCAACAACCTTATTTGCTATCGAATGAACAACACCACTAGCTATATCTTCTTTTGCTCTTCCTTGCCCCATCAAAGAAATTATTTCAGATTCAGCAAAAACAGTACATGTTGAGCTAATAGGAACAGGAGTACCTACTTTTGATAATTCAAACATTTCATCTAATGTAACTCCAAGCCTATTACTCATAACTTCTAAGAACTTACCAGTTCCAGCAGAACATTTATCATTCATTATAAAATCACTAACTAATCCATTTGAGATATTTATAATTTTTGTGTCTTGTCCACCTATATCTATAACATCACAATCGCTTTGCAATAAATAAATAGCTCCCTTTGAATGAGTTGTAATTTCAGTAACTACTCTATCAGCATATGGAACTGAGACTCTTCCATATCCTGTCGCAACTACAAAAGAATTATCTACATCATATCCATTTTCGACTAAATTTTTATAGATTTCTCCAGATGTTTCTTTGCTATTCCAACCAGAAGGCATTAAAATTTTATAAACTATCTCATCTTTTTCTTTATCATATACAACAACTTTAGAAGCTGTTGATCCTATATCAATTCCAATATTCATTATATCATCTCCAAAAACGCTTCAATTCTAGTTGAAACCTGTCCAACATCAGTCATAGAATAGTCAGATTCAATATACATATATGGTTTACCCTTTTTCTCAGTTACAAACTTTTTAACCTTTGTTGATTCAACCGCAAATGTATGACAAGCTTGTAGTACAATTTCAATAACAGCATCAACTTGATATTCATCAATAAGAGTATCTAGATCTTTGAATCGCTTTTCATTTGGAGTCATAACAGAACAACTCAAATTAAGATATTTTTTCGCAATTGCTTCTATAGGATTTTCTATTGTTTCATCTATTAATTCAAGTTTCTCACGAACTCCAGAACAGTTTTCATAAACAACAATATCAGCTCCAGCTTCTTCAATTCTTGTAAGAATTTTCTCACGAACTCCTCCTACAGGACATCCTGTAATTAGAATTCTTGGTCTGTTAGTTTTTTTGCCTTTAAGTTCTTTTTCCCACAATTCATAGATTTCTTTTGTTTTTTCAACAATACTCTTATTTTTTTCTTCTCTATCAAAATTAAAGCCAAAAGCATCTTGAGTACCACTCATAGTTACACCACTTAAAGGGGATGGATTTAATTTACCAAGTTCAAAGAAGTTTTTTAAATTTCTTCTTTCTTGATTTCCTATTTTTATAGCTTCCCACAGTTTTTCATCGGTTATTTCAACATCGAATTTTTCTTCTAATCTTCTCTTTAATTTATATATTTCATTTGTCCATAGTTTAAAAGATAATTCATCTGTATTATTTTGTGGTAATTGCATTACATGAACATCTTTAAAATCACCCATTAGTTCATACATCTTTTTCTTTCCATCACAAGTCGTTTCTCCAATTATTATATCTGAAAAATAAAAATATGGACAAGTATCACTAACTGCAAAACCATAGCTTGATTTTATAAGTGGGCAAAGATTTTTTGGTAAATCTCTTTCTGCATATTTAATAGAATCTTCAGTAGTAGCGCATAAGCTAACCGGAATAAGTCCCGCTGCATAAATAACTTCTTGCGGTGTATATGTACAAAAAATACCGGCAACATTCTTTCCAGATTCTTTTAATTCTTTCATTTTTAAGAAACCATTTTTTCTAGTTTCATTAAAATCATCAAATTTACTCGGAAGTTTTATATTGTTTATTTCTTCTTTCATAGCATCTCCTTTAATAAATTATTTTTAAATATTTCTAATTAAATTATATATTATTTAATTCAAAAAGTTAAATTCAATTTTCTTATTAGATAATTGTTATTCATAAGAAAAGCCTATTATAAGCAAAAAAGACAAGCCACTGACGAACTCATCTCTTTTGCGAATAGGAACATTATATAATTAAACTAAAATTTAAATTTATATACAACTTCACTAAGTTGTAAAATTAAGTACATCTAATATATGTTTTCTATGCTCAATAAATTCATCACTATTTCTATTTCTAGGATATTCCATATCTATCTTAATATCCTCTTTTATAACTCCAGGTCTTGGCGCCATAACAATAACTCTAGTTCCAAGATAAATTGCTTCATCCACATCATGAGTTACTAGCATAAACATCATATTTTTATTTGTCTTCCACATTTCTATCAATTCATGTTGAATATTCATTCTTGTAAAAGCGTCTAAAGCACCAAGAGGTTCATCAAGCAAAAACACCTCCGGTTCAGTTATCATAGTTCTTATAAGAGCAACTCTTTGAGCCATACCTCCTGAAAGTTGATGAGGATAGAAGTTTTGAAAATCTTCCATTCCAATCATTTTAATAAATCTATCAACTTTTTCTTTATTATCTTTTAATTTTCCAGCCATTTTAAAGCTAAATTCAACATTTTGTCTAAGTGTTAACCAAGGAAAAAGTGTATGTTTTTGAAATACCATTCCTCTATTAACATTTGTACCATCTATAATTTTTCCGTTAAGCGAAAGCTCTCCTGCAGTTACAGGAATAAGTCCCGAAACCAATCTTAATAGAGTTGACTTTCCACAACCTGATGGTCCAACAATGCAAACAAATTCTCCCTCTTCAACTGTAAGATTTATATTGTGAAGAACTTCGGTGATACCTTTATTATCGAAATTAGGAAAAATTTTCGTTACATTTTTTAATTCTAATTGTCTTTTTTCCATTATTGTATCACCCCTTCTTGCCATTTAAGAACTTTCTTTCTAATATAACCTAAAGCAAAATTTACTACAACAAATATAATACAAATTATAATAATTGCACCATACATATTTGAAAACTTCGCCCAACCTCTTTGCCATGTTATATACCAACCAAGTCCTGATTCAACCCCTATCATTTCAGCGGCTAAAAGCGAAACACAAGCTGTACTCATACCCATAACTAGACCTTGAAAAATATGTGGCAAAGCTGAAGGAATTGCAATATTTAAAATCAATTGTCTCTCACTAGCTCCTAATGTTTTTGCAGCTTCATAATAAGAAACATCTATGTTTTTAATTCCAGTATAACTAGACATAGTTACAGAAAACCATACGCCAAGCGCAATAACAATTACAGCTCCCTTGAAAAGAGAACTAGCAAATACCATGATAACAGGTATCCAAGTTATTGAAGGAATCGCTCCTAACAATTTCATAAAAGGAGAAATCCAATAACTTACAATTTTACTATAACCACATGCTATACCAGTTATAAGTCCTATTAACACTCCCCAGAAATATCCTGTAAATAATAACTTTAACGAATTCTTAATACAGTCTAACAAATACGCTTGATCTGTTAACATTGCATTTAAAATATTATCCACCCAAGGAAAATAAGGAAGCAACAAAGTATTTGACTTTAAAGTCGCATAATCATATAACAATAGTAAAATATAAACAAAAGTCGCAAATGGAGCGATATGTCTAATTCTATAATACACTCTCTTTATAAAAAACGATAAAATCCCTAACACCAAGAATATAATTAGTTGAGCACCTAAAAATATTCCATATACATCTGTAATTAAATTATTTCCATAATTAGGGACATAATAATACTCTAATAGAGCAAGGATAATTGAAAAAACAGGTAAAAAAAGTATAACTTTATCTAAAATCTTACTAAATTTACTCTTAGGTTTTTGTTCAATTTCCCTTAATTGCTCTTTAGTTAAACTCTTTATATCTATATTACTCATACTAACCTCAATTATTTTTTAGCTGGTCTCCAGATTTTTGATAAAGTTTCATTAGTGTCAAGTTCTGATTTTATTAGATTGAACGCTTTATAATCATCTAGTACATTAATTAAAGTTTTTTCTGTTTGTTCATCAGATACTTTAAAATTATATGTTTCTAAGAATTTAGTATCTTTTTCAACATCTCCTGAGCCCCAGTTGTTTTGATTTATAATTTCTGCAGCTTCTTTTTTATTTTCTTCAATCCAGTCACTAGCTTCTTTATGAGCTTTAGTTAATTTTGCAGCAGTAATTGGGTTTTCTTCAACAAATTGTTTATTTAAAATAAGTACACAACATGGTTCTGTTTTGAAATCATCATCAAAAGTAATTGAACGAATTGGTCTTAAAATACCTTGATCAACAAATTTTTGAGCAAATTGATCTGAGAACATAGAAGCTTCAACTTCACCATTTTGTAATGCTTGAATAGTAGCAGCATTTTCAATTACTTTAAATTTAATTTTTGTATAATCAATTTTATCCCTTGCTAAGAATCTAAGAGTTATATTATGGTCTGAACCACCAATTGCATCATGAATAGCAATACTTTTTCCGATTAAATCAGATGTTTTTTGATAAGGTGAGTCTTTAAGAACATAAAGAGATTTACATCCTGTTTGTGCTGCTCTTGTAAATACAGCATTAACTCCATTAACAGCAGGAACTACTGAAGTTGAAATATGGTCTGTATTAGCATCAGCCTTCCCAGTTCCAATAGCATCCATTGCATTAGGAATATTTTTAATTTCTGCTTCAAGTCCTTGTTTAGCTAAAAATCCTTTAACTTGTGCGATCCCTAAACCTGAAGTACAAAGTCCCCCATTATATGCAAAAACCAACTTAGTTCCATAACGAGGTTCTTTTTTCCATTTTTCCTCTAAATCAGGATCGTTTAAATCAACATCTGCAATTGTCATTTTCTTTTCATTCTTATCATCTTTCTTTTCTGTTGTTTGTTTTTCATCAGCTCTTTTTGCTGTTTTTCCACAACCTGAAACACTAAACAACATTGCTGATAGCAACAATATACTTATTCCTTTTTTATTCATATCTAATCCTCCAAATATTGTATTGTCAAAACTTTGTTAAATTATGTACTAATCTTAATTGTTATTTAAAAAGTTTTTAACTAACTAAATTATATCATTTATAGTAATTAAGTCAATGATTTATCTATATTAATTCTTTATAGTAATACTAATATTTATAAGTAAAGCTTATGAAATAGTTTTTCTTGAATTTTAAAATTTATATTAACGTAAATTTTAAAATAATAAAAAAGAGTTATAATATAACTCTTTTTTAAATAACTTAATTTATTCATATTATTTTTGATTAATAGGCTTCCAAACTTCTTTTAAAATATCTGTGGCTTCTTTATTCTTATCTATTAATCCGAAGTTTTTATAGTCTTTTACAATATCATTTAAAGATTTTTCGGTTTGTTCATCAGATACTCTAAAGCTATAAGCATTTAAAAAATATAAATCAATATCTCTATCACCTGAACCCCAATTGTTAGCCTTTACTATATCAGCAGTTTCTTCTTTATGATCTTCTACCCAATCACTTGCTTGTTTATGCGCTTCAGTAATCTTTGCTGCTGTTATAGGATTTTCTTCAACGAACTTCTTATTTAATATAAATTTTGTTTATTAACGTTTTTAAACTCACATAAGACAAACTAAAAAATTTAAAATATTAATATTTGTTATATGTAATCTAACATTTTTTGTAAATTAAAAAGAAGGTTAAGTTAAACTTAACCTTCTTAGTTATTTTTTCAAAACTACAATATTATTAAATTCTTCAGGACTTTCTTTTATTTTATTAGTATTACCTACAACAACAAATGAATCTTGACTTAATGTTTTGTCAATTACATTTGAAAGCTCTTTTAAATCTTCCAATTTAGCATTTAGAAGTTGTTCAAGATATAATTCTAATTCTTTTTCGTTAGAATCCGTAATATACATAATCATTGAAGTATAACCCTTATGTTTTGGAGTTAGCAATGGATTAAAATCTTTTACTAATGAAATTTTAAAGCTTTCTAAATCTTCATCAGGTATTTCCATTTCTGAAACATAATTTCCAACTGAAGCAAATATTTCTTTTGTAGATTTTAAATTTGGATCTCTATAACTAAACATAATTATTTCACTATCTTTAGTTATACTAAAACCAGCACCATAAGCTCCACCAATAGCTCTAATATTATTATGCATATGAGTTGTACTCAATATTTTTGAAAGTAATGCAAAACTTCCAGAGTATTCAACACCATATCTCTTCATATCTCCAGCAAATGTAACATAATTTACATCAGATGATGTTGCGATTCCTTCTTTTAAGTTTTCTTTTTCAAACGTAAAGTCATAAGATGAATCTTCAATATTTGCAAATTCTCTTACTAGTTTCACAAAACCTTTTTCAATATTTTCGAAATTATCTTTTGTTGTAGTTATATTTACAATAGATTCATTTAATTTAAACATTCTATTGTAAACAAATTCCATTTTTTCAATTACATTATCAATTTTAGCATCAAAATTATCAGCTAAATCTTGAATGAATTTCAAATAGTCAATTCCTTTAACTTTTTCATCATAATATGCCTTATTAGAATAATAAGATTTAGCTCTATTTATTCCGTATATATGTCCAGCACCTATAACATCTTGTTCTAATTCACCTTTTATAGCTAAAACTTCTTCTTTTATTCTATTCTTATCTGTAAACACTGTTTCCTTCAATAAGATTTCTAAAAGTTCTATTGTTTCCTTTAATTTTTCTGGGAAGAATTTTACACTTACTATGAATTTAGGAACAAATTTTTCTCTATTTTTAGAATTTGTCATAGTTGTGATTGACGTGGAGATTCCACCGCAACGTAAAAATGTTTCAACCGAAAAATCCTTATATGACATTGACTTTTTATCTAAAGATTTAAGTAAATTTTCAATTAATGAAGCATATACTATTTCATCTTTAGAAATGTGTTTTAAGTCAAAGCAAATATCAACATAACTTATTCCAGATGTGAAAAGATCATGTTTTAAAACTGTAACATCTTCTGTTTTAGTAATCTCGTTAGGAATTTTTAAAGTTTCCTTATCAATATCTTCAATTTTTAATTTCGGAATTGTAGCTTTTTGTTCTTCTGTACTTTCAGTTTGTTGATATTCAATCAAATTCTTAGTATTTTCAATGATTTTTTCCAATTGAATTTTATTTAAAGACTCTTTATATCTCTTTAACCATTCTTTTTGAGCTGAATCTTTTTTATCATTTAGACCAGCACTTGGGGCAAGAACTATAAAAGCTTTATGATTGTTATTTAATACATTTTCTTCAATAATTCTTTCTAACAATCTATTATTTAAAATTTCTTCTCGAACTTCTGATAATGTTTCATCAAAAGAAAGTGAATCCATTGGATTTTTACCATATAGCCAATTGTCAAATACATGGAATAAACATTCTATTCCAGCAGTTGTAGAATTCAAAAGCTCTCTAATAGAAAATTCTGTACTATTTAAAACAGCCATTAATTTATCTTTATCAATTCCATTTTTTACAACTTCTCTTAAAGTGTCCTCAACAATTTCTTTAAATTTATCTAAATGTTCTCTTTCAGAATTTACTACATATACCCCAAAGCTTGAATATTTTGTAGATTCCATAGAAATAGAAGCAACATCTTCACATATATTAGCTTTTAGAAGAGCTTCTTTTAAATAAGCTCCTTGCATATCAATTAAGACTTCATTTAATAGTTTTGAAATTATACCATCTTTTAAGCCTTCACTTTCTCCAAAACAAGAAACATAAGCTAAGAATGTCTTATTGCTAGTATCTTCATCTTTAGAAACTGAATATTCATCAAAAACATTTTTAGGCTTTTCAAAAGCTTTTTGACTTCCTTCAAAATTATCAAGTTCTTCTTTTTCAAATTTTGAAAGATATTCTCTATCCAAAAATTCAAGTCTTTCTTCCATATCACAATCACCATATAAATAAATATATGAGTTTGATGGATGATAATATTTAGAATGAAATTCACAGAAATCTTCGTAAGTTAATTTTGGAATTTCATAAGGTTCTCCACCTGACTCCTTAGCATAAACTGTATCAGGACAAAGAGCATTATTAACTTTATAATATAAAGATGTTTCAGGAACTGAATATGCTCCCTTCATTTCATTATACACAACACCTTTAATGTTAAGTTCATCTTCTTCATTTTCTAATTCATAATGCCAACCTTCTTGCATGAAAATTCTTCTATCTTCTTTCATAACAGGAAAGAAAACAGCATCCATATATACGTCCATTAAGTTTTTGAAATCTTTGTCATTTCTACTTGAAACTGGATAAACAGTTTTATCAGGAAAAGTTAAGGCATTTAAAAAAGTTGCCGTACTAATCTTTACCATATCCATAAAAGGTTCTTTTGTTTTGAATTTTCTTGATCCAGATAGCACACAATGCTCAATAATATGGCATATTCCCGTGTTATCTTTTGGAATAGTTTTAAAACCGATGCTAAAAGTTTTATTATCATCTTTGTTTTTCATCAAGAAAACTCTAGCACCCGTTTTTTCATGTTCAAGTAAAACACAATCAGAATTTACATCCTTAATATGTTTTTCTTGCAATAATTTATATCCTTTATACATATTTCCTCCTATTTTGTAATGAATTCTAAAACAGCCTCAGCTGTTTTTTCCATATCGGAAATAACTAAATATTCTTCAATCGTATGGATTTTATACATTCCAACTCCTAAAATAACTGAATTGAATCCATTTTTTAAATAGATATTTCCGTCACAACCTCCACCAATTTTTATTGGTTTCGCAACAACTCCAACTTTATTATAAGCATCTAAAACTCTATTTAAAAGTACATTACCATCTATTTGTTTTAGTGGTGGATAATCATATTCTATATCTATATTACATTTAACTTCAAATTCTTTTGCTGTCTTTTCAAAAATATCTACATAATTATCAACATTTTCTTTTGCTTCATCTTCATATAAACATCTTACTTCCATTCTGATTTTACAATCTTTAGGAACAACATTTGTTGGAAATTCAGATATTATACTACCAATGTTTGAAGTAGTATAATCATTAAGTCTTCCTATTTTCATCTTTGCAATAGCATTACTCATAGCTAATATAGCACTTCTACCTTTTTCAGGTTCAATACCAGCATGTGCAGAAGCTCCTTCATAATGAACATTAATCTTATACATACAAGGTCCTTCAACCGCCACAAGATCCGCTCCTCCTCCATTATCAAGAACAAGCATGTCTTTAGCTGGTGTAAATTCATCAGGAATTTCTTCCCATTTAATAGATTTAGCTCCTAAAAGACCGATTTCTTCAGAAGGTGTTATTACAGCAAACACATCATTATGAGGTAATTTATTTTCAACTAAACTCTCAAAAGTTTCTAGAATAATTGCAACTCCACCCTTATCATCTCCACCTAAAGTTGTTTCAGTCCTTGTTTTAACAAGTCCATCCTCAACATAAACATCTAAATCCTTTGAAGGCTCTACAACATCCATATGTGCAGAAAGTGATATTGCATTTAAGTTAGTATCATCACAATTTCTTTCTAGCTTTGCAATTATAACTGGTGTATTACCACCATATTTAGCTGAGTGGTCATGTAAAATATATTTAACTCCAAGTTTTTCTAATTTTTCCGTTATATATTTCATAACATTAATTTCATTTCTTGAAGGCGAATAAATCTTTACTAAATCTAAAAATGTATTTAAAAGTCTTTCTTTATTCATTCTAAATCTCCTTTAACATATCAATGATTTTTTCAAGTTTCATTCCACGACTTCCTTTAACCATAATTAAAGTATCTTGAGAAAGAATTTCTTTAACTTTCTTTACTACTTCCTCATTAGTATCAAAGTGGAATAAGTTATTTACATTGAAATTTCTATTTGCTCCATTGTATATTTCTTTAGCTAAATCTCCAATACAAATTACATAATCAATTTTATTTCTATCTATTTTTTCCCCAACTGCAAAATGTAATTTTCTTTCGTTTTCACCAAGCTCTAGCATATCTGATAGGATTAAAATCTTATTCTTATATCCTCTCATAGAATAAACTGTTTCTATACAAGAAGTTAAACTTTGAGGATTTGATTTATAGCAATCATTTAATATATCAAAACTCGGTAAATGCATAAGCTCCATTCTCATTCCCGTAAGTTTAACTTTTGCAAGTCCCCTTACGATATCAGCATAATTCATTCCCATTAGTCCCGCAATTGCAATGGCAACTGATACATTATATATTTGATGTTTTCCAATAAATGGAATACTATAAGCATATTCTCCAATAGAAAAGCTACTTCCCTCTTCATCTGAACGAATAGGTCTTATGATTACATCAGAATCTTCTCTTGTTCCAATCTTAATAACCTTTTGAGAAATTGTAAATTCTTTAATAACTTCTCTTAAAATATCATCATCATTATTAAAAATAAAAACTCCATCTGGTTTTAAACCTTCTAAAATTTCAAACTTTGCTCTAGCAATATTTTCTTTGGTTCCAAGTTCTTGTAGATGGCTATCTCCAATATTAGTTATTACTGCAATATCAGGTTTTGCTATATTAGTTAAAGTTCTAATATCTCCAAAACGATCCATTCCCATTTCTAAAACTACAGCCTCATCATCTAAATCCATTTCCATAATAGTTTTAGGAAGTCCAATATCATTATTTAGATTCTTTGCAGTCTTATGAACTCTAAATTTTTCTTCTAAAATTGACGCTAAAATATCTTTTGTTCCTGTCTTACCATTTGATCCTGTTATTCCAATTACCTTCGCGCCAGTAGCAGATAGATAACTATTTGCTAGTTTTTGATATGCTTTTAATGTATCATCAACTATAATAATTCCTGCATCAAGATAAGGAGTAGGATGTTTTTTATCCCATAAAGTAGCAACCGCTCCTTTTTGTATAGCATCAAAGACAAAATTATGTCCATCAAATTTTTCTCCAACAAGTGGAATAAATAAATTTTGTACTTTTATATCTCTAGTATCTGTAGAAACTCCTTCTACAACTTTATCTTTCATACTTATAGTAACTAAATTACCACCAACTATTTTTGCGATAGTTTCTAAAGTTGCTTTTAACATAATTACCCCCTATTAGTTGTTAAAGAATCTTTTTCTTTTTTATTTTCAATCGCAAGTTCAATTAACTCATCCAAAAAGTCTCCATAAGTTTTATTGAAAGTTTTCATATACATAGCTGGAGCCATAGAAACAGCAGTCATTCCCGGAATTGTATTAATTTCATTAACTAGCATTTTTCTATCGCTATCTCTTACAAAAATATCAACTCTTGCAAAGCCTTTACAATTTGTAACAGCATAAGCTCTTTTTGCAACAGACTGAATTTCTTTAATTTCTTCTTCTGATAAATCCCATGGAATAATGTGATCAGTTGTTTCATCTAGATATTTTGCTTCATAGTCAAAAAACTCTCTAGTAACTTTTACACCTCCAGGTAATGTTGCCTTTAATATATTATTTCCCATTACTAAAACTTGAAGTTCATCTCCAACAACAGCTTCTTCAGCTAAAACTCTAGTATCATATTTAAAAGCTTCAACAAGAGCTGCTTCAATTTCTTCTTTTTTAGTTACCTTAGTAACGCCAACACTTGAACCTGCGTTACATGGCTTTATAAAAGAAACTTCTCCTATTTTTTCAAGAATATTTTTTATTTGTAAGTCTTTATTTTTATCAAATTCATATTTTGTAACTAAATGATACTCTGGTTGTAAAATACCATTGCCAGCAAAAACATCATTAGCAGTACCCTTATCCATACAAACAGCAGAAGATAATACATTGTTCCCTACATAAGTAAGATCCATTATATCGAAGAAGCCTTGAATTGTTCCATCTTCTGAAAAAGTTCCATGCATTGCAGGAAAGAAAATAGCATTTTCATTTACAAAATTATTTGCAAAAAATTTAGAAATTGAATCTGCAACATTCCCACTACCTTCAACAACAATTTCCTTATCATTTTCTACATTTTTTGTATTTTCTCCTAAGTAATTCCATCTTCCACATTTATCTACATAAATAGGAAATATCTTATATTTATTTCTATCTAAATTATTAATAACAGACTTTGCAGTTAAAACTGAGATTTCATGTTCAGCGCTCTTTCCACCATATAATAAATATAAATTTTTCATAATTAAAACTCCTTTTTTACAATATATAATACCATATTATAGTATACCATAAAATTGAATATTTTTCATAACTGAGACAAAAAAACTTTGGTATTCTCTTATTAATATAAATATATGATTCAAAACTATTATAAATAAAAAAATGACTTCCATAAAAAATTTTTAATAAACATACAATTACATTTAACTATATATGCTTTTATCATATTAAACAACTTGATTATAAGCTTCGGATTATACATTTATAAATATTTCTTTTGCATTTATCGTGATAAAGCAATAACCTAATCGTTGTAAATACTAAATAAAATTTTAGAAATATTTTATATAAATATATTCTATTAACAAATATATTAAAAGTTATAAATTTAACTAATATATTAGATATGTCAAAAAAATAACAAGACCGTTCTTATTTATATATTTTTAGTTTATAATAAGTAGATTGGCATTATATTTGTTGTATAGTGGATTGTATAGCATTTATAATATTATTGAAAAAACTACTCATTCAGTATACAATCATATAGTAAATATTAATTTTATGGAGGAAAGAATGAAAACAAAAAAAAGTATTTTTAAAAAATTCATAGCGATGTCATTGCTTTTAAATTTAGCATTGACTCCTACAGTTGCTGTTATTGGCAATACAGTATATGCTGAAAAGTCAAATACATATGAAGACGAAAAACTTCCTGACTTTTGTTTACCTGCTATCGACAAAAAAACAGGAAAAAAAATAACCAAAGAAATTACTTTAAAAGTAAAAACTCATCCGGATTTTGCGGATTGGGGAGAAGACGAATACGAAATTACTAGTGTTAATGGCGTTTTTGACTTTACAGAAGTTGAAGATAAAGGTAATCTTTATACTATTGAAATTGTTGGAAATTCAGACTATCAATTTTCAAATATTAAAAAAGATAAGAAAGATCTTTATATTTTAAAATTTGATGAATTAAAAAAGACTATACGTACTTCTAACTTCAATGGTGATGAAGTTCAAATTAATAGTATAATTTTTGAAAAAACTTCAAATAATGATGAAGAAGAAAAAGAACCAGAAATTGAAAATAAAAAAGTAACAATTCAAGATATTGATGTTGTATTTGAAGATGGAACACCAGTTCCAGACGGTATAAATTTCCATACTTTTAACAAAGAAAATAAGGATATGGAAGACTACGTAACTAAAAACGGAAAATTAAAAGGCGTTGAAGCTCCAGTTGGAAACAGAATGAAATTAGGAATTTCAACTGATAAAGATAAATATACTTTAAAACTAGATAACGAATACGGAAATTACATTTGGTTTAAAGCTAATAAAGATGGAATTGCAAAATACTACGATGAAGTATCTGGAAAAACTTCAAGTAATGAAGTTAAAAAATTAATAGTAGTTAAAAAATCTGACTTAGTTGGTACAAAACCTGAAAACGGAAAATTAACTAAAAAAGTTCTTGAAGTTTTTGATACAACTACTCATAAGGCAGTTACTGAAGATAATGTAAAATTCGTAGTAACTGGCGGTGGAGAAGTTAAAGAATTTGTAAGTAAAAATGGAAAGGTTGAATTAGAACTTTACAAGAATACTGATTATACTATAAATATAGTTAGAGCCCTTGAATATACATTTAAAATGAATGGTTTTAAATTCAGAATAAATGACGATGATAGTGTTGTAACGGATACTAAGGAAAAAGTTGAAAGACTTAATGTTTATCAAGGTTCATACTTAGTTAGAATTTATGTTATTCATGGCGGAAAACATGTAACAAAATCTATCGACTTTAAAATAGAAGAAGTAGGTTCAGATTCAGTTCAAATCAGAAGAAACGAAAATAACTTCCTTAACTTTGATGCTAGTATTGGAAAATCTTATAAAATAACTATGAAGGATAAAGATTCTGAATACTACTTAGAAAAACCAATAGAATTTACTGTTGTAAAAGATCCTGAAGATGGTTTATATTGGCCAAAAGTAGCAGAAGGTGATTCTTCTCAAGGTAAAGATAGAAAAGTAAAAGCTGTATTTTTAAAACGTTATGACGGTGTTGGAAATGACATTCCTGGCCTTGGTGGTAATGATTCAGAAACTCCATGTCCAAACTGTCCTGATAATTCAAATGATGTTTGTGAAATAAGCAAAAGCAAGGTTAAAACATTACCTATTACAGTAAAGCTTCCTGAAGGTGCAGATAAAAAAGATGTTAAATTCAAATTATTTAACTCAAGTAAACAACGTTATGAAGGAGAATTCTCTCTTGACGAAAATGGTCAATTACCTGCTCTTGAATTATTCGAAAAGAACTCTTATTTCTTGCAATTAGTTTCATTTAAATACTTTATGCATAATAAACATTTTGAAGCAGCAAAAGAAGGACAATTCCCTTATGCATTCAAAGATAAAAAAGAATTAAAAGAACTTGTTGTTAAAGAAAATACTTTTAAAACTTTAAATGACGGAACTTATGAAATGGATATTAAATTTGTTAAAGATAATAGACCTCTTGTAAATGAAGAAATTCAATTTATTAGTGAAAATCATACTACAAAGGCAACAACTGATGAATTAGGTCATTTAAAAGTTAGATTGATGGAAGATGTAACTTATGTTACTAAGCCAACAAACGAAAAATTAATTATTGATACCTTCCCTCTTGTTGTAAAAGATAAGACTGAATGGGGTGTTCCTGGAATCAAATATGTTTTTGACCATTCTTCTTGTGGAAGTGCTGAAGTAATTAAAGTTAAAGATAAAATATTGGGAAGAACTAATGGTTCTATTACTTGTAAACCTGGTAATTCAACAATTAAAGGTATGGATTTCAAAGATTTATTCTTAATTAGTAACCACTTAGATAAAGCTGATTATCAACAATTAAAGGATAAAGATGTAATGGTATTAGATTTAGTTTTAGTTAATACTTTAAGACAAAATTGCGAGAGAACTAAATTAGCATACGGAGAATTCGAAATCCTAAGAAGAGTTGCTGCAAATAAAAAAGTAGTAGCAGTTTATTATTTAAATGGAGATAAAAAAGAAGACTTAAAATTTGAACAAAGTAATGATATAGTAAAAATTTCAGATGTTCATAGCATAGGAATTTATCCTCTAGTTATAGAATATGAAAAAGCTGGTTTAGATTTCCCGGATAATAACAAACAAGAAGTAAAAAATGAATGGAAATTAATAAATGACGAATGGTATAGATTTGATAAAGATGGAAATATGATTAAAGATAGTTGGTTTGAAGAAAATGGAAAATGGTACTATCTTGAATCTAATGGAACAATGTCAAAGAACGAATGGGTATTAGTAGATGGAAATTGGTATTTTGCTAATGCTAGTGGACGTATTGCATCTAACGAATGGTTTATAGTTAATGGTAGTTGGTACTTCGCTAATACTAGTGGACGTATCGCATCTAACGAATGGTTTATGGTTAATGGAATATGGTATTTTGCTAATGCTAGCGGACGTATTGCTGCCAATGAATGGTTCATGGTTGATGGAAATTGGTATTATGCCGAAAATGATGGACGTATAGCTCAAAGCAAAACACTTAATATAAATAATGTAAATTATACTTTTGACTCAAATGGTGTATTAGTTAAATAGGAATAAACCCTCAAACATTCTATTTAAAAAGAAAAAGTACTGACTTAATTGTCAGTACTTTTTTTATTTTAATTTTCTATTTTTCTATGTGATAATTTTAATTTTCCATCTCTTGATTTCATAAAATATGAATGAACAAGATATAAAGAAAAGTTCAACATTAACATCATTATTGCTATATATGTTATTGGATGCAATCTTCCTGCTACTTCTTTAAAAATTGGCGGTTCTGATAAGAATGCGTAATTAGATTTGCTAATACTATTAAAAATTATAACAGCTATATGCAAAACATTTGTAAAAATGAATACTTCAGTATATTTCTTAAAGGATATTTCTATTTCTTCTACGAAGAAGATATAACAACTTACCCAAAGTAATAGTATATGTCCTACAAAAAAACTTACCCAAGTATAATGTGGGAAGATAAATCTATCTAAATCCGGAGATATTAAAGCTACAATTGAGCCTACAAACCCTAAATATATACCAATTCTCTTAGATTTATTATTATTAAAAAATACCCCATATATTAAGCATATAATAGCAACTCTACAATCATATAGTGGCAAACTTGTCTCTATTGAAAATGCACCGCTTGTTATATACCATCCATACAAAATTACTTGTTGTAAAAATAATAACACAACAAAAAATTTTAAAATATTTTTATTACTATTTTTAAGTTTATCTCTATAAACATATATTAAAATTGCTCCAACAAAAGCAAACATAACTAGAAAAATATGGGTAAATCCAAATTTTTCTATATCATAACCTTCTGGTTTTGATCTAAAAAAATAAGCAAAAAATTCTAAAATTCTATTCAAAAAATTCAAACCTATTCTCCTTTATAATAAGACCAAGAATTTTTTATTTGTTGTTTTAACCTTTCAAAACTCCATTTTTCACTTGTATTTGTAGGACTATTTGAATCATTTATGATGAAATTTCCATCGTCATCAACTCCAATTATAACAACATAATGTCCAATTGAAGAGAAATCTCCAGGGCCTACATTAGCAATTATTGGTCTACCATTACTTAACTCGTTTTTATAAATTTTTTCATCAGTTGATAATTCTTTAACCTTTATTCCATATTTTTCTGGAACTTCTGTAAAATATTTCCATCCCGTTCCAGCTCCTTCAGCATACTCTTCATACTTTGCCAATTCCACTGGTGTTATTGAGTCATCTTTTAATAATCCAGATATAACCATTGCCATAGAAGTTGGACCACATCCATTTATAGCAATATTTTCACTAGTATATTTCTTTTGTCCCCAACGTCTATCCCATTGCAAATAATAAGGAATATCTCTCTTGAAATCAACACTTTCTCCAGTAAATTCATCTACTGTTCTATTCTCTAATTTATCTTGTATAAATAATTTAGCTTCTGGATTTCTATATAGTAAGGCCAAATAGCTTAAGCTTAATTTATCTTTGTTTTTTAAAATCTCTTTCACATCAGGATCATCACTATTTTTAAGACCTTCAAGAATAGTTTTTTCTGTTAAAATACTATTTGGTTTTCCTGTATTAACATTTGTAGATAGTTTACTGACATCTATTCCATTTGCATTTATATTTTTTGTTTCCTCTTGTGTGCTGCTACTTTCAGTTTCAACATTTTTCACTAAATTATCAATTTTTTCAGATTCATTTTTAGCAAAAACCAAATTAAAAAATACAAATACTCCAAATACATACAATACAACATAAATACCAAATCTAGTTAATTTATTTTGTAAAATACGTTCCATACACTACTCCGCAATCGCCAACATTTTCTTAGCCTGATCACTAGTAATTAATGCATCTATCATATCTCCTATATCTCCATTTAAGAAACTATCAAGTTGATAAATAGTCATATTAATTCTATGATCTGTAACTCTTCCTTGTGGGAAATTGTAAGTTCTAATTCTTTCAGATCTATCTCCTGAACCAATTTGAGATTTTCTAGCATCAGCAATATCTTTATTTTGTTCTTCTTGATACTTTTCATAAAGTCTAGATTTTAAAATCTTCATTGCCTTATCTTTATTTTTAAGTTGTGATTTTTCATCTTGGCATGTAACAACAAGTCCTGTAGGAATATGAGTAATTCTTACAGCAGAGTCAGTTGTATTTACACATTGTCCACCGTTACCACTTGCCCTATAAACGTCTATTCTTAGATCATTTTGGTTAATAACTACGTCAACATCTTCAACTTCTGGTAAAACAGCAACTGTTGCTGCTGAAGTATGAATTCTACCACTTGATTCAGTTGCAGGAACACGTTGAACTCTATGCACACCACTTTCATATTTTAATTTTGAATAAGCCCCTTGTCCTTTAACTAAGAACACAACTTCTTTAATTCCACCAACACCTTGTTCTGAAATACTCATTATTTCAGTTTTCCATCTTTGCTTATCAGCAAACATTCTGTACATTCTAAGAAGATCTTCTGCAAATAGTCCAGCTTCATCTCCACCTGTACCAGCTCTAACTTCCATAAATACGTTCTTATCATCATTAGGGTCTTTTGGTAATAATAAAATTTTAAGTTCTTGTTCTTCTTTTTCGATGCTATCTTCAAGTTCAGAAATTTCTTCTTTTACAAGATCTTTCATATCGTCATCTAAACCTTCTTTTAACATCTCTTTATTTTCTTCAAGCTCTTTTTTATGTTTAGAATATTCTCTATACTTTTCAACAATTGGCTTCATATCGCCATGTTCTTTTGCAAGTTTTTGCCAAACATTCATATCTTTCATAATTTCAGGATCTATTATTTTCTTTTCAAGTTCCTCAAATTTTTCAATTAATAATTCTAATTTATCAAACAAAGTATATCTCCCCTTTTATAACTACAATTAACTTTAATTTATCTCAATTTTTATTTTTATATAATATATAGCTTTATCAATAATCATAAAGCCCTAAATTTAATCATAACTCTTTTTTAATGTTGTTATGATAATTTTTCTATGGTAGTTATTATGAAATGTATATAGCTTTATCAAAAGGCATAAAGCTATATACATTATATCATACTTACTATGTTATTGTAAATTTTTTTAGCTAAAAAAACAGCTATGTAAAAATTTTACATAGCTTATTTTCTATAAATTTTAAGTATGGTATAAATATTAGTATAATTGTGATTAGTGCTTTATACTATTTATTTTAAACTAAATTAAAATAAATTTACTTAAGAAGTAAATCTATTTCTTATTTACCCTACATTTTACAAATTATTTATTTTAAAAAAATTTTTTTACAAAAAATGAGAGCTTTAAGCTCTCATTGAAAATGCTATATTATTTTTTTTCTTCTTTCTTTTCAACTTTTTCGCCTCTTGATTCTTTTACGTTGTTTACGTAATTTTCAGCGGCATCTTTAAGTTTAAGAACATCTTCTTTTTCCATTTTATCTTCTTTAACTGAAGAAATTAAGTTAGCATATTTGTTTTCAATGCTTTGTTTATCAGAATCTTTTAAATTAGGAATTTCTAATTCGATTTTCTTTTGTTCTTCTAAAGCTTTGATTGTAGCTGCTTTTTCTTCTTCTGAAGCTTTTTCAACTTGTTTTTCTTCTTTCTTTTCTTCTTTCTTTTCTTCTTTCTTTTCTTCTGCTTTCTTATTTTCAGCTGGTTTTGATTGACAAGCAACCATTGAACCCATTAAGAAAATAGCCATAGCAGAAATTAAATATTTTTTAATTTTCATAATAAACCTCCTAAAATATATGTCCAAAGTGCATTATACTATAAGATATACCTTTTGTCAATGTATTTATATAATTTTTTCAACTAAATCAGCAATCTTATCTACTGAGAATCCTTGAGCTATATCTCTCATATTTAAAGCCATATATTCAACTCTTCTTCTATTTTTATAAAACTTTGTTACTTCCTTTACAACTGCATCAACTCCATTAGCGTAAACGCCAATTTCTTCCTCTACAACGAAATTTCTATTTTCTTCTTCATGTCCAGGAATATAGAAAGGAATAATTAATGGAATATTCTTAATTATTGCCTCAGTAAGTGTTAATCCACCAGGTTTAGTAATTAAAATTTGATGTTCTTCCATAAGTTTTGCAATTTCATTAGTATATCCAATAAATTCAAGTCTATTTTGATCAACAAAAAGGCTATATTTCTTTTCAAGCTTTTCTTTTAATTCTTCATTTTTACCACAAACCATAGTTAGTTTGATGTCATCAGCAATATCTAATATTGGCATAATGTATTCAGAAAAATCATTCATTCCTAAAGCCCCAAATATTGT
The DNA here is from genome assembly GCF_046569675.1 of Parvimonas pharyngis. Classification (NCBI taxonomy): domain Bacteria; kingdom Bacillati; phylum Bacillota; class Tissierellia; order Tissierellales; family Peptoniphilaceae; genus Parvimonas; species Parvimonas pharyngis. The sequence continues at coordinate 25,014 of NZ_JBKICJ010000002.1, forward strand.
TAAAATGTTAAACCCTTCTTTTTTGTCATAGTGTCTTTCCTTAAAACTATCATCAATTGGAATTCCATAAGCAAAAATTTTATCTTGTTTTATTCCATCATCAATCATCTTATTTCTAGTAAATTCACTAGCAACAATATAATAGTCAACATAGTCACTAAAATACATTTTGTGAGTTACATAGTCTGTGATTACAGAAATAAAAGGTACATCATAATAATCTTTTTGCTTTATATGTTCCATTACACCTATTGCAAAAACATGAGTTCCTATAACTACATCTGGTTTTTTCTCTTCTAAAATTGGTAATATTTTATTACTTAATATATTTAAAATTGGTTTTGAAAAAATATTTTGAGACTGTGTAATATTTGTGCTCTTGTAAATTAGTCCATAAATCTCTGGAGTTTTAGTTACTATTCCCAGATATCCTCCAACAAGTAAATTATCTAATTTTTCAGAAATCTCTTTTAAAAGATCAATTTCATTTACCTCAAAACCTCTTTGCTCAAGCTTTTCTTTTATATTGTTAGCAGCTTTGTTATGACCTCCACCAAAAGATGCTGTTAAAATTAAAGCTTTTTTCATCTTTTACCTCTCTTCGTAAAAAGAGTCGGAAAATTTTCCGACTCTAAATATTATTCTTCTACTTCTTCAGTTTCAGCTTCTTCAACTTCAACTGTAGTTTCTGTTTCTTCAACTTCTACTTCTTTTGATTCATCAAATATATCTATTTCTTCAGAATCAGCATGTTCAAGTTCAGCTTCTCTAGCAAGTCTTTCCTCTTCTTCCATTGTTTCATAGTCAATTTCAATAGATTTATAGACTTTCATACCTGTACCTGCTGGGATAAGTTTACCTAAGATTACATTTTCTTTTAATCCAAGTAATCCATCTGCTTTACCCTTAATAGAAGCATCAGTTAAAACTCTAGTTGTTTCTTGGAATGATGCTGCTGATAAGAAACTTTCAGTAGCTAGAGATGCTTTAGTGATACCAAGTAGAACATTATCAAATGTAGCTGGATTTAAATCTTCTTCTAACATTTGTTTGTTAATAGCTTCTACTTCTCTAAAAGGAACTAAACTTCCTTCTAATAAATTAGTATCTCCTGAAGTATCAATCTTAACTTTTGAAAGCATTTGTTTAATAATAATTTCAATATGTCTATCATCAATGTCTACCCCTTGATTACGGTAAACTTTTTGAACTTCTTTCGTGATGTATTCTTGAACACCAGTAGGTCCTTTGATAGCTAAAATATCATGTGGATTAATTGAACCTTCAGTAAGCATATCGCCTGCTTTGATTTCTTCACCATCTTTAACTTTTATTCTAGCTCCATAAGGAATAGCATAAATTCTTTCATCACCGTCATCAGCTGTTACAACTATATCATATCTCTTCTTATTATCAACTAATTTTACAGTACCGTCTATTTCAGTAATATAAGCAAGCCCTTTAGGTTTTCTTGCTTCGAAAAGTTCTTCAACACGAGGAAGACCTTGTGTGATTCCAACGCCGGCAACCCCACCAGAGTGGAATGTTCTCATCGTAAGCTGTGTACCAGGTTCTCCGATTGATTGAGCTGCAATAATACCAACTGCTTCACCAATATTAACTGGATTTCCTGTTGCAAGGTTACGTCCATAACATTTTGCACAAACACCATGTTTTGACTTACAACCTAAAACTGAACGTACTTTTATTTCTGTAATTCCAAGTTTTTCAACTTTTTCTGCTAAAGCTTCAGTAATCATTTCATTTTTGTAAATTAGTATTTCTCCAGTATTTGGATTTAATACATCTTCAAATGAATGTCTACCTACTATTCTGTCAGAAAGTTTTTCAACTATAGCATTTCCATCTTTAAAGTCTTTTGCTAATACATATTCATCTGTACAACAATCATCTTCTCTAACAATTACATCTTGAGAAACGTCTACAAGTCTTCTTGTTAAATATCCTGAGTCAGCAGTTCTAAGAGCCGTATCTGAAAGTCCTTTTCTAGAACCGTGAGTTGAAATAAAGAACTCTTGAACAGAAAGTCCTTCTCTAAAGTTTGCTTTAATAGGAATTTCTACGATTCTACCAGTTGCAGAACTCATAAGTCCACGCATACCAGCTAACTGTCTAATTTGGTTAATATTACCTCTGGCTCCTGAGTCAGCCATGATTGAAATACTATTTGTCGGATCTTGTTTTGCAACAAGAATCTTTGTAATATCTTCAGTTGCTTTTGTCCAAACAGAGATTACATATTCATATCTTTCTTGTTCAGAAACTAAACCGTCTCTAAATAATTCTTCATAAACTGCAATCTTATGTTCAGCTTCTTTAAGAATTTCCCATTTTTCTTCTGGAACTATTACGTCATTCATTGAGATTGAAATAGCTCCCACTGTTGAATATTTATATCCTGTAGATTTAATATAGTCTAACACTTCAGCAGTTTTTATATTTCCATGTTTTCTAAAACATTTATCTACAATCTTACCAAGCATTTTCTTATCTACAAGTCTATCAATTTCTAATGAGAATTTATCTTTACTTCTGTCAACAAATCCTAAATCTTGAGGAAGATGTTCATTGAAGATAAATCTACCAACTGTTGATTTAACAATTTGGCTTTCTCCAGTTTCTTCATCTCTATAAAGGACATTAACAGTGTCGTGAATTTTAACATTATTTGTAGAATATGCTTTAAACATTTCATCATAATCCATGAATGAACGAACAGCTTGTTCTTCTACATTTCCACTAGTTAAATAGTATGAACCTAATACCATATCCTGTGTAGGAGTTGTAATAGGTTTACCATCTTTTGGTGCTAAGATATTATTTGTTGAAAGCATCAAAAGTCTTGCTTCAGCTTGAGCTTCTGTTGATAGTGGTAAATGGACAGCCATTTGGTCACCGTCAAAGTCAGCATTATATGCAGTACAAACTAATGGGTGTAATTTAATAGCTTTTCCTTCTACTAAAACTGGTTCAAATGCTTGAATACCAAGTCTATGAAGAGTCGGTGCTCTATTAAGTAGTACCGGATGATCTTTGATAACTTTATCTAAAATATCCCAAACATTTGAATTTAATCTTTCAACATATTTCTTCGCGCTTTTAATATTATGAACAATTCCATCTTCTACTAATTGTTTCATAATAAATGGTTTAAATAATTCTAGAGCCATTTTCTTTGGAAGTCCACATTGGTGGAATTTTAAATCTGGACCAACTACGATTACGGAACGTCCTGAATAGTCAACACGCTTTCCAAGTAAGTTTTGTCTAAATCTTCCTGTTTTACCCTTTAACATATCTGATAAAGATTTAAGCTCTCTATTTCCTGCTCCTGTTACAGCCTTTCCATGTCTACCATTATCTATTAATGTATCAACTGCTTCTTGTAACATTCTCTTTTCATTTCTCATAATGATTTCTGGAGCATGAATTTCTATAAGTTTTTTTAATCTGTTGTTTCTGTTGATAACACGTCTATATAGATCGTTTAAGTCTGAAGTTGCAAATCTTCCACCTTCAAGTTGAACCATTGGTCTTAAATCTGGTGGAATAACTGGTACTACATCAATTATCATCCATTCAGGTCTATTTCCTGATTTTCTAAAAGCTTCACAAACTTCAAGTCTTCTTGAAAGTCTAATCTTCTTTTGACCAGTTGCATCAACTAGGCCTTTTTTCAATTCTTCTGAAAGTTCATCTAAGTCGATGTTTTCTAGAAGCTCCTTAATAGCTTCAGCTCCCATTCCAACTCTAAAGTTTTCTGAACCGAATTTTTCACAAGCTTCTTCATATTCACCTTCAGTTAGTAATTGTTTAACATAAAGGTCAGTATCTTTTGCATCTAAAACAACATAATTTGCAAAATATAATATTTTTTCAAGGGCTCTTGGACTCATGTCTAAAATAAGTCCCATTCTTGAAGGTATTCCTTTGAAATACCAAATATGAGAAACTGGAGCAACAAGTTCTATATGTCCCATTCTTTCACGTCTAACTTTAGACTTAGTGATTTCAACTCCACATTTTTCACATACATTTCCCTTGTATTTTATTCTTTTATATTTACCACAATTACATTCCCAGTCTTTAACCGGTCCAAATATCTTTTCACAGAAAAGACCATCTTTTTCCGGTTTTAGTGTTCTATAATTAATGGTTTCTGGTTTTTTAACCTCTCCTCTTGACCAACTTCTAATTTTATCTGGTGAAGCTAAGCCAATTTTCATTGCATCAAAATTATTTAATTCCAACAAGGAGTCCACTCCCTTCCTCTATGTTATTGATCAATATCTTCCTCTATAAATAATTTGTCCTTATCTACATTTTTTGAACTATTTTTTTCTTTTTCATCTTTATCTTCTAAAAAGCTAAGATCAAAACCATCAAATTCTTCTTCATTACTTCCTGATTGATCGTAGAATGAATCAAAATTAAATTCTTCCTCTTCTTCATCATTAGCATATTCTTCATTTAAAACAAGTTGTGCTTTGATTTCATCAGAGTTTTCTTTAAGCTTAATTTCTTCTCCGTCTTCATCAATCAACTTAACATCCAAGCATAAAGATTGTAATTCTTTCATAAGAACTTTGAATGATTCTGGAATACCTGGTTCAGGAATATTTACACCCTTAACAATTGATTCATAAGTCTTAACTCTACCTACAATATCGTCACTCTTAACAGTTAACATTTCTTGTAAAGTATGACTTGCACCATATGCTTCTAAAGCCCAAACTTCCATTTCCCCAAATCTTTGTCCACCAAATTGCGCTTTACCACCAAGTGGTTGTTGTGTAACTAAAGAATAAGGTCCAATAGATCTAGCATGAATTTTTTCATCTACTAAATGGTGAAGTTTTAACATATACATATAACCAACAGTTACAGGATTGTCAAATTCTTCCCCTGTTCTTCCGTCTCTAAGTCTAATTTTTCCAGATTCAGGACAACCAGCAAGTTTTAATGCATCAAGTACATCAACATCACTTGCTCCATCAAATACAGGAGTTGCAACCTTCCAACCAAGTCTTTTTGCTGCAAGTCCTAAGTGAACTTCAAGTACCTGTCCAATATTCATACGAGAAGGTACCCCTAATGGATTAAGAACGATTTGTAAAGGAGTTCCGTCTGGTAAAAATGGCATATCTTCTTGAGGCATTATTCTTGAAATAACCCCTTTGTTACCATGTCTACCACACATTTTATCCCCAACGTTAATCTTTCTCTTAGTGGCTACATAAACTCTAACCACTTCATTTACTCCTGGTGGTAATTCATCTCCGTTTTTTCTGCTATAACATTTAACATCAACAACTATACCAGTTTCTCCATGAGGAACTCTTAAAGAAGTATCTCTAACTTCTCTAGCTTTTTCACCAAAAATAGCTCTTAAAAGTCTTTCTTCAGCGCTTAGTTCAGTTTCTCCCTTAGGTGATACTTTTCCAACTAAGATATCTCCTGAATTAACTTCAGCACCAATTCTAATGATACCATTTTCGTCTAAGTTCTTTCTCATATCTTCACCGATGTTTATAACATCTCTTGTGATTTCTTCAGAACCTAATTTGATTTCTCTGGCTTCACATTCATGTTCTTCAATGTGTAGTGAAGTTAAAACATCATCTATAACTAATTGTTCGTTCAACAACATAGCATCTTCGTAGTTATAGCCTTCCCAGTTCATAAATGCCATTAAAATATTCTTACCAAGCGCAATTTCACCATTTTCTGTTGAAGGACCATCTGCAATAATATCTCCAGCATTAACTCTGTCATTTACATTAACAATTGGTCTTTGGTTAATTGTTGTTCCTTGGTTTGAACGTTTAAATTTAAGTAATCTATATTTATCAACTACATTATCTAAATCTCTTTTAATATGAATTTCATCACTATCAACTTTAGTAACAATTCCTGATTGTTTAGCAAGAATAACAACACCACTATCTTTTGCTGCCTTATGTTCAATACCAGTTCCTACGATAGGAGCTTCAGTAACAAGTAGAGGCACTGCTTGTCTTTGCATGTTTGAACCCATCAATGCACGAGTAGCATCGTCATTTTCAAGGAAAGGAATCATTGCTGTACCAACTGATACAATTTGTTGTGGAGAAACGTCCATAAGTTGAATTGAATCTCTTGGATAAATATCATTTTCTCCATTAATACCACGACCACTAACTCTTTCGTTTACAAAACGTCCGTTTTCATCAAGTGGTTCATTGGCTTGAGCAATAATAACTTCATCTTCTTCATCAGCTGTTAAATAAACAATATCTTTTGTAGCAATTCCATTATTTACAACACGATATGGAGTTTCAATAAATCCATATTCATCAACTCTTGCATAAGTTGTAAGAGATGTAATAAGACCGATGTTTGGACCTTCTGGAGTTTCTATCGGACAAATTCTTCCGTAGTGACTTTCATGAACGTCTCTTACTTCATATCCTGCTCTATCTCTACTAAGACCACCAGGTCCTAATGCTGATAATCTTCTCTTATGAGTAAGTTCTGCAAGTGGATTGTTTTGATCCATAAATTGTGATAATTGTGAAGAACCAAAGAATTCTTTTAAAGACGCAACAAGAGGTCTTATATTGATAAGTCCTTGTGGCGTAGCAAGATCTGGATCTTGAGTTGACATTCTTTCTCTAACAACTCTTTCCATTCTTGATAAACCAATTCTAAATTGATTTTGTAAAAGTTCTCCAACGGCTCTAACTCTTCTATTTCCTAAATGGTCAATGTCATCACAAATTCCAAGACCATAGAATAAGTTGAATTCATAACTTACAGTAGCTTCGATATCATCACGAATAATATGAGTAGGAGAAAGCTCTTTAACTCTATTTCTAACAGCTCTCTTTACTTGTGTTTCATATTCTTCGCCTTCATATTCTGACGCAGCTTCTAAAATTTCCATCATAACCGGATAATAAATTTTTTCTGAAAGTCCATTACATGAAATATCAAATCCCAATTCAAACGCACTAATATCAACAAAGTGGTTACCTGTTACGATAATTTCTTTGTCTTCTACTTTTACATGAACTCTCTTATATCCTGCATTTTCAATTTTTTCAGCAAGTTCTTCAGTTATATAATCTCCAACACTTGCAATTTTTTCCATTTCACCGAATTTATCAGTTTTGAAAATATCTTCAGCTAAAATTGTTCCAAATAATCTATTTCTTAAAGCTAATTTTTTATTGAATTTATATCTGCCAACTTTTGCAAGATCATATCTTCTAGGGTCAAAAAGTAAATTGTGTAATAAACTTTCCCCACTTTCAACAGTAGCTGGATCTCCTGGTTTTAATTTTCTATAAATTTCAAGAATAGCTTCTTGATAACTCTTTGTTACATCTTTTTCCAAAGTAGTATGAAGTTCTTTAATATCTCCGAAATTTTCAACCATTTCTTCATTTGTTTCATATAACAATGCCCTTATCATAGTTGTTATAGGCAATTTTCTTGTTCTGTCAATACGAACACTGACAATTCCGTTTGTGTCGGTATCATATTCTAACCAAGCACCTCTGTTTGGAATTACTGTTGAAGAAAATAACTTATTACCTGACTTGTCAATTTCTTCTCCGTAATAAACACCTGGACTTCTAACAAGCTGACTTACAATAACTCTTTCAGCCCCATTAATAATAAAAGTCCCGTTGTCAGTCATCAATGGAATTTCTCCCATAAACACTTCTTGTTCTTTAACTTCACCAGTATTATTGTTAGTTAAACGAACATCAACTTTTAGAAGTGTAGAATAGTTCATATCCCTATCCTTACATTCTTGTTCTGTATACTTTGGAGCATTTTCTAAACGATAATTTAAAAATTCCAGCTTCATAGCTTCGGAATAGTCCCTAATTGGACTAATATCGTCAAAAACATCTCTTATTCCTTGCTTAATAAACCAATCATAACTATCAGTTTGAATGGCAATTAAGTTTGGAAGATCCAAAACATTTTGAATTTTTGAATAACTAACCCTTTCTGTGATTCCATACTTTTCAGTATGTGTCATAAAGCTTCACCCCTTTGAAAAATTAAAAAAAGATAAAAATACATATTATCCCACTATTACATTATTATCTTTAAATTTTAACAGATTTTCTGTAAAATGTAAAGCCTTTTTTTGAATTTTTTGGCTTTTTTATAATAAATTTACATATTTTAAAAAAATATTTTAAATATACAATTTTATTAAATCTTTTATACTTTTTAAAAGCATAACTTCATAACTATTTTTGGTATTATATCTTACATAAAAAAATATAAGTCTTGACTTGTTTTTTTAATATGTTATAATAGTAGTGTAAATATTTATTTGACTAATATAGTTTTGGAGGTGCTTATAATGGATAAAGAAAAAAACATACTTGATTCTTCATTAAAAGGAAAAGGTCAATCTGATTTATTTACTTTAATTAATCTAGTACCTTTTTTAAATATAATTTTATTTATTGTTAGCATCATTTTATTACCATTTAATCTAAAAAAATTTTTTAAATTAAAAAAGCAAAAGGATAATTCTTTTTGGTAATTTAATAATTTTAATAGTAATTTAAATAACTTGGAGGCAGTTATGAGAAAAAAATGGATGAATTATTTAGTAACCACTTCATTAGTGTTTTTATTTATAGTTGATTTCAAAAATCTTTCTACTGTTACAATTACTTGTATGGCAATAGCAATAGCCCTTAATTTATACGATATATTTAAAGATATATTTAAAGATAAATTCTAACATTTAATTTTTAAAATTAATTCCACTTTTTAGTGGAATTTTTTTACTAAAAAAGGAAGTAATTTTATTACTTCCTTTAAATATTTTTATTTCTTTTCTAACTTTGACTCCAGTTCTTTTATTGTATTATTTAATTCATCTATTTTAATCAGGGTTTCTTCTTTGCTTTTCTTAATTGCTTTTTCCACACTATAGATTGAAAATGCTATTGCACAACATTGTACCGATATTAAAGCTAAAATTATTATTTCTGAATTAGACATATAAAGACCTCCATTCCTTATGATTTAAAATATTATTAGATTAAATACTTTTATAATTCTTATAACTAAATTATATTCCTTTAATTTAACAAAGTCAACACTAGGTTACATATTTATATAAATAATATAAAATCAATACTTTCACGACAAAAAATATCGGAACTAAAACTTTAAATTTTAGTTTTTTAGTTTTATGTCTAAATATTTGCATGGATAAAAAAGCTCCGATAGAGCCGAACAAAAAAGCTGATAACAATAAGCTATTCTCTGAAATTCTATTCTTGCCTTCTATAGCTTTTCTTTTATCAATATAAAATATTGTAAAAGATATTAAATTCATTATAAAAATTATAGAAATCAATAATTTATAGTTATATAACAAACCACCCAAAAGTAAATATAATATGAAAAAAATTCTCATGTACCCTCCTAAACAAAAAGTCGCAACTCAAAAGAGCTACGACCTTATTTAATTAGCTTCGATTATATTTTTTAATGTATGCCAAGCAAGAACTGCACATTTAACTCTTGCAGGCATTGTAGAAATATTTTGTAGAGCTATAGCATCCTTAAGTTTTTTAAGTTCATCACCTTCAAGTCCTTCAGTAATCATAGATAAAAATGTTTCACAAAGTTCTTTTGCTTCTTCTAAAGTTTTACCTTTTACTAAATCAATCATAAGTGATGTTGAAGCTTGAGAGATTGCACAACCTACTCCAACATAAGAGGCATCTTTTATTATACCGTCTTCAATATCTAGTTGTAATGTAATTTCATCGCCACAACTTGGATTATGACCTTTTTCTTCATGTGTTGGATGATTTAAATATCTTTTATTTTTTGTATTTCTACTTTCTTCTGTTATTATCTCAGTATAAATTTCTCTAATGTCCAAGATGTAATATTCTCCTTACTTCTTTTAATTTTTCAATGAAATATTCTACTTCTTCTTTTGTGTTATAGAAAGAAAAACTTACTCTACAAGTTGCATTTTCTTTTAAATATCTATGCAACGGCTCTGCACAATGATGTCCACTTCTTATTGCAATTCCAAAACTATCAAGTATTGAAGATACATCATGTGGATGTGCATCTTCTACATTAAAAGCTATTACTGGACATCTGTTTTCTTCAGTTGTAGTATAAGTCTTTACAAAATCTATCTTTTTCATTTCTTCAAAAGCAAAATCCATAAGCTCTTTTTCTAATTTTTCTATATAGTCAAATCCTAATTCTTCTAGATAGTCAATAGCAGCTCCAAGTGAAGCAACAGCTCCAACATTTTGTGTTCCTGCTTCAAAACGACCAGCTGGTAAAAGATATGTTGAATAATCTTCATAAACATATTCAATCATATCTCCCCCATAAAGGAAAGGATCCATTTCTTTTAAAAGATCAAATTTTCCATAAAGTACACCAACGCCCATTGCACTAAGCATTTTATGTCCTGAAAATACTAAGAAATCAACATCCAATTCTTGAACATCTAACTTTTTATGCGCAACAATTTGGGATGCATCAACTAAAACTTTTGCTCCATTTTTATGTGCAATTTCAATAATCTTTTTGATGTCAGGCATTGTAGCTACAACATTTGATGCAGCAGTTATACAAACTAATTTTACTTTATCAGAAATTTTTTCTTCAAAAGATTTCATATCTAATTGGTAATTGTCATCAAGATAAATATAATTAAGTTTAGCACCAGTTTTTTCTTTTAAGAATTGCCAAGTACACAAATTACTATGATGTTCCATTATGCTAAGCATTATTTCATCATCTTTTTCTAATTTATTAAGATAACAATAGGCTACTAAATTAAGTGCCTCACTTGCATTTTTTGTAAAAATTATTTCAGTAGTTCTCTTTGCATTAAGAAAACTTTTAACTTTTTTTCTTGTTCCCTCATAAATTTCAGTCGCAGACATACTAAGGTAATGACTACCTCTATGTGGACTTCCATTTTGATAAGAATAATAATTTGTTATAGCGTCAACAACAGCTTGTGGTTTTTGGCTTGTTGCTGCATTGTCTAAATATATAACTTTTTTCCCGACTTTTTCTTCATTCAAATATGGAAAATCTTTTCTAATATCAAGAACAGTTTTAGTCATATTATACCTCCGAAAGTTTTTTGGATAAAGTTGTATAAACTCTCTTTCTTATTTCTTCATTTTCTATCAAGTCAATTATTTCAGCAAATTTTGATTCTAATATCAATCTTTTTGCTTCTGTTTCACTGAAACCACGACTCATAATGTAGAATAATATATCCTCATCAATTTTTCCTGCACTTGCAGCATGAAGTCCTTCAACATCATCTTCTGTACAAAGTAAAATTGGAACTGCAACATTTCTAATATCGTCAGAAAGTAATGTTACATATTCTTGTTCAGATCCCTTTGATGTAGATGAGCCACGTTTAAAGTCTATAGTTGCTCTACAAGTCTTTTGAGCTTTGTCAGCTAAAGCGCCTTTTATGGATAAATCATAATTTGTAGCATATCCAATTTGATTTGCAACATAATTAAAATCTAATTTTTGATCATTTTTTCCAAAGTAAATTGAATTTACACTTACATTTGCTTCTTTTTCAACAAGCTCTCCAATGTATGATAAATAATTTTCTTTACTTCCTAAATCAACTTGAATAAATTCAACATTCGCATTTTTCTTAACTTTATAATAAACACTTTGAATACTCAAAATATCTAAAGAAAATCTTTGAGAAAGAAAAATTTTAACATTACTATTTTCTTCAGCCTCAACTTCAATAATCGTATGTCTAAAGCCTTTTACATCTTCTTTTGAGAAGTAGTCTAATGCTAAGTTCAAAGTTGAATTTTCTTCAGCTTTTATTTTTATAATATCAACTAATTGATTATTTTCTTCATTTAACTCTAAAGAAACAACTTTATTTAAAGAATTTTCTTTAGTTGAAACAAAATCCAATGAAAGATTAGTAAATGCTTTTAAAGTTTCAGTTAATTCATTTGAAAATGAAAATTTTTCATAAGAAAAATCAAGATTCTTATTTTCGCTTTGTACTAATGAATATTCTTTTGGACTTAAATTAGGTAATAGCACTTCTGTATTATTAACTCTTGTTGAATTCCATGTATTACATGGTATAAAATTTCCTCTCATACAGACACCCCCTAACCAATAGTTCCTTCAAGTTCTAGATTAATCAACGCATTCATTTCAACAGCATATTCTAAAGGTAGTTCTTTTGCTATAGGTTCAGCAAAACCTCTAACAATCATAGCCTTAGCTTCCTCTTCAGAAATACCACGACTCATTAGATAGAAAATTACATCATCGTCAATTCTACCAATTTTTGCTTCATGTCCTAAGTCGATATCTGATGTTTGAATATCTATTACCGGAATTGTATCTGATTGAGATTCTTGATCTAACATCAAGGATTCACAAGTTACAGTTGATTTACAACCTGGACAATTTGGTTTAACGCTTACTAGTCCTCTGTAAATAGCAACTCCATTACCCTTTGATATAGATTTTGAATTTATTGATGAGCTTGTTCTAGGCGCTGCGTGAATTACTTTAGCTCCTGTATCCAAATACTGATCATTACCTGCAAAAGTTATTCCTGTGAATTCACTCTTAGCTCCTTCTCCTCTCAATACACTCATAGGATATAGTAAACTTACCTTTGAGCCGAATGAACCTGAAACCCATTCAATAGTTCCATTTTCATCAACAATAGCTCTCTTTGTATTTAAGTTATACATATTTCTTGACCAGTTTTCAATTGTAGAATATCTTAAAGTCGCATTTTTCTTTACAAAAAGTTCTACAGCTCCGGCATGAACGTTTAAAACATTATATTTTGGCGCTGAACAACCTTCGATAAAATGACAATAAGCTCCTTCTTCAATTATAATCAAAGTATGTTCAAATTGTCCTGCTCCTGGAGCATTAAGTCTAAAATATGATTGTAAAGGAATACTAACTTTTACTCCTTTTGGAACATATACAAATGAACCACCACTCCAAACTGCATAGTGTAATGCAGCATATCTATGGTCTTCTGGTTTTATACAAGTCATAAAATATTCTTTTATAATTTCAGGATATTCTCTTACAGCAGTTTCAAAATCAGTGTATATTACTCCTTGATCTTTCATTTTTTCAGTTAAGCTGTGATAAACAACTTCACTGTCGTATTGAGCTCCAACTCCTGAAAGTTCTCTTTTATATTCTGCTTCCGGAATACCAAGTGCGTCGAAAGTTCCCTTAATATCATCAGGTAGCTCATTCCAATCTCCACTCATTTTTGCATCTGGACGAATATATGTTGTAATTTCATTTATATCAACTGGAGATAAATCTGGTCCCCAATTTGGATTTTTAGAATTTTCAAAAACTTCTAAAGCTTTTAATCTTAATTCTAACATCCAATCCGGTTCGTTTTTCTCCTTAGAAATTTGTACTACAATATCACGAGTTAATCCTTTTTCAGTTTTTGAATAGTATCTTACCTCGTTTTTAATATCATAGACACCTCTATCCATTTCTTCTACTTGTGTTTTTTTTCTTTCTGATGTCATAATTACACCTCTTGTTCAACCCAAGAATAACCTTCTTTTTCAATCTTGTCTATTAAAGAAGCGTCTGATGTTTTAACAATTTTACCATTATATAAAACATGAACATAATCTGGCTTAATTCTTGATAAAATAGCTCTGTGATGAGTAATAATTAGAATTGACTTATTTTCATTTCTAAACTTTTCAACATTTTCAGAAACTATTCTAACAGCATCAATATCAAGACCAGAGTCTGTTTCATCTAACATTACAAGCGATGGATTTAACATAACCATTTGTAAAATTTCTGTCTTTTTCTTTTCTCCACCAGAAAAACCAACATTTAGATATCTTTGAGAATAAGATTTATCCATAGTTAAACTTTCCATTTTTTCTTCAAGCTCTCTTTGGAATTCAACAACACTTTCTTTTTCTCCTGTTATTGACATTCTAGAAGCTCTAATAAAATTAGAAACAGTAACTCCTGCTACTTCTTCTGGATTTTGGAAAGACATAAATAATCCAAGTTTAGCTCTTTCATCAGCTCTTAATTCATTAATATTTTCACCCTTAAAAAGTATATCTCCACTTGTTACTTCATATTTAGGATGTGCCATAATAGAATTAGTTAGCGTAGATTTTCCTGCTCCGTTAGGTCCCATGATAACATGAACTTTTCCTTCAAAGATATCTAAATTAATACCTTTTAAAATTTCTTTATCTCCAACATTAACATGAAGATCTTTAACCTCTAATATTTTCATATATGTTACTCCTTATAGTTGTTTTATTTAGCATAATTGTAGTAATACCCATTGAGCACCTACAATAAACTAATATGTACGATTCTCCAAATATTAAAGGCTTAGAAATTTCTAACTAAATATATAGTCAAAAGACCATCTTCAGAGTAAGAAACTATTGCCTCATCTACCATAGATCCTAATGCATCTATGTTTGAAACATCACTAGCATTACTTCCAAATCCAATCAAAGTATCATAGTAATTTTCAAATTCTGGAAGTCTTACAGAATTTGAAATTCTATTTAATTCTTCTAAATCTTTTGGCTTTATTTTAACATTCCCTTCAGCTATAACCCTTAAGGAATTTTTTTCTATTTTAAAATCTATTTTTAAATCTTGAACTCTTTTACTAAAATAATAATGCACAAGTCCACTAACTATCAATTTTGCGCTATTTTCTTCATTTTTAATAGTATTCAAAATTATTCCTCCTCATTTTTATCAAAAAATCTTGAATTTCTGATTGATTCAAAAATTGGTACTAATGTTGCAGCAACAAAACCACCTGAAAATCCATTGTTATAAAGATTTAATCCTCCATGTAAAAGTCCAACACTTGAAACGATGGAAACATGGCAAAATCCTGCAAATATTCCTGCAATGAAACCATATTCTCCTGCAACAGGAGCTAAGTTTGTAGCAAATAAAATCGTAACTGTAGCAGAAACACTTTTTGGATCGTAAATATTTAAAAAGTATGCAATCAATGTACCTACTAAAATAGGAAATACATTTTTTAAATGCTTACCAAAAATTCCAAAACCGAAAATAGTGAAAATTCCACCAAGAACTGGACCATTTAAAGGCTGCTTCATTATTATAACATATGTTGTATATAAAATTCCTAGAGCTGCCATATTTATCATACTAACACCTCTACCATAAATATTCCCAAAATCTGATGGTGCCCTACCACTATTTTTCAATAAATTTCCTAAATTTTTAAAACTAAATCCATTTAGATAAAATCCTAATCCGAAAACTATAAAGAAAAATACATACATTATAATTGCAATTTTAATATTTCCATCACTTATAATCTTAGAATTCGTAACTTCTAGCGAGAAAGATTTAAAAACACCTTGGATAAATAGCCCAATAACTCCACATGTAAAACCTATGTTATATAAACTATATCCTTGATGAAAGCGTAGAAACGATGAAGATAATGCCGGAATAAGCATTCCTATAAAAATCCCGACTGCATAAGAAATAATAAATCCCTCAGTAAAAGGAAGTCCTATTCCAAAACATATATAACTAACAACAGGTCCAAGTGCTGTACCAAACAGACTGTTCATAGTAAGTGTATTGAATTTTACTCCTTCAATCTTAGAATAAAGATAAACACCAAATGTTATTGGTATTGTATTAAATAAATTTTTTCCAAAAAGAGAAAACCCAAATAGTGTAAAAAGTGCAGCTATAATAGGGCCTGTTAACAATTGTTGTCTTCTCCACAACACAAAAGATGCAAGTAACATTAGTAAACCAGCATTAAAAAATGTTGCTCCAATTCCACCAACTGCCATATAGTCAGTCAACAAATGACTTGGAGATGTTAAAATATTAATATATCCATCAAAAATTTCTTTAGGACTGTCAAAAAGCAATCCGATAGACATTGCCAAAATAGAAAAAATGAAAATAGCATCATATCTATAATGGTTTTTTACATATATCTTTTCTCTACTCAACTCATTTCCTCCAAAACTTTCTCCATTATATTGTATCATAAATTGTATGAAATGTGAAGAACTAAAGCACTTAAATAGAAAAAAAGATTATTAAATTTAGCATCAACTAAAATATTATATTTTTCTTATCGATATTTATTATTAAAAAGAATGATTATCATTAAAGTTAGGAGTTAAAATACAAAAATATATGTTTTATTTTTATTCTTCTATTGAAAAAAATATATATATTAGTTTATAATAATATTAAATATATTTAAATTATATTTAATACACTAAGTATATAGGAGTTTTTATGAAAAATAAATTTTTAGCACTATTAATAGCAAGTCTATTATTAGTAAGTTGTTCAGATAAAAAAGACGATGTTAAATCTAATACTGAAAAGACAACTGAAACAACTACAAACAAACAAGAAGAAATTAAAAAAGAAGAATTACCTGAATTAGATGAAGAAGATGATGCTGAAAGCGAAGAACCTGATAAAGATTTTAAGGAATTCGAAGATTCAGGTATTTTTATAAGAAGAGATTATAGAAAGAATATATCAATAGAGTCTGAAAATGAAGATATGTTTGTAAGATGTTTTAAAATCGTTACTGGTAAATTTAAAATTACAAATGAACAAACGCTTAAAGAAATTAATGAATTTAATGGTGATAACAAACTTAAATTAAATACAGAATATACTTTCATTTCATTGCCACTAGAAATAGAAAATTTAAGCAAATATGATTATGAATATGCTTCTTCACTATCAATAGCTCTATTAAACACAAAAGAACAGTTAAATGCTAACAAATATTTTTCTGATGAAACTGATACTTATAAAATTTTAAGTGGAGCTATAGTAGAAAGAGACTTAATATTTATTGTTGAAAAATCAAATATTGAAGATTTAACAGATATTAGGTTAAAATTACCTGACCTTTACATTGAAGAAATAGAAAAAACAGTTCCTGGATTAGAATTGAATATAAATATAAAATAGAAGAAGTCCGTATAAATACGGACTTTTTGTTTTGTTATATACTATTCTACACTTATTCCATTTGATAAATCAAAAATAGGTATTGCTATTGCAAATACTATAAAAGCTACAAATGAAGCTATAATTATAATTATTACCGGTTGCAAATACTGCAATATTTTATCCACAGAATAATTTATCTTGGAATCATAGTATTCTGTTGCGCTCTCTAGTATTTCAACTAAATTTTCACTGCTCTCACCTATCGCAATCATATTGATAAAAGCAGAATTAAAAATAATATTATTTTCCAAAGATTTTGAAATTAATTTTCCGCCTTTTATTTCAGTAATCGCATTTCCTAAATGTTCTTGTATAAATACATTTCCGGTAGAATTTTTTATTATCTCTAAACTATCTACTATACTGATATTCCCATTTAATAAAATAGTAAAATTCTTTGCAATTATAGAAGTTATATAATTTTGATAATGTGTTTTTATATAAGGAATTTTAAAAAGTAACTTTCCATAAAATCTTCTTACTTTATACTTTTTAAAAATTATTTTTAAAAAAACATATATAATTAAAACACCTAAGATTACATAAAGATAATTATTTTCTATAAAATTCATACTAGAAATCAACCACTTCGTAATCAATGGTAATTCAATATTACTATCTTCAAAAATATCTAAAAATACAGGTATTACATTGTTTAAAAGAAAAATTAAAACTACAATTGTAACAGATAATAAAATAATAGGATATGTTAATATGCTAATTAATTTTTGTTTAAGTTTATATTTTTTTTCATAATAAGATGAAAGGTATAAAAACACTTCTGCAAGTCGTTCTGAACTTTCTCCTGATTTTATTAAAGATAAAAATAAATTATCAAATTTATTAATTTTCAAAAATGAATTATATAAATCATTTCCTTGCAACAAAAATTCATAAACTTCAGAAAAAATCTTCTTTAAATTCTTATTTGGGGAAGTTTTTGAAAGTAAATTAATTGTTTCTGCAGTATTAATATTTGATTTTAATAAAAGTCCTGCTTCTTTTAAAGAAATACTTAGATCTAATAGATTAAGCTTATTTCCAATTTCCATATTTAAAACATTAAAAAACTTTTCTTTAAAGCTCATTTTCAAATTCTCCTAATGAAAACAAAATCTTATTAACCTCTTCAAAACTTGTTATTCCATCTGCAATTTTTCTAAGACCATTTTTATATAAATTTTCATTCCCGTTTTTTCTAAAGTATTCATAAAGTCTTACACTGTTGCAATTTTCATTTATTATCTCTTTTATTTCATCATCTAAGATTAAAGTTTCTAAAATTAAAGTTCTACCTATATATCCTCCGTTACAATGTTCACAACCACATTTTTCATAGACAAACTCAGGTATATTAAGATTATTCTTTTTATATATTTCCTTTTCGAAAATAGTTAATTCTCTTTTTATCTTACATTTAGGACAAAGCCTTCTAACAAGTCTTTGAGAGAAAATTGCTATTACCCCTGAAGAAATAACATAATTTTCTATCCCTAAATTTAAGAGTCTTATAATAGCAGAAACTGTATCTGCTGTATGCAAAGTTGTAAAGATTAGATGTCCTGTTATTCCCGCTCTTAAAGCAATATTTGCAGTTTCTCTATCTCTCATTTCTCCAACTAAACCAACTTCAAAGTCTTGTCTTAACATAGCTCTAAGTCCTGTTGCAAAGTCAAGTCCCAAAGCTGAATTTATATTAATTTGATTTATACCACTAATTCTTACTTCTACAGGATCTTCTAAAGTAATTATGTTGATATTTTCATTTTGCAATTTTTTTACAAATGAATATAATGTAGATGATTTTCCACTTCCTGTTGGTCCACTTATAATTAATACTCCATTAGGACTTTTTATTACATTTTCAACCAATTTTCTTTCATCTTCATAAAGTCCAAGATTATCAATGTCTATTCTAAAATTTCCAGCATTTAAAATTCTCATTACAATTTTTTCACCTAAAATTACAGGAACCGAAGCAACTCTAATATCCACTAAATTTCCATTAAAATCAAAATCTAATCTCCCATCCTGTGGCATTCTCTTAATTGTAATATCCATTTTTGAAATAATTTTAATACGAGAAATAATAATCGGAGCATTAGTATTCTCAATCTTATAAATGTCTATAAGCTCTCCATCAATTCTATATCTTATATAAAAATTGTCTTCCCTCGGTTCAAAATGTATATCTGAAGCATTGTTACTCACAGCATTTAATATAACTTCATTTACGAAAATTTCAACATTTTCTATTTTTTCAACATAATACTTTTTCATAACTTCCCTCTAAACAAATTTTCTTATAGCCTTTGCAACTCCATCATTTTTGTTAGTATCTGTTATATAGTCAACATTTTTCTTAACATTTTCCATAGCATTTCCCATCGCAACAGAAAGACCACAAATTTTGAGCATTGGTATATCATTCTCTCCATCACCCATTGCGATAGTTTCTGATAAATCTATATTATTTAATCTACAAATTTCTTTTAAACATGAACCTTTATCAGTATCTTTTGCCATTAGTTCTACAAAAAAAGGAAGTGAGAAAGAAATTGTATATTCACTTTTTATTGTATCAGTGAATTTTTCTTCTAATCCTCTTAACACATCATACTCATGACAAATTCCAATTTTTAATACTTTTTCTTCTAAATTATTATTTTTTATATACTCTTTAATATCTTTCACTCTAAGAATCTTAGGATTAATGAATTTTGAAATAATTTCAACGTATTCATCATTAGAATCTTTTGTAAATATAAGATCCTCTAAAAATACTATTGGTGAAAAACCATTACTTTCAACTATATCTAAAATATCAAAAATATACTTTTTTTCTAAACTTTTTACAAATTTTGGAACTTCACTATATGTTGTGGATATAAGACTTCCATTTAACGCTCCATAATAAGTATCAAGCTCTAATTTTTTTAAAATCTCCTTAACAGTAAATTCCTCTCTACCTGAAATAAATGCTATCTTAACACCTTTACTAATAGCATAAAAGAGACTATCTTTAACCTCGTTTGATATTTCATGTTCCTCGTTAAAAGTAGTCCCATCCATATCAAGCGCTATTAACTTATACATATTTTTCTCCTAACTTTATAATCTAAAAAAGGGACTAACCTAGTCCCTTTTAATTCTATTCAACCGTAACGGATTTTGCTAAATTTCTTGGCTTATCAACATCATTACCCTTTGACAATGATGCATAATAAGCGATAAGTTGACTTGCAACAACCGAAATTATAGGCATTAAAATTTCTATAGTACCAGGAATTAATATTCTTTCATCAGAAACGTCAAGATTATTATCTAATTGAGTTATTTCATAAACTTTCGCTCCTCTGGCTTTAACTTCTTTTACATTTGAAATAATTTTTTCATATAATCTTTCTTGTGTAGCAATTACAAAAACTGGTGTTCCATCTTCAATTAAAGCAATTGTTCCATGCTTTAACTCTCCAGCTGCAAAGCTTTCAGTATAGATATATGAAATTTCTTTTAATTTCAATGCACTTTCCATAGCAGTATAATAGTCAAGACCTCTTCCTAAATAGAAGCAAGTAGTCTTATCTTTTAATTCTAACGCAATTTTCTTATAAACTTCTGTATCTTTCAATAAAAGTTCTATCTTACTTGGCAATTCTTTAAAACCAGCTATAATCTTCTTAATTTCATCTGAACAGATTGTTCCTAAAATTTCGCCAAATTTTAAAGCAATCATATAAAGAGCTGTAACTTGTGTTGTATAGCCCTTTGTACTTGCAACAGCTATTTCTGGGCCTGCCCATGTATAAAATACATTATCAGACTCTCTAGCAATTGAAGAACCAACAACATTAGTAACGCTTAAAATTGTTGCACCTTTTGTTTTTGCTTCTCTAAGAGCGGCTAAAGTATCTGCTGTTTCTCCAGATTGACTAATGATAATAACTAATGTTTTATCATCTATCATTCTTTCTGAATATCTAAATTCAGAAGCAACATCAACTATTACAGGAAATCTTAAAGCTTTTTCTAAAATTTCTTTACTTACAAGTCCTGAATGATAAGCTGTTCCACAAGCAACAATATAACATTTATTAAACTTACTTAAATTTCCTTCTAATAAACTTTCCATTCCATCTAAAATTAATTCATCTTTATCATTTAATCTTCTTAGGAAAGTTGTTTCTATAACTTTTGGTTGTTCATATATTTCTTTTAACATAAAATGATCATATCCGTCTTTAGTAGCTGCTTCAACAGACCAATCAATATGTGTAATTTCTCTATTTACTAAATTGTTATTTACATCGTAAATAGTATATTTTCCATCTTTAAAATGAATTAAATCTCCATTTTCAAGATAAATAACTTCTCTTGTGTATTCTAAAACTGCAATTACATCAGAAGCAATATAGAATCCATCTTTTCCAATACCAACAATTAATGGACTTTCCTTTCTAGTTCCAATAAGTTCATTAGTATCTTGTCTTAAAATACCAAAAGCATAACTTCCTTTAACTTTTGCTCTCATTTTAAAAACAGTACTTAAAAAATCACCGTCATCTAAATCTTCCAATAATTGTGGAATTACTTCTGTATCAGTTTCAGACTTAAATACAAAATTCTTGTTCAATAATTCTTCTTTTAAATGTAAATAATTTTCTATTATTCCATTATGAACTACTACAAACTTTGAATTCATACTCAAATGAGGATGAGAGTTTTCATCAGATGGAACTCCGTGAGTTGCCCATCTTGTATGTCCTACACCTATATTTGAAGTTTTATTTTTATATTCATTTTCTAATTTTTCTCTTAAATTACTAATTCTTCCAACTGTCTTTACAACATCAATTTTATCATTCTCTAAGAAAGCTATTCCTGAAGAATCATATCCTCTATATTCTAAAGTTTCAAGTCCCTTTAAAATAATATCAATAGCATTTGAACTACCTATATATCCAACAATTCCACACATAAAATTTCCTCCTAATAATAATTCTATTGCTACTCATATGCTTATATTACCACATATTGCTATTTTTTGCAAGTAGAAAATTTATCATATAATTAAAATTGCATTAATTTAGTATTGAGGCAAAATCATTTTAATTGTATATTTCAGAAAAAATTTATTTATTACGAAAAACTTTATATTTTTTGATTTTTTATTTAATAAATTTTTTCAAATAATTCACAAACCATAGGAGCATCTTCTTTAAATTCTTTGTTAGACTTTCTATATTCTTCAGAAAAAAATTTATCGTGAACTTTTTTCCAATACTCATAACTTCTATCACCCTCTCCTTCAAGAAAAGCGTAATCAGATGAGATTAAATTATAATTTATAATATATACATCTCTTGTGATTGTAATACATATAGGTTCTCCTGAACCGTCTAAAATAATATTGTATTCTCCAACCTTTGGAATTTCCTCATCTTCATCATATAGTTCGTAAGCTCCAGTTGTAGCAGTTTTAATTCCCTTATTAACTAAATCCGCTAATTCATCTGCCATTTCTTTAGTATTTCCGAAACTCCATGCTTCATATTTTGTATCATTAGGAATTTTATTTTCACAACAAAATTTTTCCCAATACTCTTTAATTTTATTACACATATTTTTAAACCCCGAAATAAGTATTTTTAAATTATTTAATATGTGCTATTAAATATTCCAAACCGTAAAAATTTCCAGAAGATATTTCAACAAATGCATCTTCAGAAATCATCCTGCTTACATAAATATTATATTTTTCAACTTCGAAAAAATCAAAAGCATTAGTATTTTTTGGCTTACCAATCGAAACCGACGGTTTTAATTCAGTTGAACAATTTCAATTACTCCAACCCTTAAGTTCAACAATTATATCTCTTTGATTTTCTTTTAAAAGTTTTTTTGCTTTTTCATTTATAACAACTTTAATAAAAATCACTCCTAACAAAAAAGGCTGAACTAACAGCCTTTTAAACAATTATTCCATTAACTACTAAATTTTCCATAAAAAGAAAACTAATAGTTGAAACATTTACAGTATCATTTACTGCTTTCATTCCATTCATAACATACACATCAATTCCATCTACATTTTCTAATGTGTATTTTTCTAAATCTAAAGGTCTACCTAATGAAGCCATTGGTTTTAAAACTACGCCACTTCAGGAACTACAACCTTTAACATCAACAGTAATAACATTATTGTTTTTACTGTTTAAAAATTTTTTTGCTTTTTCATCAATTATAATGTTCATAATATTCTCCTATAATGTTCTTATATAGAGAATATACCCACGACAAAAGTTATCTAACTTTTTATCAAAATATTTTCCCTATTATTTTCTTATAATTTTCATCCATAGGGGCATAAAATTCTTTGTTATTAAGATAACTTAAATCTCCATCAATATTTTTAAATATTATAGTTTCTGCATGTAAAAATTGACTCTTTAAATCAAAATTAGTTCTAAAAAATTTGTTGATTTCAGGATCTCCATATTTAATATCTCCAATAATATAAAATCCCTTACTACTTAAATGACTTCTAATTTGATGAGTTCTTCCAGTTATTAACTTAATTTTTAATAGACTAAATTCTTCATTATTTTTTTCTACATAAACTTCTGTAATAGACTCTTTTCCATTTTTTGAAATAGTAGTCTTGTTTTTCTCTTCATCTTTTTCAAGTTTTTCATTTATTATAAAATTTTTCTTAACTTTCCCACTAACTATTGTCTTATAATACTTTTCAATAGAGCTTTCTTTTAACCTATTTAACTCTCTTAAAGTCTTTGAATTTTTAGCACCAATTACAAGCCCTGAAGTATTTCTATCTAATCTATTTATTATGGCAGGAACAAAAGTTTTTTCAACCCTTGGATTATAGACACCCTTTTCAAGCAAGTAACCTATCATAAAATCAACTAAATTATTTCCATAATCTTCCTTAGAAGATGCATGTGATAAAAGATTTTTCGGTTTATTCATAACGATAATATTTTCATCTTCATATACAATATCAAGTTTTTTTGAATACGAATACTTATTAGCTTTTGAAACAATAAGCTTTTCAAGTTCTTCCTCATAAATAAAAATATTTACCACATCATTTTCATTTAAAATATAGCTTGAATCAACTTTTTTTCTATTCACTTTAATCTTTTTAGTTCTTAAAAATTTTTGAATCATGGAAGTACTTGCATTATTCAAATACTTTTTTAAAAATCTATCAATTCTTTGACCAGAATCATTTATATTTACTTGAATATCTCTCATTTTTTCTCTCTCTTATTTAAAATTTCAAATCAATTAAAACAAATTATAACCTATATAAAATTTTATGTCAACGAAAAAAGTGTCAATGATTTCTCATTGACACTTTGTTAATAGCTTATAATTAATATTTATTATTTTACTAATACTCCGTTTAAGTCAAATGTATAGTTAACATTTTTGATTTTAAGTGTTTTACTTTGAGCAATACGTCCATCGCCTTCTGCATAATACCATTTTCCATCTACCATAAACCATTCATTAGCAGCAATACGTCCACTTACATTTGCAAAATACCAGTTTCCATTTACTAAAACCCATTCATTTTGCGAAATTCTTCCTGATGAATTTGCAAAATACCAGTTTCCATTTACTAAAACCCATTCATTCTTTGACATTGTTCCATTTGATTCAAGATAGTACCATTTTCCATCTTCTTCAAACCAACTATCTTTAATCATATTTCCATCTTTATCATATCTATACCAATTATCATTAATGAATTTCCAACTGTCTTTTACTTCTTCATCTTTTAGTTCAAACTTTTTAAGATTTTCCATAGCAGTTGTCAATTCTTCAATCTTCTTAGTTGCATATTCTGGAATAGTATCTTCTAATTCAAGCTTTGAAGCGTCAATTACATTTTCAAGCTCTTTTTTAGCTTTTTCTGCTTCTTTACTGTCTTCAAATTTAGTATTATTTAAATAATCAACAGCTTTTTCATATATAGCTTTAAAATCATCATATATTTGTGTTCTATCATCTTTTTCAAGCGTGAATGTCATATTAAATACTTCTGGATTTGATGTATCAGTTACTTTATCATCAATTGATCTTTCAACACTTATAACTGTAACTTTGCCTTTATCATCAACAGTAAAATCCATTCCAAAAGGAACTGATCTATGTTTAAACATTTCCATTTTAGAAATTGTAATATTATACAATCTACCAAACGCACCATCTTTTGGAGCTTCACCTTCAAGCATGAAAACAACCTTTCCATTTTCATCAGATTTTACTTTTTTATATGATGATAATCTTGGGGATAATCTATTGATTGAGAATTCAACATCTTTTGCTGGAGTTCCATCTTTGTATTTAGCATAAAATTCTACAGGAAAAGTTTCAAATTTATTAGAATCTTTATTAGAACCCTTAAATTCAACAACTGCATCTTCCTTGCTATTTACTTCTTTATCATTAATCTTTGTTATCAAACCTTTTTCATTTGTAGTGAATTCAAAAACTTCTGTTTCAAAAGTCATTGTCTTATCAGCACTTCTAAGTCTTAATTGATATCTTACATTACTTTTAAATCCACTAAATTTAACTTCACCATTTTCATTTGTTGATGCTTGTTGAATTATATTTGGTATTGGATCAAATTCCATTAATGCAATTTTAAAATTAGCTTTTGGCTTACCATCAAATACTACTCTAACTAAAACTTCATTAGAACCTTTTTCTTCTGGAGTAACAGGATTTTCAGGTTCAGGTTCAGCTTCAATTTTAACTAAATCTAATTCAACAGATTCCTTATCATTAATTGTGTACGCATTTTCGTCTTCATACACATCTAATTTAGCATCTTTCATTGTGTAATCTTTATTTTCCTTAAGCTTTACAGTATAAGTTCCATCAGGAAGGCTTAATTGTAACATTGATTTATCAGAAGTTACAGTTGAAATTAATTTTCCTGTTTCTTTGTCTAAAATTTCAAATTCATAATTGCCTAATACAAAATCTTTGTGATTTTCCTTTTGAGTAGTAAGCATTAAAGTAACAGGAACTTCTAATGCAGGTTCTTCAGGTTCAACATTTTCTTTCTTTTTTAGTACAAAATTAATAATACTTTCATAATTATCAATTCCTTCATCAGTAACTGTAAAACTAATTTCTTCCATAGAATACTCATCATCTTTTAATTTAACTGTATAGTTTCCATTTGAAAGGTTTAGGTTTAACATTGACATTTTTGTTTGTACTTTTTTAATCTCACCTTTTTCATTTACAACTTCAAATGTAAAATCTTTAGTCATAATTGGACCATTTTGGTCTTGAATTATAAAAGTGAAATTTTGTTCTTCTTGAGCATATGTAATTTTACTTTCATTTCCTTGAACTGAAAATGCTGTTGTCGTAAAAATATTAAATGCTAGTAAACCAACTAGAAATTTTTTAAAAATATTTTGGTTCATATAAATCCTCCTCGATTTTTTTTATTATTTTAGCATATAATAAATATTAAAAAAACATTACACTTTATATTAACAAAAGTGTAATGTTGTTTTTTTACAATTATTCATATTATGACATCACTTTTAAGAATTTCTTGTTATTGTTAATACTTTAACTATTATAAAAGTATAAAAATAAAGTAATATTACTATAAATACTCACTAATATTAAACTACAAATATATTAAAATTTTTCTTTTGATTTAAGTAAAAAATTTTATAAAATATCTTTGTTAAATATAAAACAAATAGATTTCTATTTTATGAAACTAAAAAATTTTTTTAAAAATTATTATTTCAAAAATGTAATATAGTATTTTAGATGCATAAAAAAACACCTTACTCTAAATGAGCAAGGTGTTGTAAAATCTATTTTTCTACTTTTGACTCTTCAATAATCTTTTCAGCTATATTTGCTGGAACTTCTTCATATCTATCAAATTCCATAGTGAAGTCTCCTCTTGCTTGAGTCATTGATCTTAAATCTATAGCATATTCAAAAAGTTCTGAATGTGGAGCTTCTCCAATAACAAGTTGAGTTCCATCTTCTAGCATTTCCATACCTAAAACTTTTCCTCTTCTCTTATTTAAGTCTCCCATTACATCTCCCATGTAGCTTTCAGGAATTCTTACTTCAATTTTCATTATTGGTTCAAGTAAAACAGAATGTGCTTGTTCCATACCTTTCTTAAATGCTAATGAAGCAGCAATTTTAAATGCCATTTCATTTGAGTCAACTGGGTGATATGAACCGTCATAAAGAGTAGCCTTTACATTTACAACAGGATATCCTGCTAAAATTCCCTTTTCAAGACAATCTCTAATACCTTTTTCTACTGCTGGGAAGTAGTTTCTAGGAACAGCTCCACCAAATACTTCTTCAGCGAATTCAAATTCTTCAGTAGTAGGTTCAAATCTCATAAATACATCTCCATATTGACCTGCACCACCAGATTGTTTTTTATGTTTTCCTTGAACATCTGATTTTCCTTTAATAGTTTCTCTATAAGCAATTCTTAAAGGAATAATATTAGTTTCTACGCCATAAGCATTTTTAAGTTTATCTAAAACAATTTGAAGTTGAACATTTCCTTGTCCACCTATTAAATGTTGTTTAGTTTCTATATTTCTTTCAGATACAAAGCTTGGATCTTCTTCATGTAATTTATGAAGAGCTTGTGATATCTTATCTTCATCATTTTTAGATTTTGGTTCAATAGCAAAGTATAGATTTGGTTTTGGATACTTAATCTTCTTATAAAGAGTTTTATTTTGTTTATCACAAAGTGTATCTCCTGTTTCAGTAATATTAAGTTTTGAAACTGCACCAATATCCCCTGCATTTATTTCCGATGTTTCTACTTGAGTTTTTCCTCTTAAGAAGAAAAGTCCAGCAGCCTTATCACCTTCATCTTTAGTTGAATTAAAGATTTCTGTATCTTTAGTTATTTTTCCACTCATTACTTTAAAAATTGAAATTCTTCCAACGAATGGGTCAACAATAGTTTTAAAAACAACTGCTGAGAAAGGTTCATTTACATCTATCTTTCTTACATTTTCATCTTCATTTCTAAAGCCTCTTTTTGCTCTTTCATCATTTGGAGCAGGCATATAGTCAGTAATAACATCAAGTAACATATCAATTCCAGCACCTGTTGTAGCTGATCCACAAATTAGAGGTACTGCAGAACCATTTAATAATGCGCTTGTTACACCCTTCATAAATTCTTCATGACTAAATTCTTCACCATCAAAGAATTTTTCCATAAGTTCATCATCCGTTTCAGCAACAACTTCCACAATTGTATCATAAACGTGATTTACTTCTTCAACTCTTATTTCAGGAATTTCTACTTCTTTTCTTTCAAATCCATCATATTCATAAGCTTTTTTATTTAAAACGTCAATAACACCTTTGAAATTTTCTCCTTCCCCAAGTGCAAGTGTAAATGGAATAACTTTTTTACCAAAAGCAATATGCAAGTCACTAACTACTTTTGCGAAGTTAACATTTTCTTTATCCATTTTATTTACAAAGATAATTCTTGGCAATTCAATACTTTCAGTATATTTTAAGACTTTTTCAGCCCCAACTTCAATGCCATTTTGTGCATCAATAACAACAAGAGCTGCTTCTGATGCTCTAAGAGAACTATAAACTTCTCCACTAAAATCAAAATATCCCGGAGTGTCAATTAAATTTATCTTAAAGTCTCTCCATTCAACTGGTGCAACAGCAGTTGAAATAGAAACTCCTCTTGAAATTTCTTCTTTATCAAAATCAGTTACGGTATTTCCGTCCTCAACCTTACCTAGTCTTTTCAAGTTACCTGTTTTATAAAGTAAAGCCTCACAAACTGAAGTTTTACCACTAGCACTGTGACCAACTAACGCAAGATTTCTAATCTTTTCTGTAGAATATGATTTCATATCTAATTCCCCCTTACAATTTGTAAAATAGATAAATTAATACCTTATGGTTATTATAATATGGAAATGTTTTCAAGTCAAGTTTTTTTGTGAAAAATATAAAATTTCAAATAAAAAAGAGCAAATTTCTTCGCTCTTTTCTTCATAAATTTATGCTACTTCATTAACTTTTTCAGCCATTTTTTTTGCTAATCCTGGATGAATTGCATTAGTAGGACATTTATCCGCAGCTTGTAAAAGTAAGTCTTCATCTAAACCATGTTTGTAATTTAGAACTGCTAAATTATTTTCGATAACAAATGCTTCCGGATAAACTCTTGCACACATTTTACAACCGATACATCCAACTTTACAAGCATTTTTAACTACATTTCCTGCTGCAAAACTCTTACATTTTACCATTACTGTTTGTTCATAAGGAACTAATTCAATTAAGTTCTTTGGACAAATTTCAATACATTTGTTACATGCAGTACAATTTTCTTTATTTACAACTGCAAGTCCATTTATCATTTCTATTGCATCAAATGCACAAACATCTTGGCAAGTACCACAGCCTAAACAACCATAAGCACAAGTCTTACTTCCGCCTTGCATTGAGTTGTTTACTCTACAATCTCTAATGCCAGTATATATGTATTTTTCTTTTGCTAAATCTTTATCTCCTTGACACATTACGCAAGCTACCATTCTTTGAACTTCACCAGCTTCAGTACCCATAAGTTTAGCGAGTCTTCCAACCAAGTCAGCTCCACCAACAGGACAAGAATTTATTCCAGCACTACCTTCAGCAATAGCTTTTGCAAGCCCATCACAACCCGGGAATCCACAAGCCCCACAGTTTGCTCCTGGCAATTCATTTCTTACTTGTATAACTTTTTCATCAACTTTTACGAAAAATACTTTAGATGCAAATGCAAGAATTAATGCAAATAAAATACCTAAAATACTAAGTAATAAAACTGGTACCATTATTTCATTCATAATCTCACCTCTATACTAATCCAGCAAATCCATAAAATGCTAGAGACATAAGTCCAATTGTAATTAATGTTAGAGGAACTCCTTCAAGATTTTTAGGAACCTCTGTAACTTCTAATTTTTCTCTTATTGAAGCTAAGCATACGATAGCTAATAAGAATCCAAGAGAAGCACCCATACCATTAAAAATTGTTTCTAACAAATTATATTCTTTTTGAATATTTGTAATCGCAACACCTAAAACTACACAGTTTGTTGTGATAAGTGGTAGGAAAACACCCAAAGCATTATAAAGATTTGGACTCATTTTCTTAAGAACCATTTCAACAAATTGTACCAAAGTTGCTATTACAAGGATAAATACTATAGTTTGTAAATATTCAAGTCCTAAAGTATCTAATAATGTCTTTTGGATCATCCAAGTTACTGCGCTTGAAATAGTAATTACGAAAGTAACCGCCATACCCATACCAAAAGCAGTTTCTACTTTATTTGATACACCAATCAACGGACAAATTCCTAAGAATTGTCCCAAAACATAGTTATTTACTAAAATTGATGCAACTAAAATTTTTAATATAGTACCCATTAGTTACCTCCTTCTTTTTTAGCGCTAACTCTTTTACTTAACATATTAAATCCAGCTACTAAAAGTCCAAGAATAATAAACGCTCCTGGAGCTTGTGTAATAACACCTATACTTACATAATTTTTTCCAAGGATTGGAAAACCAAGCCATGTTCCATTTCCTAAAATTTCACGAACACTTGATAATACTATCAATGCAAATGTAAATCCAACGCCTTGTCCTATACCATCAATCATAGATGAGAATACTGTGTTCTTTGATGCAAAAGACTCTGCTCTTGCTAAAATTAGACAGTTTACTACTATAAGTGGTATGAAAAGTCCTAAACTATCATAAAGTGCAGGTAAATACGCAGCTAAGAACATTTGAACTAATGTTACGAATGTAGCTATAATTACTACATAAGCAGGTATTCTTACTTTATCTGGAATAAACTTTCTTAAACTTGAAATTACAATATTTGAACATGTTACTACGAATATTACTGAAGAACCCATTCCTATTGCGTTTGTAACACTTGTTGTTACGGCTAATACAGAACACATACCAACAAGTTGAACAAGTACAGGGTTATTAGCAAATATACCATCAAAGAAAATCTTTTTTAATTTCATATTAACCCTCCTACTTTCCAATTTCTTGTAATGCGTCTATAGCGCCATTCAATCCATTTAGAACAGCATTAACACTAATTGTTGTTCCAGTTATTGCTTGAATATCATTATCTGCATCAGGATGTAAATTTTTAACTAAATGTTCAGTAACTTTATTTCCAATAACGCTTTTAGCGTATTCTTCCGTTGTTACTCTACTTCCAAGTCCTGGTGTTTCACTATGTTTTAAAACTTTAAATCCAACTATCGTTTGATTTTCAGTATTTACAGCCATAAGCATTGAAATATCTCCACCATAACCATTTTTTCCTAAAGTCTTAAATACATAACCAACAGTTTTATCTGATTTCTTCGCAACTTCTATTTTTTCAATATTTTTTATCTTTGTTTTAATTGCTTCAAGTTTTGCTTCATCAAGAGTTTCAAACTTATCTGCATCGGCAAAAACTTCTTTCAAAGCTGCCTCATATTGAGTCTTTTCTCTTTCTTTAATTACAGGAGAAGTAAAACTATTAGCAAATGCAAGAACAAAACCTGCAATTGCAGTAATTAAAAATAATCTTACAGTTAATTTAATAGATTCTTTCATTACTTTTTAACTCTCCCTTCTCCAAATACTTTAGGGACACAATATTTTTCTAGAAGTGGAGTAAATATATTCATAAATAGAATTGAATAACTTACACCTTCAGGTAAATTACCAAAGTTTCTAATAAGTGCAGTTATTATACCACAACCCATAGCGAAAAATATTTGAGCTTTTCTATTAACGGGAGCTGATACATAATCAGTAGCCATGAAGAATGCCCCTAATATAAGTCCACCCATTAAAACTTGAACCGGTAAATCAGCTATAGCTGTTCCTGTTAGAGCTAATACAACAGCAGTTGTAGATATAAATACAAGTGGAATTCTAAGTTGAATAACTCCTCTGTATAATAAATATGCAGCTCCAATTAATAAGCATATAGTTGAAACTTCACCAATACAACCTCCTCTTACACCAATGAATGCTTCAAGGAAATTAACTTGAGTTCCCTTTGATAAAGGAGTTGCAAAAGTTGCAGCATCCAATGAAGAGTAAGTTGATGAATTTATTAAATTTGAAATTCCTGAGTTAGGTGGTGCATAATTTGACATTGCAGTTGGAAATGATGCTAATAACGCAGCTCTTGCAGCAAGTGCAGGGTTCATAAAGTTCATTCCAAGTCCACCGTATAATTGTTTAACTATGATTATAGCAAACATACTTCCAAGTGCTATCATCCAATAAGGAATTGTAGCAGGAACGTTGAATGCTAAAAGCATACCAGTAATTACTGCAGAAAAATCATTTATAGTAATTGGTCTATGAGTTAATTTTTCGTAAACATATTCTGAACCAACAGCAAAAGCTACTGATACCAATGTTACCAATAAAGCTCTTAATCCAAAGAAGTAAATTCCAGCTAATAAAGTCGGTATTAAAGCTATAACAACATCTCTCATAACTGTACTTACAGTTGCTTCACTTCGTATGTGAGGAGATGAGCCAACAAATAATTTCATTTGAGGTTCTTCACTACCTCTACCTCTAGCAGGTCTTTCTCTTCTTTCACTTGCAGGCTTCTCTTCAGAATCTGCACTAGCTTCTGTTGATCTTTCTCTTCTTTCTCTAGCAGGACGTTCAGCTCTTTCTCTAGGTTCTCTAGGAGTTCTTTCACGTCTTTCTCTATCAGGTCTTTCAGCACTTGCTTCTTCACCTGATTCTTTAGTTTCAGTTGTATCAGAAGTTGTTGTTTCTTCCTCTGATGCAACTCTTGATCTTCTCTCCCTTACAGGTCTTTCAGATCTTTCTCTCGGCTCTCTAGGAGCTCTTTCTCTTCTTTCTCTTACTGGTCTTTCTGACTTTGTTTCTTTAGTTTCAGAAGCAGTTTCAACAGTTTCTGTATCAACCTCAGTTACTTCCTTTACTTCTTCAACATTTTCAGATACCACTTCATTTGTCTCAAGGTCCGTTCCATTTTCAGAAGGGACTTCAACTTTTAAATCTTTTTCGTCCATAGTACCCTCCTTATGCTCTAGTTCCTTTACCTTGTTTTCTAACTTCAGCTTTTCCAAGTCTGATAGTTTCAACTAAAGGTCTGTTTGACGGACAAATATATGAGCAAGAACCACATTCAATACAATCCATTAAATGTAGTTTTTCCGCTTCTTCAACTTTGTTTTTCAAAGTATATAGCTGTAAATATAAAGGCTGTAAGTACACAGGACAAATATCAACGCATCTACCGCATCTAATACAAGGACTTACAGCTTTAGGGGCGCTCTCTTCTTGAGTCATGAAAAGCAATCCACCCATAGCTTTAGCTGTAGCTACATTTGGAGTATATTGTGTTTCACCCATCATAGGTCCTCCTGAAATAATCTTTCCAGGTTCACTAGCATATCCCCCAATATATTCTACAACATCAGAAACTTTAGATCCTACTCTAACCATAACATTTTGCGGTTCTTTAAGTGCATGTCCAGTCATTGTAACCAATTTTTCATATAATGGCTTACCATGAAGAACTGCATCATTAATAGCAATAGCAGTATTTGCATTTATCACTCTAATTCCAACCGCAGAAGTTGATGCTCCAGAAGGAACAACTATTCCTGTTGTAGCTTGGATAAGTCTCTTTTGATCTCCTTGAGGATATTTTGTCTTTACGACACTTACAGTTACCTCAGGATAAGGCTTAGCGGCTTCTTTTAACTTATCAATAGCAAGAGGCTTATTATCTTCAATACCTAGAATACCTTTTTTAGCACCCATTGCCTTCATTGCAAGTAAAAGTCCCATAACAACTTTATCTGGATATAATTCCATCATAAGTTGATCGCTTGTTAAATATGGCTCACATTCAGCGCAGTTTATTATTATGTAGTCTGTAACTTGTCCTTCTCTAGCTGTTAACTTAACATGAGTAGGAAATCCTGCACCACCAAGGCCGACAATTCCGGCTTCTTTAATGGCGTCTATTATGTCTGTCGCGCTTACTTCGTCAATTGTTAAATTTTTTTCTTCATATCCTAATTCGTCTAAACCATCATTTTCGATAGTTACTCCTTGACACACAACTCCAGTAGCTGTCATAATCTCGTCAATAGACTTAACCTTACCGCTAACACTTGAATGAACATTAGCAGAAATAAAAGCTGAGGCTTCTCCAATTTTTTGTCCAACTTTTACTAAATCATTCTTACTAACCAAACAAGTAGCTGGTGCTCCTGAGTGTTGTGATAGAGGTATTGTTACTACCTTTGGTACAAAACCAAAATTAACAGGTTTTGAATTAGTCAACTCTTTAAAGTCATGGATATGCTTTCCACCTTTAAAAGTGTTCACGCTCACTTTACTCACCTCTTTTTAGTATCACAAGTTTTTAATTTTTTAATAAATAAAATTAATAATAACAAAAATCATTTATATACAAAAATATTTTTAAAAACTTGTATTCATAATTATTTTACACCATTTTTATTTTGATGTCAATTTAAAATCGGACAGTAAAGCGACAAAAATATACAAATATTAGTACTTTTTTATGGTTTTTAATAAAAAATTTTTATTGATCTTTTTTACAAAAAAAGATTGAGTTTAATTACTCAATCTTTATTAATTACCTTATAATAATACTTAAACATTTTATATTTAAAACATTCCCAATAAAAAAACTCCGTTAGTTTATCTAACGGAGTTGGTGCAGAAAAAGGGACTCGAACCCTCACAAGCTGTGCTTACTACCCCCTCAAGATAGCGTGTCTACCAGTTCCACCATTTCTACATATACGGACTTAATCGTCCGTTTTATTAACTTAATCTATTTGGGAATACCTTACATTCCATTTTTTTAGCAGATGGGCAGGCAGCACATCCACCTAAAGCAGTTTCTCTTAATGTTTCAGGAAGTGCATTTCCAACTTCATACATTGCTTGAACTACTTCATCAAAAGGTACAATACATTCAACACCCGCAAGTGCAATATCACTTGCAACTAAAGCATTAATTGTTCCTGACCCATTTCTTAATGCACATGGGAATTCCACAAGCCCTGCAACAGGGTCGCACACCAATCCCAATACCATAAGCATCGCAAAAGATGCAGCTATTAAAGATTGTTCTGGTGTTCCTCCGTGTAATTCAACTATTGCAGCAGCACTCATTGCAGTAGCCGCTCCACATTCTGCTTGACAACCACCCTCAGCTCCAGAAATAGTTGCATTTGTTGCAATAATTCTTCCAACAGTTCCAGAAACTAAAAGCGCCATTAGCATTTGATCATCAGTATAATTAAATTCTTCTTGTATCCAAGAAAGACTTCCCGGTAAAATTCCAGCTCCCCCTGCAGTAGGTGCAGCTACAATCTTTCCCATACCTGCATTTACTTCTGATGTTGAAAAACCTCTAGCAATTGCAGTTACCATAGACTCTCCTAAAATGCTTTTTCCACTTTGTGCATGTCTTAATATTTTCTTAGCATTTCCACCAGTTATTTTAAATGGATTGATTTTATCATTAGTAATAACATCAGATGCAGATGCTTTCATAACTTCATAAGTTTCTCTAAGCATATCCATAAGTTGTTCTTCTGTTATATCCATTTCTTCTAATTGATATTCTAATGCAATTTCACTAATTTTTTTGTTTTTCTCTTTACATAATCTTAATAATTGTGCTCCTGAAGAAATCATATAACCTCCTATAATGGTTTTAAAATCATACATTCTAACATATCTGGTAATTTACTTATTCTATAAATAGCCATTTCATCAATTCCACCATCAATTTCCATGATAGCTGAAGCAACTCCGTCTTCTCTATTCATAATTAAACTACCGATATTTATCTTGTTTTCAGCTAAAATTGTACTTACTTGTGCAATCATTCCATATCTATCATTATATTTGAGGATTATAGTATTATACAATCCTCCAAATTTAACTTCAACACCATTTATATTCGTAATTTCGATTGCTCCACCACCAATTGATGAACCAATTACATAGAAACTTTCTCCATTTTGGTCAATGAATTCAGTTTTAACAGTATTAGGATGAGCATATAACAAATCCATTGGAACAAAAGAAAAATCAATTCCTCTACCTTTTGCAATATTTAAAGCATCTCTAATTCTTTCATCATCAGTATCATACCCTAAAATTCCACCTACTAAAGCTCTGTCAGTGCCATGACCTTGGTATGTGTTTTTAAAACTACCATGTAAATGAAAAATTACTTTCTTTATATCTCTTGCATAGATTATTTTAGCAATACGTCCAAGTCTACAAGCTCCTGCAGTGTGAGAACTTGATGGTCCAATCATTATTGGTCCTATAACATCAAAAAGTCCATAGTTTTTCATTATTTTTTCACTACTCCTTCAAAATTATTAAACAAATCACCTTGTTTATAATTATTTTTTTCCATTTTTACTAAAATTTCATCTCTAATTTTCCACCAACTCGTATTCCAATTACAGAAAAGACTATTTTCTTCTGGTACACGACCAAGCAATCTTTGTAACACTATATTTTTATCTAGATTTCTCAAAAAAGCTATAACTAAATCAATGAACTTTTCCTTCGTTATCAACTCAATTTCTCCTTTTGAGTACATTTCTCCTAAAACTGTATTTTTAACAATATATAGCGAATGTAATTTAACCTCTTCAACATTTAAAGCAGATAAAATCTTTGCAGATTCAACCATATCTATCTCATCATCCCAAGGCAATCCAACAATAATATGTGTACAAACTCTAAATCCAAATTTATGAATTAAATTGACTGCATTTATAAATTCAGCCAATGTATGTCCTCTGTTAAGTTTAATTAAAGTTCTATAATTTACAGTTTGTAATCCAAGTTCAAAGTCAATTTCTAAATTTCTGCCATTTTGAAATTCTTTCAAAAATAATAATTGTTCTTCTAAAATACAATCCGGCCTTGTTGATAAAGAAATACCAATTATATCATCATCAACAATACTATCTTCTATCATCTTTTTAAAATCGTCCATTCCAAGATAAGTATTTGTGAAATTTTGAAAATACACAATAAATTTTTTCGCATTATATTTTTTAGAAATATATTCTTTATTTCTCAAAACTTGATCTTTAACAGACATAGAAATATGGCAATTTTCAAAAGAACCACCTTCTTCTCCACAGAAAATACAACCTCCTGTAGCGATATTTCCATCTCTATTAGGACAGCTCAAATTTAATTTAACAGGTAACTTATAAACTTTTTCTCCATAAATATCTCTTAGATATTTTGAATACGTTCTGTAAAAATCTTCCTCTAACATTATAATTCCTTCAACGCTTCTAAAACTTTTAAAGCATGATCTTTCGCTTTTACATTTCTAAATTCTTTTAGAATATTTCCTTTATCATCCAAAATAAAAGTGGATCTAACAGTTCCCATATATTCTTTACCATATAATTTTTTCATTTTCCAAACATCAAAATGTTCTTGAATTGATAAATCTTCGTCTGAAACTAATTCCACAGTTAAATTGTGTTTTTCTATAAATTTCTTGTGGCTTGCAAGAGAGTCCTTGCTAACCCCAATAACAACTGCATTCAACTTTTCAAACTCATCTTTAAGTTCGCTAAATTGAATTGCTTCCAAAGTACATCCTGAAGTATTGTCCTTTGGATAAAAATATAATACTATTTTCTTTCCTTTATACTTATCTAAAGAAAATTCACCATTTATTCCATTAAATTTTAAATCACAAGCCATATTATTCTCCTACAATATCTTTAAATATTTTCTTCAATTCAAAATATACCCCATCTTCATTATTTGTAAATTCGGTTATATTATTTGTTAAAGATTTTAACTCTTCAATACCATTTTTCATAGCAAAACCCATACCTGAGTTTTTAACCATTGACTTATCATTAAATTCGTCACCAAAAGATACAACTTCTGAAAGACTAATATTCTTGCTCTTAAGATAGTTAGTTATAGCGATCCATTTATCTGCTTTTTTAGATTGAAATTCCAAAACTTTTTTCCCGTTTGGAACAAAATACATATTTTTAACTAAATCTTCTTCATCTTTGAAATATTCAAAAAACTCATCAATTCTTTCTTCTTTATCTAAAAAAGCAATACATAAAACAGTTTCTAAAGATTCTACATCAATTTGACTAAAATATCTTACACTATCAACAGCAATTTTTTTATCAACAATATTTTCTTCGAAATGACTCTTCTTTGGTTGTCCATCTTTTATAGCTAAATGATAACCATCAACAAAAGAGTCTACATAAATATATGGATTCATTCCACATTCTAATGCTTTATTATAAATTTCTAAAAACTTACAATTACTTACATATTCAACATTTACTAATTTATTAGATTCCTTAAATCTGCTCATAGCTCCATTATTTGCACATACCATTATATCTCTTTTTAAAGGTTTCAAAAAATCTGATACCATATAAAAATGTCTTCCAGTAGCGATTATAACTTCTATACCATTTTCAATCAAATTGTCTAACAATAAAAAACATCTATCAGATATTTTTTTATCATCATCCAATAGAGTTCCATCTAAATCTAAACAAACCGCCTTAAACATAAATCCCCTCTTTCAAAAAAATAAAGTGCCGATAACGGCACTTTATAGACTTCTTATTATTCTTCGTCTTCTTCAACTAAAGCATCAAATGCATCAGAAACCTTACTGAATTCTTCATCATCTTCGATTTCTTCTACTTCATATTCTCCGTCTTCTTTTTCTATATATTTGCAAAGTAAGATACTTCCATCTTCTTGACTTTGAAGTGCTATATATTCTTTTTCTTCCACTTCAAAAACTCCGATAACTTCAAAAGTTTCTTCTTTTCCGTCTTCGTTTTCAAAAACTAATAATTCAGCTTCTAATTCTTCTTCGCAACCACATCCGCAGCCACATCCACAGCCTTTGTTTTCTTCCATTTTTATGCCCTCCTTAAAATTTTAAAAATCTTAGATTTTTAAACTCATAAAAGATATTTATCACAAATTATGAAATACATATCTATATTAATAATACCACATTTTTATAAAAAAACATAGCTTTTTTATAAAAAATTTTTTAATTAATTTTTTTCTAATTTTATATTTCCTGCTTTTGATTTCAATCTAATCTTTACTGTCTTAGATTCTTCTCTATTTTTATTGAAATCTTTATCTATATATATATTTCCTACATCTGAATCTAAATCCACATCATAATTTACATTTTCATCATAAAGCAATG
Organism: Parvimonas pharyngis; assembly: GCF_046569675.1. NCBI lineage: Bacteria > Bacillati > Bacillota > Tissierellia > Tissierellales > Peptoniphilaceae > Parvimonas > Parvimonas pharyngis. The sequence continues at coordinate 64,561 of NZ_JBKICJ010000002.1, forward strand.
AACAATTTACATTTCCGGCGTTATTTTCAACTTCTAGTAATTCATTTATTTCAACATTAGAAAACGAAACATTTCCAGCTTTTTTATCTACTTTACATGAATTAAATTTAGAATCTTCCACATATAGATTGCCCGCTTTATTCACTGATCTAAAATGATTTGAATTATTAACTTTATTCAAATCAATATTACCTGCTAAATTTGTTAATTCAATATTCTCTGAATTTATATTCTTTAATTCACAGTTACCAGCATTTTGACTAATTTTTATATTTTTAATATTAACATCTGAGATTGTCACTTTACTACTAAAACTATTAAAATCAAAGTTTTCTAATTCAGGTTCAGAAAGATATAAAACAAAAGATTTATTACTTATCTCATCATTGAATAGAAGATTTTTATAGAAATTTAAATTAATAATTATGCTAAAAGAAAATTTACTATCTTCTTCTAAATCTTCTATTAATAGCTTTCCTTCATTATTTGTTATTTTGAAGTCTTCTTTATTTTCAGAAAAATATTCAATATAGTTTTTTCCATTTTCAGACTTTTTAATTTTAAAATTTGATTTTGTAAATTTTACTTCTGTAGAAGTAATTTTATCTAATTCCATAGTGTATTTATTAACTTTAGTACTGTTACCTAATCTATAACTATCTATATCGGTATCTTTTAAATACTCTAAACCCCCATTTTGAATTCCTAATAAAAATAAAACAAAACCTAAAATTAACATTATTATAGAAGTTTTTAATACTTTATTATTCATACTTTTTACCTCTTCTTCTTGAAATATATGAAACAGTTTCTTTACATAAATTAATTAAAAAACTAACAACATATTTGCCAGCTATATATAACAATCCATTAAGCCCTAATATAATTAATCCGCACCCAAGAAGAAACATTCCTCCTGGAATAGATAAAAGAAATATTGTAAATAGTCCTGCAATAAGGAACTTAAAACTAAAAAATATGCCAACTAAAGAAAGAGCAAATAATACAAAAATTATAGAAACACAAATCATAAAAAAAGATAAAATTATACTAATCACAACAATTGTAGCTGGTATTCCAAATGGAGCAGCTAATATACAAAGTATGGCAATCAAAAAAGTTCTTAGTAGTTTATTTTCTCCAAAATTAAAAAGCTTGTTTTTTCCTTCGTTTTTACCTTTATTTTCATTTAACAACTTCGATAGAATTTCACTTGCAGCAGTACTTGGAGAACCCAATTCTCTTATTAAATCTTGTTCACCTTCAATTCCAACTTCTTCAAAATATTCTTCAAAATAATTCATAGTATCATCATAGTCTTTTTTAGGTAATCTCTTCAAATATTTTGATAGTTCTTTAAGATATTCTTCTCTATTCATTGAACACTCCTCCTATAATTATTTTGTCAACTTCATCTCTATACTCTATCCACTCAGATTTTAAAAATCTAAGCTGAGTTTTTCCACTAGATGTAATTCTATAATACTTTCTTTTTCTTCCATTAAATTCTCCATCATAAGTTGTTAAAAACTCATTTTGTTCCATCTTTTTTAAAATTGGATAAAGAGTTGATTCTTTTATATCTGAAATTTTTTTTACACTTTGACTAATTTCATATCCATAGGAATCTTTAACATCTAAAATTGATAGAATTAAACACTCAATCAATAACGCTGAAATTGGATAATACATAATTCACCTCTATATAAATTTCCAATATATAAATTTTTAATATATAAAATTTTTATATATTAATATTAGCACAAAACATTTCTTTTGTAAATAGATTTTTTTAAAATTTTTTTAATTTGCATTTTTTCAATTGATAATGTTAAAATTATAATATTTTTTACAATTTTATCTACAAAACTTAAAGTTATTCACTATTTTTATAAAAGTTATCCACAAAATAAAGGGCAAAATATCCACTTATCCACAAGTTATTCAACTTATCCACAATTTTACATAAGGGTATTTACTTTTTTTATTATCATTTAGTCAATCATAATAGTGATGTTAAGTGATAAATTTGCTCCTATAAAAAACACGTCAGTAGCATAAAAATAGTGCAATTGTGTGATAATTTTGTATTATAACATAAATTATTAGGTGGTTTTTAATCAAAAAATAACTACTAACCTCAACGATGACTTACATTAAGTGGATACCCAAGAACCTTATTTCTTTGTAATAAAAAAGTTTATCAACATAAATTGATAAACTTAATTTTTTAATATTAACTTTTTATAAAATTACTTTTTGTTTTTAAATAATTCTAAATAAAGAGTGTAAGCTGTATATCCAAAAACTGCAACTGCTCCAAGGTAAACTAAAACTGTTAAATATAACATAAAAGTTGAAGCCTTAGAAAACGCACCTTTTAAGACGAAATTTCCGATTTCTGTTACTAGAAGTCCACAAATGAAATATAAATTCTTTTTAGTATTTAAGAAATCATTTCTCTTATCAAGAATTGTAGTTTTGTAGTAGATAACTGCTAATAAAATTAATGATAAAAATATTAAAACATGTGCAAAGTCTCTTAGATTTGCAACAGTTTTTAAAGATTCTAACTTAGACATAGTTTTTGATAAATTTGCTACTACATTTTGTCCATTTGAAGATGAGTTATTAAAACTACCAAAGCTTATAAGTTTAATAATCATATATAGTAAATTTAATGAAAATACAGCTGAAAATCCACAAATAATATAATCTAATAAGTTCTTTTTAGAAATAATTTCATCGAATTTTGCTTTAACGTCAACTTGATCATTTGAACAGCTTTTACAATCAGCTTTAGCTTCTTCTACTTTTTCTTCAACAACTTCTTTAGCATGTTCTACTTTTTCTTCAGTAACTTCTTTAGCATGTTCTACTTTTTCTTCAACAACCTCTTTAGCTGATTCTACTTTTTCTTCAGCAACTTCTTTAGCTTGTTCTACTTTTTCTTTAACAACTTCTTTAGCTGATTCCACTTTTTCTTCTACTTTATCAACTTCTGATCCTTCTTTTTCTAAATTATCCATGATATCCCCCTTTAAATATATTATATAATAATTTAACAATTATATTATACTTTTTTATTATACTATTACATAAAGACTTTTTCAAGTAATTTTTATATAATATTATAGAAATTTAATAAAAAAAGCTGTTGCAAGTCGCAACAGCTTTTTATTATGCTTGTTTAGCTATTATATCCTTAACTTTCATAAGTCTTGTAATAGTAGCTCTTTCGTTTTCATCTAATTTCATTCTGATGAATTTAATTGTTTCTTCAAGATCTGGAATTGTTCTATACTCAAGAGCATTTACTCTTCTACGAGTTTTTTCAATTTCATCTGCCATAAGCTGACAAGCTTTTTCAACTTCTGCAAGTTCTAAAAGCATGTCCATTACCGAATGTAGTTCTAAAATAGCATCATCAAGTTCAGAAGATGTTTGAGCATAACCATAAGGGAAAATTGCTCCACTTGTTTCTGTTCTATCAAATTCCATTTTAGGAATATTTACACTCATTACATTCTTTGTTTCAATGGCAACAGATACTTGTTCTTTCGGAAAGGCCACAGCTTGTTCCAAAAATTCGGGACTCATAACAGCACTGGCTAAAAGAAAAGATTTAAATGAATTTGAGAGTTCTTTTTCAACTTCAATACGAAGTTTTTTGTTTTTTCTAATCATTTCTATAAATCTTCTCATAAGTTCGTCTTGTTTATCTTTAAGAAGTTTATGACCTCTTTTAGCAGTTACAAGTCTTCCTTTAAGATTTGAAAGAGCCATACGTGTAGGATTTACATTTAGCTTTGCCATCTATATCTCCCCTTTATTCTGTCTTTCCTAAATATTTATCAATATATTCCTCTCTAATTCTCTTAAGTTCTGTTCTTGGAACTATACTTAATAATTCCCAACCTAAGTTTAAAGTTTCTTCTATAGTTCTATTTGTTTCGTATCCTTGGTCAACATATCTCTTATCAAAAGCGTCTGCAAATTTTGCAAATGCTTTATCTGCTTCTGATAATGCTGATTCACCTAAGATTACTGCTAATTCACGAGCTTCTCTACCAGATGCATATCCAGCATAGATTTGGTTCATTGTATCAGCATGATCTTCTCTTGTCTTTCCTTTACCGATACCTTTATCTTTAAGTCTTGATAATGATGGAATTACAAAGATTGGTGGTTGAATACCTTGTTTGTATAATTCTCTTGAAAGAATAATTTGTCCTTCAGTGATATATCCTGTAAGGTCAGGAATTGGGTGAGTAATATCATCTTCAGGCATTGTTAAAATAGGAATTTGTGTAATTGATCCTGGTCTTCCTTTAAGTCTTCCGGCTCTTTCATAAATTGTTGAAAGGTCAGTATATAGGTAACCTGGATATCCACGACGTCCTGGAACTTCTTTTCTGGCTGCAGAAACTTCACGAAGTGCTTCAGCATAATTTGTAAGGTCAGTTAAGATTACCAAAACATGCATTCCTTTTTCAAATGCTAAATATTCTGCACAAGTAAGAGCCATACGAGGAGTTGCAATTCTTTCGATTGCAGGGTCATTAGCAAGGTTCATAAATAGAACAGCTCTATCTATCGCACCAGTTTTTGTAAAGTCATCAATAAAGAATTGAGCTTCTTCAAAAGTAATACCCATTGCCCCGAATACTACGGCGAATTTTTCTCCACCACCAAGTACTCTTGCTTGTCTAGCGATTTGTGCTGCTACATTGTTATGAGGAAGACCTGAACCTGAGAAAATAGGTAACTTTTGTCCTCTAACTAATGTATTAAGTCCATCTATTGTAGAAATACCTGTTTGAATAAATTCTGAAGGATAGTCTCTTGATACAGGGTTAATTGGAGAGCCATTAATATCAATCTTCATTTCAGGAATAATCTTAGGTCCTTTATCAATAGGATTACCAAGTCCGTCAAAGATTCTACCAATCATATCTTCAGAAACGCCAAGTTCAAGTGGATGACCTAAAAATCTACAAGTTGTATCTCTTAGGTTAATTCCTGATGAGCCTTCAAACAATTGAACCATTGCTTTATCTCCATTAATTTCAAGAACTTTTCCTCTTCTCTTTTCTCCGTTTTGAAGTCTAACTTCAACTAACTCTTCGTACTTAACTCCTTCGACACCTTCAACAACCATCAAAGGTCCTACTACTTCTTTTACTGTCTTATACTCTTTAAGCATTAGAGTTACCTCCTTCGCTTATTAATTTTTCAATATCAGCTTTAACTGTTTCAAATAATGTGTCAAATTTTTCTAATTCATTTTCAGAAATATTTTTACTTCTTGTTATTCCTTCACGAGAATTAATCTTCAAAATTTCATCAAGATAAACACCTGAATTTAAAGCTTTTTTAGCTTCTTCATAGAATCCTAAAATAACTTCTAACATTTTGAATTGTTTTGGAAGTGAACAATAAGTATCAACTTCATGGAAAGCATTTTGTTGTAAGAAATCTTCTCTTAAAGACTTAGCAACTTCAAGCTTTAATTGATCTGCTTCTGAAAGTGAATCTCTACCTACAAGACGTACAACTTCTTGTAAATTAGATTCTTCTTGTAAAAGTGCCATTGATTGAATTCTATGTTCTGAGAATTTTTTATTTATATTTTCATCCATAAATTTATCCATTTTATGTTGATATAGTGAATAAGAGTTCAACCAGTTAATAGCTGGGAAATGTCTTCTGTATGATAATGCATAGTCAAGTCCCCAGAATACTTTTACAATTCTAAGTGTTGCTTGTGAAACTGGTTCAGAAATATCTCCACCTGGAGGAGAAACGGCTCCGATTACAGTTAAAGCACCTTCTCTATCTTCACCTAAACATTTAACAAATCCAGCTCTTTCATAGAAGTCTGCAACTCTTGATGCAAGATATGCAGGGTAACCTTCGTCACCAGGCATTTCTTCAAGACGACCAGACATTTCACGAAGCGCTTCTGCCCAACGAGATGTTGAGTCAGCCATAAGTGCTACTGAATATCCCATATCTCTAAAGTATTCTCCAATAGTAATACCTGTGTATATAGAAGCTTCACGAGCAGCTACTGGCATGTTAGAAGTATTTGCTATAAGAACTGTTCTTTTCATAAGTGATTCGCCAGTCTTAGGGTCAATAATTTCTGGGAATTCCATAAGAACGTCAGTCATTTCGTTTCCACGTTCTCCACAACCTACATAAACAACAATTTCTGCATCTGCCCATTTAGCAAGTTGGTGTTGAACAACTGTTTTTCCTGAACCGAAAGGTCCTGGAATAGCAGCAGCTCCACCTTTTGCAACTGGGAAGAATGTATCTATAATTCTTTGACCTGTTACAAGCGGTCTAACTGGATCCAATTTTCTTGAATATGGACGTCCACGACGAACTGGCCATTTTTGAATCATATTTAATTCTTTAATTCCATTTTCAGTTTCAATTTTGCAGATAATTTCATCAACAGTATGTTCTCCTGAATTAATTTCTACAATTTTACCACTTACTGATGGTGGAACCATAATCTTGTGAGAAACAACTGATGTTTCTTGTACTGTACCGATTACATTTCCTTCTGAAACTTCATCTCCAACATTTACTGTTGGTACAAAATCCCATTTCTTTTCTCTATTTAATGGTAATACGCTTACACCTCTTAAAAGAAAATCTCCTGCTTTAGCTTGAAGAGCTTCAAGAGGTCTTTGAATACCGTCGAACATTTGTTCTATCATTCCAGGTCCAAGTTCAATAGAAAGTGGATTACCTGTTGATACTACAACATCTCCAGGTCCTATACCAGTTGTTTCTTCATAAACTTGGATTGAGGCTTTGTCGCCTCTCATTTCTATAATTTCTCCAATGAGCTTATTATCAGAAACTTCAACAACATCATATACGTTCGCATCTTCCATTCCTTCTGCAACTACAAGAGGTCCGGAAACTTTAATAACTTTACCGACTTTCAATATAAGCCCTCGCTTTCTATAATATATTTGATCCAACAGCTTTTTCAACATTCTTGTTGATATTATCTAAGCCTATATTCAAACTACCTCTGTTGCTAGGTATTAAAATTACTGCTGGAATAACTTCATTGTTATATCTTTGAATAGTTTCTGGAATTTCTTGTGCTAATTGTTCAGTAACAAAAATAATTCCATATTCTTCTTTTGCTAGTTTGTCAATAATTCTTCTGGCTTCATTACCTTCGATTGCAGTAAATACATGAACTCCAAGAGCTCTAAAGGCAAGAACTGAATCCTTATCGCCAATTACAGCTATCTTATACATAAACTTCACGCAACCTTTCCTTAATAAAATCAGCAGATAATCCATTGACTTTTCCTACTAAAATAAGTCTTAAATTCTTAATTTCCAATTCTTTAGCAAAAAGGAAACTAAAAATAACTTCTGCTCCATAATGGATGGATTTAGCTTTTCTTACAATTTCAACTAAATAGTCATCCATACTTTTTTCAAAACTATTAAGAGAATTAGTGTTTTTATACTCTTCAACGATTTTAGAAAGAACTCTACCAATTTTATATGCTTTTAACTTAACAGGTAAAATTTCTATATCTTCATAAAACATATCTAAAATCTTATCAGTTTCAACATCTCCACCTTTAATTAAAACTTTTTCTAAAGTTTCCTTTACTTGATTTTGTTTTCTACATCTTATGAAAGTTCTAAGATTTATAAAATCAATCATAGCTTTAAAATATTCTGTAATCATTTCAAGTTTAAATCCTTCTGCTAAACTTAAAACTTTTTCAAAATATTTTTTATCTATAAAGATATCAATGTCTTGAGGATCTTTAGTAGTTTCAAAGAAATCTAAACATTCCTTAAAATCTTTTGATAATCCCTCATCATTTTTTAAAGCTAATTCTCTAAATGCTTCAATTTCATTTCCATCTAACATACAATACATGGAGTCAAATTTTTCTTTTAAAATATTTTCTTTTACCAAAACTTTTAAGTTATGATAATCATATTTACAAGAAAGAATTTCAACTAAGGACTTCTCTGGAGAAATTTCCATTGCCTCTTTGTATGTCTTATTCAAAACTTCTGATAAAACCTGTTCATAATTCTCTGGTCTATCTAGTTTTGAAAGTTCGCTTGAATAAGAAGTTTCATTTAGCAACTTAATTGCATCTTCAAGATTTTTTGCATCTGCAAGTCTTTGAAGTTGTTGTTTAGTAAGGAGTTTTTTCTCAGCATGACGAATTCTAACACTTGATTGGATAAAATTTTCTCTATCCATAATACACCTCCTATTAACTAAATAACTTTTCTGCTACTTCTTGTTCCAAGTCTTCCTTTACTAAATCTATTAAACTTGAAAATTCGTTATTTAAAATTATTTTTCCATTTCTTAGTGAAAATCCACTTTCAACAGTATCTTCTGATACCTTAATACCAAACAATTTTTCTCCTGCAAGTTTCTTTTCGCTTTCTGTAAGAATAATTTCACTATCTTCTTTAACTTCTAATTTCTTTAGAGAATTTTCTACAAAACTTAAATAATCTTCATGATTTAATGTTTTTAATTTTTCTTTAGTCAATTCAAAAACTTTATTTATCATTTCTTGTTTTGCAACCAAAACCATATCTCTTGCTGTTAAACTTGAGTTTGAGATTATTCTATCTTTAGATTGTGCGCCCTCTACTTTTGCTTTTTCAACTATCTTGTCAGCCTTTTTTTGAGCTTCACTTTCTGTTTTTCCAACAAGATCTGCAACATCACTTTTAGCATCTTCTACTATTTTTTCAGATTCATTTTTAGCATCTTGAAGGATTTCATCTATTATATTGTCCAAATTAGACATTCAATCACATCCCTTTTATTTTATTTAATGCTTTTTATTTGAATGCAACGCTTGAAAGTAGTAAGAATGACATTGCAAATGCTAAGATTGCGTAAGTTTCAACCATTACTGCAAGGATAATACCTTTTGTTTGATGTTCTTCGTTTTTAGCTAAGATATTAATACCTGCAACAGCTACTCTCGCTTGGTAATAAGCTGATTTTAATCCAACGATACCAACTGGTAATGAAACCATAACATAGTATAAACCTTCAACTAAGCTCATATCTACTCTTAATTTAAACATTATGAAAAGTCCAATTACAAATCCGTAAAGTCCTTGTGTACCTGGTAATAATTGTAATACCATTGCTTTACCAAATTTTTCTGGTTCATCAATAACTAATCCTGCAGCAGCTTCCCCTGCCATTTGAACACCTCTTGCAGATCCAATACCTGCTAATAATACAGCTAGTGCTGCTCCTAATATACCAAATACAACTCCACCATTTTCTGCTAATACAGCCATAAAATCTTTCATAACAAAATCTCCTTTTCGTTTGTTTTTTTTTATTTTTTTTAGAATTATTTTACTTCTATATATTTATTTTCACTTCTAAATTTCTTGAACGCTTTTCCGCCACCTTCATAGAATTTACTGAAAAATTCTACATACATAAGTCTTGAAGTATGAACATAAGCTGATAAGAAACTTAAGAATATATTAAATAATTGAGCAAATACGAAAACTATTACTCCAAAAATAATACCTACAATTCCTCCGCCTACAAGCATTTTTACGATAATATTAATCGCTACAGCAATAAATCCACCTGCAAGTCCAAGAGCCATAAGTCTTAAATATGAAACAAAATCACCTATATATGAAGTTATTCCATATAGTGAATATAATCCACCAGCTATTCTTCCGGCAATGCTTTTTGAATCTCTAGCTCCGAATGCAATGATTCCTAACATACCAACTATCATTCCATAAAATGCTATTGTATTTACTATACTTGGAAGTGTTATTACCTTTCCAACAATAACTAAAATAACAGTTGTTAAAGTTAAGTACCAAAGGAATACATCGTAGAATGCATCCATAGGATTACCGTTTTTTATTAAAACATATGCTTTCATTCCTAATCCAAAAGCTAAATGTACTCCACCAAATGCTAAAGATAACATCAGAACAGTCATAAAGTCTTTTGAAGAGTCCAATATTTGAGTTGGTAAAGTAATCAAATCACCGAAAGCTGAACCGTAAATTAATCCCCATATCATAGTTGAAAAACTAAGGGCGAAGAAAAATTTTAAAAATTTCTTTGTCGAATCATTAAACTTCAATGTCTTTAATGCTATTCCTGAACCAATAAATAAAATCAATCCATAAGCAAAGTCTGCAACCATCATTCCAAAGAATATCCAATAAAATATTGATAATATAAATGTAGGATCGACTTCATCATATTTTGGAAGAGCATACATTTTTGTAACTGATTCAAAAAGTGATGCTATTTTATTATTCTTTAAGATGATTGGAACATCCGGATCATCTTTTTTTGCATCTTCAATTTCTAAATAAACCTTAGATGCTGAAAGTTTTTCAAGTAGCTCCTTAAAATTATTCTCTTTGTCAGCAGGAATATATCCTTGGATAATATCTAGCTTATCAGTGGCTTTAAAATTTGAAACCACTGTATTTCTAAGAGATAAATTTTGATAGTACTCATAAATGCTTTGCATCTTTTGAAGATTAACTGTAAATTTCTTAATTTCATCAGTCAACTTAGAATTTTCTTCTTCTAAGATTCTCTTTTCATCTTCTAGTCTTTGAATTTCTTCAGAAACTACACCTTTGATTTCAAGATTAACTTCAGAAAAACCATTTAATCTTAAATTTTCATAAACTGCTTCTTTTTCAAGCTGATTTGTAAAAATAATACAATATGAATTTCTACCAACGATATCTATTTCTTCAAAATATGTTGATTTTAAATCAACAATTGAAGTTTTAAATTTTTCAAGACTCTTTGTTGGTAAGTATCCCATAATAAATTTTAACTTCCTAAATGAATTCAAATCTTCAATAGGTTCTTTAATAGACTTCCAAGGTGATATCTCTTTAATGGAATTGTCTATGGCTGTAATCTTTTGATTATTTGAATCAATCTTTTTACTAATCTCACTCAATTCATTAAAATCTGGAATATAATCATAAGAATTAGCCTCTTTTTCAAGTTCATTAAATGTATAAACTACGGGACCTTTCTTCAAAGCGGATAAACCTTTTTCCTTCTCAACGAATCTCCCTACATAATCAATCATCCATTTTATTCTTGTAGATTCTTCTACATAGTTATTACCTACTGTAGATACTTCTACATCTTTAAGATAATCAAATTCCTCAATAGGATCAGATTTCGAAAAGTTTACATAACCAAATCTTTGAAGTTCTTCTAGCAATCGCTTTCTCTCAGCTTCAAAAGCAAACAAAGTGAATTTCTTCATCTTAACTATTGCCATTTACACTCACAATCCTCTCTACTATTGAATTAACCACAGATTCTAACTTTTTGTCGTCAACAGATTTAATGAGATCCACGTCAATCCTAGCTTTTTCAATAACAGGTTTTGCTAGCATTTCTCCCTCATTAATTAAGCTAAACTTGATTTCTTCGGCTTTTTTATTAGCATCACTAATAACTTTTTCAGAAATGCTTTCACACTCTTTTTCTGAATTCTTCTTCAAAGCAATAGCTTGTTGTTTAGCTTCATCAAGTAAAGATTTCGCTTTCATCTCTGCTTCTTTAACTCTGTTTATAGCATCAGTAGTCATTTCATCACCTCCTAATATTGAACGATACTTTAAATTTAAATTAAAAATAACATTTTCATAACTATTACAACTACAACAGAAAAATTTTATAATTAATACCAATTTAAAACACCATTTTGTATGTTACGATAAAACAAAGTTGAATTTTTTCAAAAAAAATCAAAAATTCTCCCCCATTTTAATCATAGGATTATTATAAACCTTTTTTTTATTTATTTCAAGTGTTTTTTATAAAAAATCTTTTTCACAAACATTATTTTTAATAGACTAAAACATAAAATTTACGTTATTTTTCCTATGTTTAATATATTATGAAAATCAATTAATGTCAGTGATAAATAAGAAAGAACACTGTTAATAAATATTTAAATTTCAATAAAAACTCAACTTTTTACGACAGTATTCCAGCTTATTTTATTCAATAAATTTCTTTTATTTAAAAAATTTTTTTATTTTTGTTTTTTTGCTCCACTTATAATATGATAAACAACCAATATTGGATGGTAAATCAACATTCTAGGACCAGAAAATTTCATTATCTTTTTGATTTTTTCTTTCATTTGTGGACTATAGCATGGAGTTTTACAATTTGCACAAAAAGTTTTAGTTTCCATATATCTACAATGGTCAATCCTTTTCAGAGAATATTCTAAAACTTCTTTACATTCATCACATAATTCTCCATTTTTGTGATTTTTCTTGCAATAGAGTCTTATCATTTCTGTTATTACTTTTTTCTCTCTATTTCTTTTCTTTTCTATATTTTTACTCATATGTTTATTCTTTAAATTCTATAATTTGCCTTTCAATATCTACTTTTGCATTTACTCCAAATGGAATTATACATCTTGGAGTGCTGTGTCCCACATTTATATTATATACAATGGATAAATCTTTGTTTTTTATTTCATCTAGAAGAATTTGTTTATACTCTTCATAATACTCTTCATTTTGTGGCTTTCCGATAATCAAACCTGAAATAACATCAAATATTCCATATTCTTCAAGTTTAAGAATCATCTTTCTAAATAGCTCAGGTTTAGGCCTTTCTTCGCTAGTTTCTAGTAGCAATATTTTATTCTTCCACTCATCCAAACTTGGAAACAAATTATATTTTTGACATAGATATACCGTATCTTTATATCTTGAATTATCAAAAATATCAAATATAGAATCTAGACATCCTCCCAATATTTTACCTTCGAATTTTGCATTTCCTCTTATTAATTCAAATCCATCATTATGATGCTCTTCCATAGAAATTCCTATAGCTTTTTCGCTAAAGTCTTCTCTCTCATTATACCAAACATCACTAGGATAAATTTCTTTAATTTCTCCGTTATTAATCAATTCTTCAAAAAAATGCTTTGAATATGGTAGCATTTCTTTTGACAATTCGCAGACATCAGGGAGAAAGGCCTGTCCATAGAATGTTTTTATTCCTACTTTGTTAAGCATAAAATGATTCATTGTTGTGTCCGAAAAACCTAAAAATATTTTCTGCTTTACTGCCATTTCTAATTCATTATTTTCAAACAGATAAGGCAATAATCTATAAGTATCGTCTCCACCTATTGCACATAAAATCATATCAATCGAATCATCTTTAAAAGCATCTATTAAATCTTTTGCTCTTGCTTTTGGGTTATTTTTTAAAAATTCAATCCCCTTTGTTGAGTTAGGTAAAAATTCAACTTCTATTCCATATTTTTTAAGTCTTTCAATTCCAATTTTAACTTCATGAGAGACAAAATCTTCTCCTAAAATTCCGCTCGATAGACTTACTATTCCTATTTTTTTTACTTTCATTTATGACTCCTTAGAAAAAATCAGCTAATAACCGACCATTTGATCGGTTATTAAGCTGATTATTTTAAGTTTATTCTATTTACACTTTTTTCAATTAAGTTTACTATATAGTAACCTTTTGTATCTCCCTTTCTTGGAAGAGTTGTACTACCTGGATTCAACACAGTTATTCCATCAACTCTTTCTCTTAAATGCACATGAGTATGCCCAAAAAGAGCATAGTCTGCTCCGACTTCTTTAGCTTTTTCAACTATTTTATCAATACCATTATCAACATCATAATTATGACCATGAGTTAAAAAGAATTTCTTTCTTCTAATTTCTAAAACTAATTCTTCTGGTACATCTTTTGAATTCTCATCACAGTTTCCAGCAACGGCATAAATTTCCATTCCAGTTATTTGTTCAATTTTTTTCGCATCTGAAGCATTATCTCCAAGATGTAGAACTATATCAACCTTGTTTCTTTGTAAGCTATATGCTACTGGAAGTACAATTCCGTGAGTATCACTAACAACTGCTATTATCATACTTATCACCTAAAATATTTTTTAAATCTTCTAATGCTCTTTTTCTATGACTAAATTTATTTTTTTCCTCAGGCGCAATTTCTGCCAAAGTTTTGTCCATATTTTCTGGAACAAAAATCTTATCATATCCAAAGCCATTTTCTCCACGTTCTTCTAATGAAATAGTACCCTTTAGAATACCCTTTGCAACATATTCTTTTCCATTTTCATCGACAAAAACCATTACCGTTTTAAAATATGCACTTCTATCTGTTTTACCTTCAAGATTTTTTAAAAGTTTTTTTCTATTTGCATCACTATCTCCATGCTCTCCAGCATATCTTGCAGATAGAACTCCTGGCTCTCCATTTAAAGCATTTACAAAAAGTCCAGTATCATCAGCTAAAACAGCATATGAACAGTATTCTCTTAACTTTTCCGCTTTAAGTTTTGAGTTTCCTTCAAGTGTATCATAAATTTCTTCAAATTCTTCAGTAACACCTAATTCACTTTTAGTTACTATTTCAAAATCGTATTTATTTAAAATATCAAATATTTCTTTAATTTTATTCTTATTATCTGTAGATAATGCAACCTTTTTCATTAAACTAACCTTTCTAAAATTAATTCATTGAATTTTTGAGGATTTCCCTTACCTTTAGAAGCCTTCATACATTGTCCCATTAAGAATCCTAAAGCTCTATCTTTCCCGTTCTTATAGTCTTCTATTGAAGATGGATTATTCTTTAAAACTTCTTCAACTATCTCAATTAATGCACTGTCATCAGAAATTTGGATTAATCCTCTTTCTTCAACAACTTTTAGTGGATCAAAATCTCCATCTTCAAATAATTCTCTAAGAAGTTTTTTACCAACATTAGCATTAATTTTATTTTCTTTTACTAATTTTAATAGACTTGCAAAAGATTCAATATTTAATGGAATTTCTTCAAATTCAATTTCTAAATCTTTAACTCTTCTTAACACATCAGAAAGTAACCAGTTTGATACTAAAGTTGCATCATTAACCTTTTGAACGACTTTTTCAAAATATTCAGATAAATATTTATTTTGAGTTAATACATTTGCATCATATTCTGAAAGTTTGTATTCACTCAAAAATCTATTTTTCTTATTCTTTGGAAGTTCTGGCATTCTTTCCTTAATTTTTTCAACAAAATCTTTTTCAAGTTTGATATATGGAATATCAGGCTCAACACTAAATCTATAATCATTTCCTTCTTCTTTATGACGCATAATTATAGTTTCTAACTTTGATTCATCCCAACGTCTTGTTTCCTTTTCACCAACTACGTTATTCTTAATATTTTCTATATGTCTTTTTTGTTCATATTCCATAGCACGAAGTGCAGCCTTAAATGAGTTTAAGTTTTTAATTTCAGTAATTTTTGTTTTAAATCCACTTTCTTCATCAACAACATTTAAGTTTACATCACAACGAAGAGATCCTTCTTCCATTTTAACATCTGAAATTCCAAGATACTTAATTGTTTCTTTTAAATTTGTTAAAAACGCAATAGCTTCTTCAGGACTATTCATATCAGGTTCTGATACAATTTCAATTAGTGGAACCCCAGCTCTATTATAGTCCATAAGAGTATGACCACTTTCATTATGAATTGATTTTCCTGTATCTTCTTCAATATGAATTCTTTGTAATCTAAGTTTTTTAACTCCATTTTCAGTATCAATTTCTATATATCCATTTTTACAAATAGGAGTTCTCTCTTGAGTAATTTGATAACCCTTAACCAAGTCTGGATAAAAATATTTTTTTCTATCCATTTTCATATCCATAGAAATTTCACAATTAAACGCATTTCCAGCCATAATTGCATATTCAATAGCTCTTTTATTTATTCTTGGAAGAGTTCCAGGATGACCTAAACATGTAGGACATACATTAGTATTTGGAGGACAACCATATTCATTTTTACAACCACAGAACATTTTTGTATCAGTTTGTAATTCAACGTGAATTTCAAGTCCTATTATTGTCTTTAAACTCATATTAAAGCCCCCTTTCAAAATTCATTGCAAGATTTAATAATTTTTCATCATCAAATCTCTTAGCTATAAATTGAACGCTTCCGCCAATTTTCTTAAGATTTAAAGGAATAGAAATAGCAGGAAGACCTGCAAAGTTAACTGGAACATTAAAAGTATCCCCAGCATAAGATTTTAAAGCATTATCCTTTTCAGCACCTATCTTACCAGGAAGACAAGTAGTTGTTGGAGTTAAAATAAAATCATATTCTGAAAGAACTTTATTTACTTCTTTACTAATCAAATCTCTAACTTTCAAACCTTTTTTATAAAGTACTTGGTTATTAGAACTTGCTAAATAGAAAGTTCCCATTGCAATTCTTCTTTGAACTTCTTCTCCAAAACCTTCACTTCTTGTATTTGTAAATAATTCTCTTGTTGAGTCATAATTTTCAGTTCTATATCCATATCTGATACCGTCAAATCTAGACATATTACTTGAAACTTCTGCACTCATAACAACATTGTATACATTTGTTGAATGTTTAATATATTTAAAATCTACTTCTTCGATTATTGCTCCTTGACTCTTTAAATTTTCGATAGCTTTTTTATAATCACTTAGAACAACATCATCAATTTCATATTCTTCAATATTAGAAACAGTAGCAATTTTTAGCCCTTTGATTGAAAAGTTATTATCTTCTTTAAAATCAACAGTATCTCTCATAGTAACTGCATCCATCTTATCAACTCCACCAATTGTATTTATAACAGGTAAAATTGATTTAACATCATTTGATAAAATACCAACTTGGTCTAAACTGCTTGCCATTGAAACAACACCATATCTTGAAATCATTCCATATGTTGGTTTGTAACCTACACAAGCACAGAAAGACGCAGGATTTCTTACAGAGCCACCCGTATCAGAACCTAAACTAATCATCGCGAGGTCAGCACTTACACTACTTGCAGAACCTGAAGAAGATCCTCCTGGTATTAAAATCTCATCTAGAGGGTTTTTTGTTGCTCCAAAATAAGAAGTTTCACCTGAACCTCCCATTGCAAATTCATCCATATTAACTTTTCCTAAGATTACAGCATCTTCTTCTAAAAGTCTGTCAATAATTGTAGCATTAAAAATCGGAGAATAATTTTCTAAAATTTTTGAGCCACATGTATTTTTATATCCCTTAACTAAAATATTGTCCTTAATGGAAACAGAAATTCCAAAAAGAGATCCTAATTTTTCTTTATTCTTTAATTTATTATTTAAAAATTCAACTCTTTCCATAACTTTTTCTTTTGAAAAATCAAGGAAAATATTTAATTCTTTTTTATCTTCAATTCTCTTTATAACATCACTATAAAAGGAAACTAGGTCCACTTTACCGCTGATAAAATCTTCTCTTATACTTAAAATATCCATTATTTCACAACCCTTTGTAATCTAAAATATCCATACTCTTTGTCACTTGCATTTAAAAGTGCATCTTCTCTTGAAATACTTTCTTCAACAACATCTTCTCTCAACGGGCTGTTGTGTTCAACAACTATTTCTAGTTCTTCACATTCTGAAGTATCAAGTTCCATAATTTCATTAGCAAAAACAAGAACATCATCAAACTTTTTAGCAATAACATCAAGTTCGTTTTCTTCTACATTCAAGTTTGCAAGATAATAAATTTTCTTTACTTCTTCCTTACTAACCATAAAAATCTCCTATCTGAAATATAAATTCTTAAGTATTATTTTAACACATTTTTACCAAAAAAACAAAAAGGCTGATTTTAAAAAAAACAGCCACATTCCCTATTTAAACAGTATATTTCAACTTTCTTTTCATATTTAATTTTTTAATCTTTTTAATTTCAGTTTCCTTAACTTTTGGTTCCTCAAATTTTTGACTCATCTTTCTATATTCAGTCTTAAAATATGTCAAAATAGATTCAAAGCTTTTATTTAAAACTTCATTATCAGATAAATTTAAATCTTCTAAAGCTCTATCAATTAAATTCTCATGGAATTCATCGTGAATTTTTAAAATATCTCTTGCCTTATCAGTTATTTCAACTCTAACAACTCTTCTATCTTCTTTATCCACATATTTTGTTAAATATCCTTTTTTAATAAGTCTACTTGCATTTACTGAAAGAGTTCCCTTTGTAACTAACATTGCGTCTGCAATATTTCCAATTGTATTATTTTCAATCTTTGAAACATTTTCAAGTAGATGAACTTCATACATTGTTAAAGGCACTCCCTTTTCTTTCATATATTTTTCTTGTATATATAATATGAAATTAAATAAATCAACTAATAATTCATTTAATGTCTGTCTCGTTTTGCACTCAGCCATTTTCATCCTCCTAAATTCTATTAAAAGTATATAATAGTATTTTCTTTTAGTCAATATACAAAATCAGTATAGTTGTTTTTTTCATTAAATTTATATATAATTACAATATGAAAACTATACAAAACAACTTAAATATACAAGAGATTAAACAAAATCTAAAGTATGAACATGATATTGAAATTTTTGACAGTATTAATTCAACAAATAAATATCTAAAATCAAAAATAAATGAAAAAAAATATGGTACTATTGTTATCAGTAATGAGCAGACAAATGGTTATGGAAAAAAGAGTAGACAATTTATGTCAAATAAAGATATTGGAATATATATGTCTATTTTAATTAATCCAAATTGCTTAATAGAGGAGAGTTTAAAAATTACAATTTTAACCAGTGTCGCTATTCTTTCAGCAATAAAATCTGTTTGTAATTTAGATGTAAAATTAAAATGGGTCAATGATATAATTCTAAATGATTTAAAGGTTGGTGGCATTCTATGCGAAAGTCAAATTAACCTTAATACCAACATCATTGACAATATGATCGTAGGAATTGGAATAAATGTAAAAAAATTTGATTTTCCTTCAAGTTTAAAAAATATTGCAACATCAATAGAAAATAATATAAATAATGATATTTCAAGAAACAAACTGATTTCTGAAATAATTAATTTCTTTGATTCATATTTTTTAGAAAAGGAAGATTATCTTAAAATATACAAAGAAAATTCTTATGTACTTGGAAAAGATATATCAGTAATTCAAAATGATGAACAATTCAATGCAACAGCTATTGATATTGATGATAATGGCTCTTTAATAGTCCAAGCTCAAGATAGAATAATCAAATTAATTAGTTCAGATATAAGTATAAGATAACTCTTATACTTATATCTTTTTTTAATTTCCTACAGAACAGATTATTTCACCACTACAAACAACCTTATTTTCTACCATTGCACAAACATCAGCAATATAGATATTTGCTTTACTATTAACTAGTTTTACCTTCAAAGTAAGTACATCTCCTGGTAGAACCATTTGTTTAAATCTCATTTTATTAATTCCAGCAAAATAACCAATTTTACCTTTGTTTTCCTCTTTACTAAGAAGTAAAACACAGCCAGTTTGAGCCAAAGCCTCAACAATTAAAACTCCTGGCATAACATGCTTATTAGGAAAATGTCCCATAAACTGCATTTCATTAGCACTTACACATTTTGTTCCAACTATCTCAGTTTTTTCTTCATTAATAAAATCAATTCTATCTACAAGTAAAAATGGATATCTATGTGGTATTATTTCTTGAATTTCATTTGAATTATAAACCATATTAGTCCTCCCATTTTTTCAATATTATACTTGCATTATGTCCACCGAAACCTAAGGAATTACTCATTGCATATTTAATATTCTTTTCTAATCCCTTATTTTTAACGATATTCAAATCACATTCTTCATCAATTTCATTTAAATTTAATGTTGCAGGAATATATGAATTTTTCAATGCTAATGTTGTAATTAAAGCTTCAACAGCGCCACTTGCTCCAAGCAAATGTCCTGTAGCAGATTTTGTAGAACTAACTAATACATCTTTAAAGTTTTCGCCAAAAGCATATTTTATTGCCAATGTTTCTGACTTATCGTTTAAAGGAGTACTTGTTCCATGAGCATTGATATATCCGATATCTTTTGCTTCAATTCCAGCATCGCTAATAGCATTTAACATTGCTTTTCCAGCACCACTACCATCACTTAAAGGAGCAGTAATATGATTAGCATCACAAGAATTTCCATAACCTACAATTTCAGCATAAATTTTAGCATTACGTTTTAAAGCATGTTCTAATTCTTCAAGCACTAAAACTGCACTTCCTTCTCCCATTACAAATCCATTTCTTTCTTTGTCAAAAGGAATACTAGCTCTATTTTTATCTGTACTTTCACTTAAAGCTCTCATACTAGCAAAGCCCGCTACAGCAAGTGGTGTTATTGATGCTTCACTTCCCCCTGCAAAAACAATATCCATGTATCCATCTCTAATTTTCAAAAAGCCTTCTCCAATGGCGTTTGTCCCAGCAGCACAAGCAGTAACAACACTACTACAATATCCTCTTGCATCCAAGTCAATTGCTACAGTTCCTGCTGCTATATTGATCAATGCCATAGGAATAAAATATGGAGATACTCTACTAGGACCTTTTTCGTTTAATACATTTTCACAATTTGAAATAGTTTCAATTCCACCTATTCCACTTGCTAAGATGACTCCAGTTCTATCTCTATCAAAATCTTGAAGATTAGAATCTTCAAAAGCTTGTTTTGTTGCTATTCTTGCAAATTTTACAAAACGATCATTAAATTTTAAATCACGTTTATTGTAATATTTTTCAAAATCTAAATCCTTAATTTCAGCAGCAAGTTTTACCTTATGTTCGCTTGTATCAAAAAAAGTAATTTCATCAATTCCACATTTTCCATTTTCTATAGAATTCCAAAGTTCTTCTTTATCATTTCCAATTGGTGAAACAACACCCAATCCACTTATTACAACTCTTCTTTTCATATCACACCTACATTATCATTCCACCGTCAACATTAATTACTTGACCTGTTATATATTTTGATTCATCACTAACTAAAAAATTAACTAAATTTGCAACGTCCTCTGGGCTTCCCATCTTATTCATAGGGATTGACTTTAAAACACTTTCTTTAACATTATCAGAAAGTTGATCTGTCATTTCAGTTTCTATAAAACCAGGAGCAACTGCATTACATCTAACATTTAAAGAAACTAATTCTCTAGCAACAGATTTAGTTAAACCTAAAATTCCTGCCTTACTTGCGGCATAATTAACCTGTCCGATATTTCCAGAAAGTCCGACTACACTTGAAATATTAACAATTACACCAGATTTTTGTTTCATCATAAATCTTGAAACATTTTTAATACAATTAAAGCATCCTTTTAAATTAACATCTATTACCTTGTCAAAATCTTCTTCACTCATTCTTAAAATTAATGTATCTCTTGTAATACCAGAGTTATTTACTAAAACATCAACTCTACCCATTTCTTTTACAACTTCTTTAAACATGAGTTCAACTTCTTCAAAATTTGAAATATTACATTTATATAAAAGAACTTTAACATTATATTCTTCACATATTTTTTTAACTTCAAGAGCTTTTTCGTAGTCAGAATTATAGTTTATTACTACATCATATCCTGATTGGGCAAGTTTAATAGAAATAGCTTTACCTATTCCACCACTTCCTCCTGTAACTAATGCAACCTTATTCATTTAATAATTCAACCACCTTTCCAATGGACTCAAGATTTTCAACTGAATAAATATTCACATCTGGATTAATTTGTTTTACCAGACCACTTAAAACTTTTCCAGGTCCTATTTCTATAAAAGTATCTACACCATTTTCAATCATAAACTCAACACTTTGCATGAATTTAACACTTGACTTAATTTGATTTTTCAAAAGGATTTTAACATCCTCATCACTTGTCTTTCCAACAGTATTAAATACTATTTTTTTATTTGGTTCTTTAAAATCAACCTCTTTTAAAACAGTGAATAATTCCTCACTTGCTTTGTTTAAATAACTTGAATGAAAAGCTCCACTTACATTCAATTTTTTAGACTTATATCCCAAATCTTTTAACTTTAAAATAGCTTCATCTATTCCTTCCATACTTCCTGTAATTACAATCTGTTTTGGACTGTTATAATTTGCTATTTCTACATTTTTTATATCTTTAATTACATCTTCAATTACTTTTGCTTCACAACTAAAAATCGCAGCCATACCAGTATTTTTAGGAACAGCATTAGACATTATTTCACTACGCTTTCTAACAAGCTCTAAAACATCTTTTACAGATAATGCATCACTATATGCTAAAGCTGTATATTCTCCTAAACTCAATCCTGCTGCATACTCACAATCAATGCCATGGCTTTTTAAAACTTTAGCTATTCCTAAAGATACTGCGACTAAACATGGTTGGGCATTTAAAGTATTATTTAAGTCTTCAGCAGGACCTTCAAAACAAATTTTTTGTAAATTTGAAGGTAAATATTCAAATACTTCTTTAAATGCCGAACTGTCTGCCAATTCTTTTCCCATTCCTACATATTGAGCGCCTTGACCGGCAAATAAAAATGCTATCTTCATATAATCACCTCAATTCATTATTAGCTTCAGAAACTAATTCTGAAATTAATTCTTTAACAGTTGTTATCTTATCAATTCTATAAGCATTAGTCCCTGAAAATATTAGTCCATTATCCACATCGCCTTTAACAGCATTTATCAAAGCTTCTGTTATACAATAAACTGTATTTTTAGGATTACATGGTAAAATACAATCAACACAATATCTAACAGGAATTCTCCCATCTTTATCCAATCTTTCTGTGAATTTATTTCTTATTGCCCTTCCAGGAAATCCCGCTGGGCTTTTAACAATAACAATATCTTCTTTTGTAGCTTTTACAAACATATCTTTGTATTTTTCATGAGCATCACATTCTTCTGTAGCAATAAATCTTGTTCCCATTTGAACACCACTTGCACCTTGCTTAACATATTTTGCAATGTCCTTTCCAGTATAAATACCACCAGCTACAAAAATTGGAATTTTTTGATTATATTTTTCTTCATAATTAACAACTAATTTCAAACAGTCTTCTAAAATCTCATCAATACTTTCACAAGTATCATTTAAAATATCATCTTTTTTAAAACCAAGATGACCTCCAGCTTCACTTCCTTCAATAACAACAAAATCAGGAATCTTATTATGATGTTGATCCCATCTCCTTAGTATTAGATTTAAAGCCTTTCCACTTGATATAATTGGAGCAATAAGAACATCACTCCCTTTAGTTAATTCTGGTAAATTAAGAGGAAGTCCGGCTCCAGAGATGATTGCATCCACACCTAATTTAACACATTCCTTAACATAAGACGCATATTCAGTTGTTGCAACCATTACATTAACTCCAAGTAGTCCCTTTCCACCGGAAATTTTTCTTGCCTTATCAACTTCTTCTTTCATTGCAAGAAAATTATCTTTAGAAGTTTCTTTTAAAAATGTTTTACAACTATAACCAGGATGAGCGAAACTTAGTACTCCCATACAATTTTCCCTCATAACATTTCCTACCAAGCCTGATAGGGATATTCCAACTCCCATACCACCTTGAATAATAGGAACTTCTAAAATCTTATCTTTTAATTTAACAGACTTAAGCATTGTCTCCACCTATTAATTTTTTCAATCTTTCAAACTCTTCCTTACTTTCTTTCATTATATTTTCAAAAATTTCATTTAGAGTCTTTTCTTCTTTTATTAAACCAGAAATTTGTCCAAGCATAACGGAACCATTTTTAACATCACCTTCAACAACTGCTCTTTTTAAAGAACCCAATGTCAATTTTTCTAATTCCTCTCTTGATGAAATTTCTTTTTCTAATTGTAAAAATTTTCTACTCATATCATTTTTTAAAATTCTAACAGGTGTATTTATAGTTCTACCTGTAACTACAGTATCAATATCTTTTGCTTTGATTACTGCATTTTTATAATTTTGATGTACTGGACATTCTTTAGCAACTAAAAGACAAGTTCCAACTTGAACTCCAATTGCTCCTAAAGCGATAGCAGCATTAAAACCTCTACCATCTGCAATTCCTCCAGCAGCAATTACTGGAATATTGATTGCATCTACAACTTGTGGAACTAGTGCCATAGTTGTAAGCTCTCCAACATGACCACCTGATTCAGTTCCCTCAACAATAACTGCATCAACACCAATACTTTCCATTCTTCTAGCAAGTGCAACAGATGGAACAACAGGAATAATTTTAATCCCTTTAGCTTTCAATCTTTCAACATAAGCACCTGGATTTCCTGCTCCAGTTGTAACAACTGCTACTTTTTCTTCTAAAATAACCTCAATAATCTCGTCGCAATATGGATTCATTAACATTATATTAACACCAAAAGGTTTATCTGTAAGCTCTTTACACTTTCTAATAGAATCCCTTACCATTTTAGCATCCATAGCTCCTGTTCCAATAATCCCAAGAGCTCCAGAATTGCTAACATCCGCTGCAAATTCTGCCGTTGAAATATTTGCCATTGCGCCTTGAAAAATTGGATACTTTATACCTAATATTTCATTAATCATACTATTCTCCTATATTTCAATAATTGTAGAACCCCATGTAAGTCCGCCGCCAAAGCCCACTAATATTACTTTATCTCCTTTTGTAATTTTCTTTGATTCAAAAGCTTCACAAAAAGCCATAGGGATACTTGCAGCACTTGTATTGCCATATTTTTCTAAATTAACAAAAAACTTATCATTATCTACATTAAGTTTTTTTGCAACATTACTTATTATTCTTTGATTTGCTTGATGAGGAATAATCAATTTAATATCTTCCATTTTTAAATTTGTCATTTCTAAAATATTGTTAATTGATTTTTCTACTACATTGATTGCAAACTTAAATACTTCTTTACCATCCATCTTTAAGAAGCCAGATTTAAGAACTTTATTTTTCATTTCAAAATTCATCTCAACATTTTCTGCAACAAGATCTTTATCATTTCCTAAACTACAAGCATAAAATTCTTCATTTTTACCGTCTTTTTCAACTACTATTGCACCGGCACCATCTCCAAATAAAACACAAGTATTTCTATCTCCAAAATCAATTATCTTACTAAGTGTTTCACAACCAATTACCAATGCTTTTTTATGATATGTATTAAGCATGGAGGCAACAACTTTTAGAGCAAATACAAATCCAGTACATGCTGCATTGACGTCAAATGCTGTTACATTTTCTCCTAGCCCTAATTTTTCTTGTACCATACATGCTACAGATGGAGTATAATTATCAGGAGTCATTGTCGCACAAACAATCAAGTCAATTTCATTCTTATCAATATTTGAATTCTTAATTGCCTCAACAGCAGATCTATACGCTAATTCACTTGTATTTTCATCTGAAATTCTACGTTCCCTAATTCCTGTTCTTTGAAAAATCCATTCATCACTTGTTTCAACGAATTTTGATAGATCATCATTAGTAACAACTTTTTTAGGAACAGCTTTCCCAAAACCTAAAATCTTCATTAATATACTCCAATATTTCTATATTTTTTATACCTATTAGAAAGTAAACTACTCTTACTAGCTTTTCTAAGTTCCTTTATTCTCTTATAAATACTTTCATCTAAAAGTTTTATAACTTCAGAAAAATTATTTTGAGCTCCACCAAAAGGCTCCTTTATTATCTCATCAACTATTCCCTTTTCTCTTAAATCATATGCAGTAAGCTTCATCATTTCACTAGCTTCTTTACATCTAGTTTCATCTTTCCATAAAATTGATGAAAAGCCTTCAGGAGATAAAACAGAATAAATTGAATTTTCAAGCATTATAATACAATCTCCAAGACTTAAAGCTAGAGCTCCACCACTTCCACCTTCACCAATAACAACACAGATAACTGGTGTTTCAAGAGTTGAAAACTCATAAAGACATTTTGCAATTGCCTCTGCTTGACCTCTTTCTTCTGCATCTTTTCCCGGATAAGCACCAGCAGTATCTACAAAAGTAATTATTGGTCTTTTAAATTTTTCTGCTTGTTTTGCAATTCTTATCGCCTTACGATAACCTTCAGGATTACTCATACCAAAATTTCTTTCAATATTTTCTTCAGTAGTTTTTCCCTTTGCTTGTGCAATAACTGTAACTGGAATATCATGAAATAGTCCAATACCAGAAATTATAGCTTTATCGTCCCCAAAAAAGCGATCTCCATGCAATTCCACAAAATTTGTAAAAAGTCTTTTAATATAGTCTTCAGCTTTTGGATGCATTCTATTTCTAGCTATACAAACTCTATCCCAAGAAGTCAAATTTTGATTTGCTTCATGACATAGTTTCTTTATTTTATTTGAAAGATTTTCTCTTTCTTCCTCATCAGTTGCATTATTCTTTTTTTCTATAAGGTCTCTAATTATTAATTCATAATCTTTATATTCCATTACTTCACTCCATGTAAGATTAAAAGTTTATGTAGAGTATCTTTTAATCTATTTCTACTTACAATAAGATCTACAAAGCCTTTTTTAAGCAAAAATTCGCTTTTTTGGAATTCTTCAGGCAATTTCTCATTTATTGTTTTTTCAATAACTCTCTTTCCAGCAAAACCAATATAAGCTTTTGGCTCAGCGATAATAATATCTCCAAGCATTGCAAAACTTGCACTTACTCCACCAGTAGTTGGATCAGTTAAAATAGTTATATACAATAGACCTTTATCATTAAATTTTTTTAAAGCTGCACTTGTTTTTGCCATTTGCATTAAGGAGATAATCCCCTCTTGCATTCTAGCTCCACCACTTGCAGTAGCTACGATTAAAGGTAATTTTTTCAAAGTCGCATATTCAATTGAACGAGTAATTTTTTCTCCTACAACTTTTCCCATACTTCCCATCATAAAATTACTATCCATAGCACAAACAACAGCTTTAATTCCTGAAATTTCTCCAACTCCACAAACAACAGCTTCATTAATTCCACTATTTGTTCTAGCTTTTTCTAGCTTTTCATCATATTGGTAAAAATTTTCTTCATTATAAGTAGTAATCTCTGCATCAAATTCACTAAAAGAGTTAATATCACAAAGCTCTCTAATTCTTTCAACAGCTCCAATTCTTAAATGATGTCCACATTTATTACAAACAAATAAGTTGGACTCCCATTCTTCCTTGGTGATATTTTCATTACAATTTGGACAAGCTTTAAAAAGATTATCCGGAATTTCCTTTGGTAAAAATGTAGGATTATTTTTTCTATATATTTTAAGTTTACTTATCTCAATTTTTCTATGATTAAATAAATTCTGCATTTTCACTTAACTCCTTTATATAATTTGCAACATAGCTTGTATCGTATCTTCCACTTATAAATTTGGCACTATGTAGTAGCAAGTATTGAAATTCTATATTTGTCTTTACTCCATCAACAAATAACTCCTCAAGAGTTGCTCTCATCTTCTTGATACAAGCAAGTCTTGTAGGTGCATAAGTTATTACCTTCATTATCATTGAATCATAAAAAGGTGGAATTGTATAACCATTATATACTGCAGTTTCAATACGAACACCATTTCCACAAGGTACATTTAAAAACTTAATCTTGCCTGGTGATGGTGCAAAATTATTCTTGGTATCTTCAGCTGTAATTCTACATTCTATTGCATAACCGTTGATTTTAACATCTTCTTGCTTAATATTAAGTTTCAACCCAGAAGCAATACGAATTTGTTGTCTTACAATATCAACTCCAGTTATCATCTCAGTAATAGGATGTTCTACCTGAATTCTTGTATTCATCTCCATAAAATAATAATTTCCAGATTTATCAACTAAAAATTCAATAGTTCCTGCTGAATAATATTTTAAATGCTTACAAATTTTAACAGCGTCTTTAATCAACTTTTCTCGAACATGATTATCGAGAACATGACAAGGCGCCTCTTCTAAAATTTTTTGATTTTTTCTTTGCATTGAACAATCACGTTCATAAAGATGAATTACATTTCCAAACATATCTCCTAAAAGTTGTACTTCAATATGTTTTGGAGATTCTATATATTTTTCAATATAAACTCTATCATCATTAAAACTAATCTTCGCTTCTGATTTAGCAGTATTATAATTTTCAACAAAATCTGAACTGTTCCAAACAATTCTCATTCCTTTACCGCCACCACCACTAGAAGCTTTTATAATAACCGGATAACCTATTTTTTCAGCTTCTTGAAGTCCAATTTCAGCAGTCTCAATTACATCCTTACTTCCAGGAATAACTGGTACACCAATAATTCCCATTTGTAATCTGGCTTCATTTTTATCCCCTAACATACTAATCAATTCATGATTAGGGCCTACAAAAATTAAACCACATTCTTCAACCAATTTGGCAAATTTTGGATTTTCACTTAAAAAACCAAATCCAGGATGAATTGCATCACATCCACTACTACAAGCAGCCTGAATAATATTATTCATATTAAGATATGATTTTAAAGGATTATCAGGACCTATACATATTGATTCATCTGCTAAATTAACATGTAATGCTTCCTTATCTCCTACTGAATGAACTGCAACTGTTGTAATTCCCATTTCCTTACAAGTTCTAATTATTCTTACTGCTATCTCTCCACGATTAGCAACTAATAACTTTCTAATCATTTTAATCTCCTATTAAGATAAGCTCCTCATCAAATTCAACCATATTTCCATTTTGTGCTTTAATTTCAAGTACAGTTCCACTCTTGTTGGACTTTATCTCATTCATAACTTTCATTGCCTCTAATATGCAAATAACATCGCCCTTATTTATCTTTTGGCCAACTTTTACATATGGAGCTTCATTAGCACTTGGCGCTGCATAAAAAGTTCCAACAAAAGGAGCTTTAATCCATTCTCCTTTAATATCATTAACTTGTTCTTCAACTTTTTCAACTTTTACAGGACTACTCTTTTCAACAACATTAACAAATTCCTTAGCAACATATTCAACTTTATTATTCTTTAAATTAATCTTAAAGTCTTTAAGTTCTAAAGTCATTTCATCTAATCCCGAATTTTTAAACAGTTCAACAATACTATTTATTTTTTCTATATCCATAAATTTCTCCCTAAAAATTAAGTAAGCTACTCATTATAGCTTACTACTTAGTTTTTGACTCTATTATATCTATTACATCTTGAACTGTTTGTAATTTTACAAGTTCTTCATCTTCAATCTTTACATCGAATGCTGATTCTAATTCTAATGCAAGTTCTATTGATGATAAAGAATCAATTCCTAAATCTTCATTTAATCTTGCAGTTGGAACTACTTCGCTTCCTTCAATATTTAATGATTCAACTAAAATTTCTTTAACTTTTTCTAACATAATTTAATCTCCTTTTTATTTTGATTATCAAATATTTGACAGTCAATCTTTTGACAGTCAAATTATATATTATTTGATTTGTAAAGTCAAGTTTTTTGCAGGTTTATAAAAAAATTTTAACAAAATGTTACAAAAAACAAATAAAATCGTATATTTCAAAATAATTAAATTAAAAAATTCTCTAAACTGCAATAAAAAAACAACAATTAAAAAATTGTTGTCTTTATAAATTTATTTCATTATTTTAAGTATCTTTCTATATCCAATGATTGCAACTACACAGGAAAGTATATCTCCTGGTAAGAATATTAAAAATAAATTATATAATAAAAAGCTTATTGAATACACTTTTCCATTAAGAGCATATTGTAAAAATACAAAATACAACATACCAATAATGTAAATAATTAAAATTCCAATTCCAGTAGCTAAGAATATATTTTTTTCCTTAAAACTTGCAATAAAATATGTCGCAAAAGCAAATGCTACTAAATAACCAAAAGTTGGACTAAAAATATAATTAATTCCTCCACCATTTGCAAACACTGGGAAACCCGCAAGTCCAATCATCAAATATACAATTACACTTAATACAGCAAATTTACGTTCAAGTACTAATCCTGATAGAACTACAAACAGAGTTTGTAATGTAATAGGAACAATGAAAAATGGAATCTTTATAAATGCTCCTACTGCAATTAATGCACTAAATAGAGCTGCTAAAGTAAGATCTTTTGTTCTTATATTCATTTTTTCTCCTTTCAATTTAATATTACATAAGAATTAGAACACAAAAAAATCTTTTTGTCAATATTCATTATTAATTATTTAAAATTTGAAAATTTATTTAATATAATTTAAGTTTATATTACATAAAAAACGGTCTGTCAAAATCATCTGACAGACCATTTTTAAAATTTTTTATTATTTTTCAATATATTTTTTTATCGCTTCTTCTCTTATTTTACCTTCAAGTTCAAATTCTTCCGGATAATGATCTATTTTTTCTAATTCTATTCTGAACTCTGATTTTTTACCTAAAAGTGAAATTTTACCAAATTTCAATCCTGATATCATATACCAAGGATCTGTTTCCGAATGTCTTAAAAACAGTAAATATTCCTCATCCTTTTCCATTAACTCATATCCTGCAATATGATAAATCTTTCCAGTTTCCTCATCTATTCCGGCACTTTCAAAAACATCTATAACATCTCCCGCTTTGAAATTACCCTTTATAACCTTTTCTATTTTAAAATTCGAGATTGTATATACACCATTAACATAACCATTATTCTTTTGTATTGTTGACGGATTTTGCTTTATTTTTTTACCCAAAACAATTACTTCCGTTTCTTTTTCAACATCATTCAAATTCATATAAGAATCCATCTTAGCTTCAGCAATAATATGATTCCCAAATTTATTTTTTTCACTGGTATTTTCTGTCTCTTTAACATTTCCTTTACTACAAGAAGTCAATAAAATGCAAAATATAACTAAAATTTTAAATTTATTTTTCATAATATCCACTCTACTTTTTATTTTAAAAAACAACCAATGGCAAAAATCATTTGTTGTTTAATTAATTTCACATATTTATTTAGGGTCGCCCTTTTTATATTCCGTATTCGTTTCAACATCAACAATGGTTTTTTCATCTTTTATCCAAAACTTCTTTTCAGGGAAAAAATTAGCTGTTAAATACTTTTTTTCGCCTTCTTCAAAAATTTTCGGTTCCAAAAAATTTCCATCATCCGTAAAATCTCCACGAAGTTTTTTAACAGATTCTTTTGAACATTTATCAAAGTCTATAGGTTTAGCCTTATAATACATACAAGGCACACCATAATATTCACCATTATCTAAAACAATTTGTGAATCATAGGCATAATAATATCCACAGATTTTTTCTATCTCTTTACTTGCCTTTCTAACTACTTGCTTTTTTGTATTATCATCATCAACCTTTGAACTTTTAGAACAACCTGACAAAGCAATAAAAACAGGCAAAATTAAAACCAATTTCCTAAAAAATTTTTTCATAAAACCCTCCTTAATTTTTTTATGAATCACCCAAAAAAATATGTATGCCAGATGTTATATTATAATTCTCTAAATAAAAAGACATTACTATCTCAATTTTATTATACTAACTTCTAAAAAATGTTAATGATTTTAAAATAAATATTTATTAAATTATCACTTAAATATGAAATTTAAGGAATAATATCTCCTTTTTTTACCAAAGCAAAAATCCATTCTTTTTTTATTTTCCAAATGTTTGCTTGAACTCTATAAATATTCCATTCATCAATATCGAATATTCTAGTCCAACTGTCTATAACTATCTGTCTTTCTTCGGGATAAAAATTTTTATACTTTCCTTCAAAAAATTCGAAGCCATTATCTATTCCCTTATCTTTTAATCTCTTTTTATACTTTTTATCATCTTCTTCATCCAATGGAATATAATGATGATTGAGTACATAATCCCATTTAACTCCGTCAAAATAGATTACCTCATCTTCTGGAACGTCTAAAACATATAGAATTGAATTTTCAATTGGAGGCATACAATTTTTATTGCTTACTCCACACCAAACAGGCATTTCAACGTCATCCGGTTTTGGAACTCTTTTACTTGCCTCTTTTACAAAATAATTATAACAATTTAAAATATAATCAGAAATCACGCCAAAATTTTCTTTAACATAAGAAATTTTATTCGTAAAATATCCTTTTTCTTCAATTTCTTTTAAAGATCTAATATCTTGTCTTGTATATAATCTTACAGTTTCCATACATCTCACATCCCTTCTTATCTCTCTATAATTAATTATATCACATTAAATTGCAAAACTCAATATGACTATAAAACATAAAAAAGCTATTGAAAAAATTCAATAGCTTTAAAATTAATTTTTATGTTATTATTTTAGTGTAATCTTTTCCGTCGTCATCAAATACCATAAAGTTTTTAATTCTTAATTTAATATCTGCATTTTCTTCATATACACCATAAGTTTCAACATGGTCAATAACTCTGACTACATTATTATTACCTAAATCTACCTTACAATCATTAACATCTCCAAGATAGAATTGACTTACAAGTTTTGCATCAATTGTTCCATCTTTTTCATCAATTCTTAGAGCTTCAGGTCTTATTGCAACAATAACATTACCAGTCTTATCTCCATCATATGGCAATTTCTTTCCAGTGTCTGCAAGTTCAACAAAGCAGTCTTTTACAACTCCCTTAATGAAGTTTACACGACCAACAAAGTTTGCAACGAATGGATTTACAGGATTTCTGTAAATTTCTTCTGGAGTTCCTATTTGTTGAACTACACCTTTATTTATCAAGATAATTTTATCACTCATTGTCATAGCTTCAATTTGATCATGAGTTACATATACAACTGTAATTCCAAGTCTTTTTTGAATTTCCTTTATTTCAAAACGCATTTCTTCTCTAAGTTTTGCGTCCAAATTTGAAAGAGGTTCATCAAGTAAAAGTAATTTTGGTCTAGAAATTAAAGCACGTCCAAGAGCAACTCTTTGTTGTTGTCCACCGGAAAGTTCTGATGGTTCTCTATCTTTATATTGAGATAAGTGAACTATTTCTAAAACTTTTTCAACTCTTTCTTTTATTTCTTCTTTCTTAACACCTGCTATTTTTAATGGATAGGCAACATTATCAAAAACATTCATATGAGGCCAAACTGCATATGATTGAAATACCATTCCTATTCCTCTTTTTTCAGGTGGAAGGAATGTTTTTCCTCCTGATACAACTTTATCCCCTATTAGGATTTCTCCACTTGTTGGTTTTTCAAAACCAGCAATTAGTCTTAACATTGTTGTTTTTCCACAACCTGAAGGTCCTAATAAAGTTATAAATTCTCCATCTTTAAATGTTTCTGTAAAAGGTTTTAAAACTTCTACATCACCAAAAGATTTACTTATTTCTTTTATCGTAATAGTTGACATTTTTCCTCCTAAATTGAAAACTTACCTTTTGTAATCTTATTTAAAATCCAGTTTACTACCAATACAAAAATCAAAATTGCAGTAGCAAGTACACTTGCTATTTGTTGACTATGATATGTTTGATAATTATATAGTTCGAAACCAATTGTCTTTGTATGAGATGAATACAATAATGTACTCATTGTAAGTTCATAGAAACTAGGCATGAAAATTAAGAAAATACCTGCAACTATTGATGGCATAATAAGTGGTGCAGTAACATCTTTTATCATTCTTAACCAACTAGCTCCAGAAATTTGTGATGCCTCTTCCAAAGATGGATGCACCTGACTCATTCCAGAGACAACTGTTCTCATTCCCATTAGCATATACTTAATCATATATGCAATTATCATAATATATATTGTATTGTAAATATTTATTCCAAATTTACCACTCATTGTCATTATAAGGGCAAGAGCTATTGCAATACTTGGTGTTCCCGACCCAACTGTAATTAAGAAGTCTGGAAGCTTTCTTCCTTTTACTTTAGTTCTTTGTAACAAATAAGCCATCATACAAGAGATTATAATTCCTATAAGTGCTGCTGCAGAAGCTGCAATTAAACTGTTTATTGTAGAACTTAGTATACTATCTCTTGTTAGCATTTGCTGCCAGAATCTAAATGAAAAATTCCTTGCATTTAAAGGCTTACCCATATTGATAGTTACGGAAGTAAGTGCTACTGTTATAAATGGAACAATAACTACTATAAAAGCGAATAGTGAAACTAAGATTGTAAGAGGAGTTCTCCATTTTCCTAAATCAACTATTGTAGGTCTTGTAGATTTTCCACTCATTGTAATATATTGTTTCTTTCCAAGTACAAATGTTGAAAAATATAAAACCAAATTGGCAATTATCATTAAGAATACAGCAAGAGTTGTGGCATCAATAATACCTTCTTCATTTCCAATATGAACAAATTCGATTATTCTTGTTGTAACTGTATGAATTTGTCCTGGAGCACCGATAATAGATGGAATACCATAACAAGATGCAGCTGTTACGAAAACTAAAAGTCCCGCAGCTATTAAACTCGGTGTCATCATTGGGATTGTTACTGTAAATAATGTTTTTAAAGGACTGGCTCCTGAAATTCTAGCTGCTTCTTCAAGAGAAGGATCCATTTTTTCCATTGCACGAGAAATTGTAATAAATGCATAAGGATAATAAAAACAAGTTAGTACCCAAATCATTCCCCATACACTATAAATATTGAAAATAGGTTCACTAAGTCCAAATATTTTTTGTATAAACATATTTAAAGATCCAACTCTTGGATTTAAAAGTCTAAGCCAAGCCATAGCTCCAACATAAGGTGGAACCATATATGTAATTACAAACATAGTTCTAAATATTTTTTTACCGTATAAATTTGTTCTTCCTACTAAGAAAGCTAGCGGAAATGCTATTAACATCCCAAAAAATGTAGTTGCAACCGCTGTAACAAGAGTATTTCTAATAGCTATAAAGTTTGCATCGTAGCTATAAACTCTTTTAAAAGCCTCAAAAGTAAAACTTCCATTAGGAAATACGGATTTAACAAATAGATATAAAAGTGGAAAAACTTCAAAAATAAGTAAAAGTGCAACAATAGATAACATAATTATCCATTTTATATCTAATTTAAATTTTCTTTCTGTCTTTTGCATAAAATAAACCTTTCATTAACAAGAGGGAGTTTCCTCCCTCTGTTATATTTTTTTATTGTGAAATAATATTTCTTTAAATTCTAGAAAAATAATTATTTTTTACCGATTGTATCAGTGAACATCTTTCTTAGAGAATCTCTATCTTTTACCATTTGTTCCCATTTAACATTGATACTATTTCCTGTAATTTCAGAAGTTTTAATTGCATCGTATGGAACTTCAGGGAAATCTTTTAATACTGAATGCATCCAGCCTTTAACTATAAATTTTTGACCTTCATCTGATAAAAACCATTTTGAAATAGCTTCAGCAGCTTTTGTATTCTTATTTTCAGTTAATTTTTCATCTACAATCATAATTGGTGAAGGAACTACAATTGTTCCGTCTGTTGGATAAATAACTTCTAATGATGAGTTATCATCTTGTCTTTTCTTAAGAACTGATTCTTCAAGAATCATAAGTTCGTCCATTTCACCAGTTTCAAGTTTTGTTAAAGCAACACTACCAGCTTCGATAGCAACTTTTCTTTCAGCTAATTTTTTGAAATAATCTTCAGTATATTTATCTTTTAATCCACTGATTGCTGCAAGAGCAGTACCAGATTTTAATGGGTCTGACATAGAAATTTTTCCAGTAAGACTTTGTTTTTCAGCGAAATCTTTAAAACTTAAAGCTAAATCTTCTTTCTTAGTTTTTTCAGGATTGTAAGCTAATACCATGTTAGAAATTCTAACTGGATACCAATATCCTTCTTTATCATATTCAAATGCTAATTTATCTTTGTTATCGATATCAAATTTATGTAATACTTTCTTTTCTTTTAATTCATAAGCATATGAAGGTTCTGCAACCATTATAATATCACAAGCAAGTTTCCCTGCATCAATTTCACCAGCAATCTTTGTTTGTAATGTTCCAGTTCCACCTTGGAAAAATTCAATTTCACAATTTGGGAATTTCTTCTTTAAAGCAGGTTTCATATTAGCAATTATATCTTCATACATTGAAGTATAAATTCTTACTTTTCCTGTAACTTCTTCATTTGCTTTCATATCCTTGCTTGCTTCTTCTTTCTTTTCAGTCTTTCCACCACAAGCAGTAGTACCAATCATTAACGCCGACAACATAAGTGCCAAAAATTTCTTTTTCATAAATCCTCCTAAATAGAAATGATATATTTAATTGAGTAATATCTCAAGATTAATTATATTCAAAATCTTTAAAAAAATCTATATATTTTAAGTCGTTTTTTAAAATAATTTTGAAATTTCAAACTTTAAAAAAAGGGACTAATTTGTCCCTGTTAAAATATTTATCCCAATATGTTATTTTTTATTTAAAATTTACTATCTAAAAAAGCAAATAAAAAAGAGAGAAAATTTATGAAAAATTGTCTCTCTTTTAAAAATTTTATTAATTTTTTGAAATAATTTAATAAAATATTTTTGATATTTTGAAAACGATATAGAAAATCAATAACCTTCTATTTCATCCAATCATTAAACTTGTCCAATGTCTTTTTTCTGCCATTTTCAGTAACTTTAATGATGTCATTTTCAATATATATAAAATCTTTATTTAATATGTCTTTTAAAACTTTTTCAAATTTATTTTTTGCATAGCATAAATGTTCATTAATTTTTTTAATATTACATTCTGTACATTCTCTATCTGTATTTTCATGATTTATTAAATGTAACATCATAGTAACTTCTGCAAATTCATTTCTTTTTCTCTTCTCATTTATTATTTTTCTGATAATTCCATATCTTGGTTCAAAAATGAAAACTAGGAAAAATATCATACCATTTACCACTGCAATTGTTCCTGCAATAGAAAGGTCATATAGATAAGCTGCATAAAATCCTAATACACTGCTTAAAACTCCTATAAACACACTAATAAATATCATTTTCTTTAAATCATGTGTTAAAAGATATGCTGTTGTAGATGGAACAACCATATATGAAATTACAAGTATTGACCCCACTGCATTAAACGCTCCAACTGTTGTAATAGATACTAAACTCATCAATGCATAGTAGATAACAA
This sequence comes from Parvimonas pharyngis, assembly GCF_046569675.1. NCBI lineage: Bacteria > Bacillati > Bacillota > Tissierellia > Tissierellales > Peptoniphilaceae > Parvimonas > Parvimonas pharyngis. The sequence goes on from NZ_JBKICJ010000002.1 coordinate 101,666, forward strand.
CAGGTGTAAATCCAGATATTAAGCTTAAATTTTTATCAAAAGTAGAAATTTTTAATTCCTTAAAGAATACTCCAACAAAAACTAAATCAATTATAAAGATTACTGCCATTATAAAAATAACTTTTGACATCTCATATCCAAAAAATTCAATTCTTGGAATTATTGAAAATGCAACTTCCCCAACCAAAACAGAGTCAACATCAAGATGTACTCCTCTTAAAAATTTTGAAATCAAAATAATTGCAATACTAAATAAAAAAGGAAATACAAGACCTATTGATGAATCCTCATGCAATGTTGTCTTTTGATTAATAAGTTCTGTTAAAAATACTGTAAATATTCCAACTAATCCTGCTCCAATAATTAACAATGGACTTGTTAAATCTTTAGTAATGAAAAAAGCAATTACAATTCCAAGTAAAATAGTATGTGTTATAGAGTCAATCATCATAGACATTTTTCTAAGAATTAAAAATGGTCCTAATAATGAACAAGCAGCAGAAACTAAACTAACAGCTAATAAAATCTCTAATTGTCTCATCTAGTACCTCCTTGCAAAGTTCTTTTTCTTTTAAACACAATTCCTTTTTTTGGTGAAAATAATACACTAAAAAAAACAATCAAACTTGCAACTATCGTTATAACTGGTCCAGTTGAAAGCCCTTTATAGTACATACTTATAAAAGAACCTACAATTCCAGAAAATGCACCAAAAATTCCTGATAAAATCATCATTACATTGAATTTATCAGTCCATTGTCTTGCTGCAACAGGGGGCGCAATAAGCATTGTACTCATAAGAATTACTCCTACTGATTGAATCCCCATAACTATTGAAATTACAAGTAAAACTATAAGTATTCCTGTCATTACATTTATTGAAAATCCCTTTGTTTGTGCAAATTCCGGATCAAAAGAAAATAGTTTTAGCTCTTTCCATAATAATAAAATCACAAACAATACTACAATAATTATTCCAATTAAAAAATATATATCCTTTTTTAAAAAAGCAGCAGCTTGTCCAAATATGAATTTATCAAGACCGGCTTGATTAGTATTTGCTTTTCTTTGAATTAAAGTTAATAACACAATACCAAGCCCAAAAAATGTGGACAAAACTATCGCCAATGCACTATCAAATTTTACTTTAGATTTTAAATCTATTCCAAAAATTAGGAGAGCAGCAATAACTCCTGCTAAAAAAGCCCCAAAAAGTAAAAATTCCAAATTTTTAATTCCAAGAACCATAAAGGCAATACAAACTCCAGGTAATGTTGAATGGCTGATTGCATCGCAGATAAGCCCTTGTTTTTTTACTGTAACATATACTCCCATAATTCCACTTAATAAGCCTAAAAGACCAGACCCAAGAGCTATCATAACAAAAGTATAGTCGGTAAGTAAATCTAAAATTTCGTTCATAATCTATACCCTATATGCCTTATTTATATTTTCTTCTGTAAAAACATCCTTAACTGAACCAGATGTGATAACTAATTTATTTAAAAGCACAACCTCATCAAAATATTCCTCAACAGTTCTTAAATCGTGATGAACAACAATGATTGTCTTTCCATTATCTCTAAGTTCCTTTAAAATCTTCATTATTTCTTTTTCTGTTTTAGCATCAACACCTTTTAAAGGCTCATCTAAAAAATATATTTCACTATCTTGAACTAATGCTCTCGCTAAAAAAACTCTTTGTTGTTGACCTCCTGAAAGGTCGCTAATTTGTCTTTCAACATAATCTTCCATTCCTAGTTTCTTTAAAGACTCCAAAGACAACTCTTTTTCTCTCTTTCCAGGTCTCTTAATCCAACCAAGTTTTCCATAAGTTCCCATCATAACTACATCCAAAACATTTGTTGGAAAATCCCAATCTACTGATTCACTTTGTGGAACATAAGAAATATCTTTTCTAAATTCCTTATATGTTTTACCAAAAAATGAAATCTTTCCAGATGAAGTTGGAATTAAATTCAACATCGCTTTTAGTAAAGTTGACTTACCAGCACCATTTGGTCCCATAATTGCAGTTAATTTTCCCTTTTTTATATCTAAATCAACATCCCAAACTACAGGTTTTAAATAGTAAGCTATGGTTAAATCTTCAACTTTTACTGCTATTTCATCCATTTTATTCCTCCAAATAATTAAAAAATCTCCTAATATAAGTATATATATTTAGGAGATTTTTTTCAAGTTTTATTTTAAAGCATTAACTATTGTATCTATATTGTATTTAAACATTGAGATATAAGTATTTTCCTTTGTTTTATCATCTCCCAATGAGTCAGAATATAATTCTCCACCTATCTTAACATCATGACCTTTTGCCTTACAAGATTCAACCAAAGATTCAATTGTTTTCTTAGGAACAGAAGATTCAACAAAAACAGCTTTTATTTTTGATTCAACTAAAAAATCAGATAGTTTTTTAATATCAGCCGCACTAGCTTCTGATTCTGTACTAATTCCTTGTATAGCTTCTACTTTGAAACCAAATTCTTTCGCAAAATAATTAAAAGCATCATGAGCAGTAACTAATACTCTTTGATTTTCTGGTAATTCTGAAACTTTTTTCTTTATATATTCTGAAAGTTCATCAAGCTCTTTTTCATATTTAGCAAGATTCTTATCAATTTCTTCTGCTTTTGAACTATCAGCTTTTTTTAATCCTTCTGCAACATTTTTAGCAGCTATTTTCCAATTTTGAACACTGAACCAAATATGTGGATCATTAGGACCTGCTCCTTCTTCATCCCATGGAAGCAATTTATCTGATGGTATATTTTTTGCTGCAGTAACAACATTTTTATTTTGTTTTTCTAAGCCTTGTAGTATTTCTCCCATTTGTCCTTCTAAATGTAATCCATTTACAACTACAACATCTGCTTTTTCAAGTTTATCAACATCTCCAGCAGTGGGTTTATATAAATGAGGATCTACTCCCGCTTTCATCATTCCTTCAACTTCAAAATTATCTCCACCAATTTGCTTTACCAAATCTGTTAACATTGTACTTGTAGCAACAACTTTTTTCTTTGAAGCTTTTTGCTCAGTTTTATTATCAACATCCTTAGATTTATTTGCTTCTTTTTTTGTACATGCTCCTAAAATACCTACAGAAAGTACTAGAGCCAGTAATAACATAAATTTTTTTTTCATTTTTTCCTCCTAAAAATACCGTTAAGAGTTTTTTTATCTCTTACCATTATATATTACCATATTTTTTAATTAATAACAATAATTATTATTAAAATTATAAAAATTTTTTTAATTTTTTATATATTATAGATATACCTTAAAAAATAAATTCAAGAAAGAACCTCACCCTTCCTCGACGCTTTGCATCGGGTGGGTGCCCGAGAACATTGTTACTTCGTAATAAAAAAATAGTTGAGGATTTCCTCAACTCAGACCGATAAAAAGCGTTAAAAAAACAATTATTGTCGCTTTTTAGTAGAGAAAAAGAGAATAACTAGTATAATAGTCAAATAATTTAATAAAAACAAAAATATACAAAAAAAGCACAGACAAAACTAATGCTTTGTCTGCGCTCTGAGTAGTATAAATACTACTTTTTAATTTTTAATTATTTTTGTTCTTTGAATCCTTGTTGAGTTACAAGTTCTTCACTTTTCTTCATACTAATTTTAACTTTTTTAGGATCTTGGAAACTTTCACCCATTATAGTTTTTGCTTTTTCATAGTCAAGATTTTCATAATCAACTTCTAAAGTTTCAACGAATTTATCTTCTTGATAATCTATAGATTCTTTAATACCTTTGATTCCTTGGTATTTTTCAGCGATTGGATCTAAAACAGCCTTAACTGCTTCTTTTGTCTTTAAGTTTGGAATATTAGCATAAACACCTTCGTTTACAGTTGTTTGTTTAATTACTTTATCGTCACTTTCATTATAAGTATAAGTTAAAGTTGTTTTAACTCCATTGTTTTCTCTAACAAAAGTCTTTGTAGCAGTTTTACTTCCTGAACAAGCAGTAGTTAGTACTACAACAAATAACATAGCAAATGCTAATAAAGTTCTTTTTAAATTTTTCATTCTTAACCTCCATTTAAAAAATTATAACTAATTTTAGCATATATGAAAAGTTTTTTCAAATATTTTTTAACAAAGTTATTTTATGCAAATAAAAAAGCAGTATAACTGCTTTTTATTATTTTTCTTTAAATCCATATTTTAAAATATTCTTTTCAAACTCTTTAAAACTTAAAGATTCTTTTATTTTCTCTTTAGCTTGTTCTACTTCTTCTTCAGATAATTTCATACCTAATAGCCCGCTGAATTTATTAATATCAATTTTTGTAAAATCAATTGAAATATTAGCTACTATCCCTGTATCATTATATTTAAGTTCATATTTAAAACCCTCTATTGAGTTAACAAAATTTCCTGCCATTGATGCCATCGCTTTTGCTTGCTCTTCATTTTCAACTCCCAAATTTTTATAACTTATTTTAACTTCTGCATCAATAGCTTTAATAGTATCTTCTTCATAATTAACCTTTATAGTACTTGTAATTTCTTCGTTTTCAAAAAAATAAGTTTTTGTTTGTCCACCAGAACTACAAGATGCAAGAATTACAATTGTAAAAAGTAATACAAAACTTGTTATAATTCTTTTTAAATTTTTCATAGGATACCTCCATAAAAATTATTTTTCTTCGAATCCTTGTTGTAATAACATTTCTTCACTTGCTTTCATGCTAACTTTATTTGCTGAAGGATCACCTGAAAATATCATTCCTGGTAATTGTCTTGCCTTCTCAAAATCAATATTTTCATAATCTACTTCAAGTTCTTCTGTAAATCCATCATCATTAAAAGTAACAGATTCTTTTAAACCTTTAATTCCTTGATATTGTTTAGCAGCCGCTTCTATTCTGCTTTTTACTTCTTCTTTACTTAAACCATTAAATCCTGAATATGGAGCAATTGTATTAGATGTTTGTTTAATTACTTTATCTTCGCTTTCTATGTAAGTATAAACTAAGGTAATTTTTATACCGTTTTTTTCTAATACAAAAGTCTTTGTTGCATTTTCTCCTTTACTACCACAAGCTGTAGTTACTACAATAACAAATAGCATTGCAAATGCTAATAATAATCTACTAATTCTTTTCATTATTTTCCTCCTTTTTGGTTAACTAATTCTATCATAAAAAGAATTTTTTTTCAATAAGAACCCCACCCTTCCACGATGCTTTGCATCGGGTGGGTGCCCGGGAACCTTGTTACTTCGTAATAACAACCCCACCCTTCCACGATGCTTCACATCGGGTGGGTACCTGGGAACCTTGTTGTTTCACAATAAAAAAAGACAGTTAAACTGCCTTTTAAAATTATTTTTTTTCTTCAATTTTTTTAAATCCCATTTGTAATAATTGAGTTTCCATTTCTTTTAAAGTAACATTATTACTTTTAAGTTCACCAGTAAAATAAAGTCTATTAAACTCATTTGATTTTTTATAGTCAAGTTTTTCAAAGTCGAGTTCTATATCTTCTATAATCCCATCATCTTTAAATTCAACACTCGCTTTTATTCCATCAATTGCTTGAATTTTACCAACAACTTCATTTACTATTTTTTTAATTTCATTTTCTTTTAATCCCGAATAAGACGAATATTTAAAAGTTGATTTAACTTTTTCTTTTAAAACTTTTTCTTCCTTTTCAGTGTAAGTATATGTTATAACTACTTTTGAATCATTTATAAGTAGTTCATAGGATTTTGTAGGATTTCCTTTCTTCATTGAACAAGCTGAAGCTAATAGTATAACAAACAACATTGAAAATAAAAAAAGTATATTTTTTAGTTTTCTCATGCTCTTTCTCCACAATTGTTATTTTTGTTCTACAAAGCCTTGTTCAATTAAATTAGCTTCTTTCTTTTTCATACTCAAGTTATCGCCACCATATGCTTCCTCAAATCCTTTAATTTGTTGTTTAGCTTTTTCAAAATCAAGATTTTCATAGTCGATTTCAACAGTTTGAATATATTTATTTTCTTGAATATCTAAAGTTGCAGTCAAACCATTAATACCTTGAAGACTAGCTAAATGGGCATTTAAAATTGTTACAATTTTTTTTCTTGCTTCTTCAGATTTTAAAATCATTTTTGCATCTGTAACCTTATTAGACTTTAAAACTTTATCCTTACTTTTAATATAAGTTATCGTTTCAGTTATAGTAACATTATCTTGTTTTAATACAAAAGTTTTTGTAATAGGTTTGTTACTTTCACAAGCTGTTGTTAATACTACAATAAATAGCATTGCAAATGTTAATATTAATCTACTAATTCTTTTCATAATGTTTCTCCTTTTGGGTTAAATTATTTCTTTTCTGTATAACCATCATTTGTTAATTTTTTTACTGTTTCTTCCATACTAACTTTAGATTGTTTAGGATCTTTTATATTTGAGTTAAATGCTTTATTTGCTGTTTCAAAATCAAGATTTTCATAGTCGATTTCCATAACTTCAATAAAAGTATTTTCTTTATATTCAATAATTTCCTTCACGCCTTTTATATATTGATATCTTGCTGAAACAGCCTCTACTTTAATTTTGATTTCATCCATTGATAAATCTTTATATATACTATATGGTACTTCAGTAGTAGTTACTTCTTTTAGAACCTTATCTTCTTTTTCTATATACGTATATTCAATAGTTGTTTTTATACCACTTTCTTTTTCTTCTTTTTCAAAAGTTCTTGTAGCAGTTTTTACTCCTAAACCAGAACAAGCAGTCGTTAATACAACAACAAAAAGCATAGCAAATGCTAACAGAATTTTATTAATTCTTTTCATAATTACCCTCCTTTTAGGTTAACTTATTCTATCACAATATGGAATTTTTTTCAAACAAGAACCCCAACCATTTCACGATACTTTGCATCGGATGGACACCCGGGAACCTTGTTGTTTCACAATAAAAACAAAAATATAAAAAAGCAAAGACAAAAATTATACTTTATCTTTACTCTGAATGTATTGCAGATACATATAGAAATTTATTTTTTATTTCTTTCAGAAATATTATTGTTTGTAAACAAACAATAATTGAGATCTCTCCACTACGGTCGAGATGACGTGTTGGGAGCTTTTCTTTGAAAAGTATCGTGACGTGAAACATTTAGTTTCATAGCCTATATTTGTAAATAAGTTATTATGTTATTTTATTATATTTTTGTTATGCTTTTTCTACTACATTTATAAAAATAATTTGATGTTTATTTACATTTAACGTCTAGCTCTTAAACAAAGGTACTTTCTTTATACGTCATCTCGACCAACGTGAATCTAGCCCTAACTTTGCTTGTTTACAAGCAAAAGTAGGTCTGACGCAAAGATTGTTCAAATCTTTGATTTGAGTACAATCGACTGAGAAGATCTCATACTTATTCTTGTTTACAAGAATAAGTAAATGTATCGAAGATACATTGGGTATCTTGGAACCTTGTTATTTCACAATAAAAAAAAACAGTACAACTGTCTTTTAAAATTATTTCTGTTCCACATAGCCCTCATCAAGAAGTTGTTTTTCAATTCCTTTCATAGTATATTTTACTTCTTTAGGACTTTTAAAACTTGGTCCAAAAACTGTTTGTGCTTTTTTATAATCGATACTTTCATAGTCTATTTCAACATTTTCAACAAAGGTATCACCTTCATAAGTTATATCTGCTTTAAGACCCTCAATACCTTTATATTTAACAAGAGCCTTTTCAAACATATCTATAATTTCTTCTTTAGTTGATTCAGGTTTATATGTTGAAAAATTTCCTTCAGTTTTTGTCTCCTGTTTAAGAATTTTATCTTCTTTTACTTTATAAGTATAAATTATTGTTTTTTTTATAATACCATTATCAAGTAAAAAAGTTTTTGTTGAAATAGATTCAGTTTTTATACAAGCAGTTGTTAATACAACAGTAAAAAGTATAGTAAACACTAATAAAATTCTTTTAAAATTTTTCATAAAATCTCTCCCTAAATTTTATGGATATTCCAAAATTTATTTTTTTTCTACATATCCACCTTTTAACAATGCATCTTCTGTTTGTTTCATGCTAAATTTTTCTTTATGTGGATTAATGTAATTTTCTCCAAATACTTTTTGAGCTTCTTCATAAATAAGAGTTCCAAAATTTATTTCTGTAACTGTTTTAAATCCATCATCTCTCAATTCTAAAGTACTTTTAATCCAGCTATATCCTTTTTGATGTTCATTTACATCTTTTAAAATTTTTTGAATTTTTTCCTTATTTCCACCACCTATTTTGTATGCTTCGTAAGTTGATTCAGTTGTAGTTTCTTGATATACAATTCTGTCTTCACTTTCTATATAATAATAAGTAGCAGTTTGTTTATAACCTGGTGTTTCCTTTACAAAAGTTTTTGAAGGATTCTTCTTTTCCTTTGGAGTTGTATCTTCTACTTCTACTTTTTCTTTTTCTTCTTTTTTATTTTCATTATCTGTTCCTTTATTTGAACATGATGTTGTCAATACTATAACAAATAGCATTGCAAATGTTACTAAAAATCTTCTAAAATTTTTCATCATTTACCTCCTAAAAAATTTATTAACTAATTCTATCATATTACGAAATTTTTTTCAAACTACATAAAAAAAGATAGCTATGCTATCTTTTTTAGTAAATTAATTATTTTACAGTATAACCTGCTTTTGTTAAAGAATCTTCAGTCTTTTTCATAGATACTCTAACTTTTTTAGGATCTTGGAAGTTTGGTCCGAAAACTGTTTTTGCTTTTTCAAAGTCAATATTTTCGTAATCTACTTCTAAAGTTTCGATGAATTTATCATCTTGATATTCAATGCTTTCTTTTAATCCAGTAATTCCTTGATATTTTGCAGCTATTGGATCTAAAAGTTTTTGAACATCTTCTTTGCTTGCTCCTGGTCTGAACTCAGAATAAATGCCTTCGTTTTTAGTTTCTTGCTTAATTATTTTGTCTTCTTTTTCATCATAAGTATAAGTAATTGTTGTCTTTAACCCATTTTTTTCTAAATAGAAAACTTTTGTTGCATACTCATTTTTCTTTGAACAAGCAGCTGTTAAAACTACCACGAATAACATTGTAATTGTTAATAAAATTCTTCTTAAATTCTTCATTATTTACCTCCAAATGAAATTTATGACTTATTGTAACATATTTTTAAATATTTTTCAATAAGCAAAAAAAGTAGTAAAATACTACTTTTCTTAAATTATTATTATTTTTGTTCTTGATATCCAGCTTTTATTAAAGTTTCTTCTGACTTTTTCAAGCTAATTTTAACTTTTTTAGGATCTTGGAAGTTTGTTCCCATAACTACTTTTGATTTTTCATAGTCAAGATTTTCGTAATCAACTTCAATAGTTTCTATAAATTTATCTTCTTGATAATCTATAGATTGTTTAATTCCATCAATTCCCTGATATTTTGCAGCTATTGAATCTAAAATCTTTTGAATATCTTCTTTAGATCTGTTTAGATTTGCATAAAGCCCTTCATTTGTTGTTACTTGTTTAATTACTTTGTCTTCTTTTTCAATATAAGTATACACAACAGTTGTTTTTAAACCATTTTTATCTAATACAAAAGTTTTTGTGCTAGTTGCATCCTTGCTTGAACAAGCTGTTGATAAAACAACAACAAATAACATAGTAAATGCTAGTAATACCTTTTTTAAATTTTTCATTTTTACCTCCACTTTTATATATTAAAATTATTTTTGTTCCTTATATCCTTGATTATACATAATTTCTGCAGATACCTTCATGCTAACTCTTACTTTTTTTGGATCTTTAATTGAAAGATAATTTTTTGCCTTTTCATAGTCCAAATTTTCTAAGTCAACTTCAAGACTTTCAATGAATCTATCCTCTTTATACTCTACAGTATGCTTGATTCCTTTTATTCCTTTTGTTTCTTCAATTTCCTTGTCGATAATTTTCTTAACTTCTTCTTTAGTCATTGCAGGATTTAATTTATCATAAATTCCTTCATTTATTGTCAATTGTTTAAGTACTTTATCTTCTTTTTCGCTATAAACATAAGTAATTGTTGATTTTTGACCATCTGCATCTTTGACGAAAACTCTTTTTTTAGTTCCATCAGAACATGCTGTTGTTAAAACAACAACAAATAGCATAGTAAATGCCAATAAAATATTCTTAAGTTTTTTCATTTTACCCTCCTTATATTTTATACTTAAATTCTACCATATATCAACACTTTTTTCAATTTTAATACAAAATAAAAAAAGTAGTAAAATACTACTTTTAAATTAGACTATTTTTGTTCTACATAACCATCTTCTAATAGAGCTTTTTCTGTAATTTTCATACTAACTATTCCTTTTGAAGGATCTTGAAACTCTTCGTCAAGAGCTACTTTTGCCTTTTCGTAATCAAGATTTTCATAATCAATTTCTATTGTTTCAACAAAGCTTTCATCTTTATAATCTATTGAGTATTTAAGACCTTTAATACCTTCAAATTTTTTAGCAATTGGCTCTATCATTTTTATAATTTCTTCTTTTGTTTTTCCAGGTTGAAACTCCGCATAAGTTCCTTCACTTATTGTTTCTTGTTTAATTATCTTGTCTTCTTTTTCAATATAAGTAAACACTTGAGTTGTTTTTAAACCACTATCTTCTAAAGTAAAAGTTTTTTTCGCTGTTTCTCTACTATTTGAACAAGCTGTTGCTAAAACTACAAAAAATAACATTGCAAATGTTAATACTATTCTTTTTATATTTTTCATTAATTCCCTCCTAAAATACAATAATTCATTTTAACATAAAAATCAAGTTTTTACAATAAAAAAAGCACTCTTTCGAGTGCTTTAAATTAATCCCAACTTGGTGGATTTGATTTTGATTCTGTATGTTGGAAGTATTCGTATTCTGAGAATCCTAACATTCTTGAAATTAATACTACTGGAAATACTAACATAGCTCTATTAAATCTTGTAACTGTATCATTGTAAATCATTCTTGAATTCTTTACATCTTGTTCATAAGAATCAATTTTATCCATTGTATTTAAGTATAGTGTATTTGCCTTTAATTCTGGATATGATTCAACAACTACTGCAAGTCTTGATAAAGCTTGAGTAAACATATTATCATCAGCTTCAATATCTTTTACAGAACTTGAACTATTAACTCCTCCTCTTGCTTGAACAACTTTTTCTAAAGTTTCAGCTTCATGAGCAGAATATTTTTTAGTTGCATCAATTAAAGATTTTAAAGCATCCCATCTTGATTCAACATTTGCTGCTATTTGTCCCATAGCATTCTTAACCATTTCTCTTAATCTTATTAAGTTATTGTAGCTAGCCATTAACCAAAGTCCTAATAAGACAACTACTCCTAAAACTACGCCTAAAACTATCATAATTTTCTCCTTTCAAATTTATATTAATTGCATTAATATTATATCAAATATATACCCAATTATCTACTACCGCCACCGGAACCTCCACCAAAGGAGCCTCCGCCTCCACCGATACTTGAGAAGCCTCCGCCTCCTCCTGAGGATCTTGAAACACTTCTTGAATAAGCATCTATGAAGTTATTAGAGAATACATGTGAGTAAATCATAGCTGAATGCAATGAGTAAACATCTACATCGTAATTTTCTAAAAATTCTGGTGATAAATTCTTTAATTGTTTTTCAACTTGATCAGCAACATCATATAATGTAGCATAAATCAATAAATCTTTCCAAACTTTAATTTCTTGAACTTCTCTTTCGCTTAATAGAGAGAAATCTTTCAAATAATTATAGTATTTTACTAATTTCGCAGTAAATTCCTTACCTTTTTCATTGTAAGTGTAAGTATTCTTATCTCTATTATTCTTTACAAGCAAGTCATTTTCCGCTGCATAAGTTACAGAATCTTTTCTAAACTCATCTTGTAATTGTCTGAATTGATTTTGATTATGTGTCTTTCTTAAATAATTTGTAAATTCATCTTCTTGTAATATTCCATCGTCTCTTGCAGCTTCAATAACCATTTCAAATAATTCTCTCTCATTTTTAGTCTCAAAAGGATAATCTTTTTTATAGTCAATTTTTAGAGAAAGAATATCTTTCTTAAATATGAAGCCTTTTTGTTCAGTCATTGGAATTAGAAGTTTTGTTTGTATCCATTTTAAGAAATAAGCTCTAATTATGGCCTCAGGTCCATCAAAACCAGCACATTTTAGAATGTGTGAAAGTCTCCACCATTCTTTTTCTGGAATATCTCTATAATATTGTCCTTTCAAATCAGATTTCTTATATCCGCCTTTGAATTTCTTTTGACCTACTGCTTTTGAACCAAACGCTATACATACAATTAATATTACCAATCTAACTATAGCTTTAACTGGAAATACAGTTTTTCTTTTCTTAGTACTTCCCGTATTGTTAGTGTTTTTAGTATAGCTTGAGCCTTGAAACGCTTGATCTTGATAATAAGAAAAGTTTCTACTTATTTTTTCTCCTGTTGTGAATTCACCCTTATTGATTTGAATTAAAACAGTTACATAATTTGATCTTGAAAGACTTGTTAAGCTTTCAAAAACAATATTTCCATTATCAAAAACTATCTTACCCTTATTACCAAAAGCCCAAATTTTGGAATTTGTATTGTCAAATTTTCCCTCTTCCTTAGTGATAGTAACTTTAACCTTTTGAGGTGGTGCTTCTAAATCATCATTTACAAACTTCCAAAAAACCATATCAGAATCATTTAAAAGTTTTACAAAATTTGTAACTCTATAACTTAATTTAAAAGTTTTTCTGTGATAATCTCCAAAACCAAAGCAAAGTTCATAACCATTTGAAGTTTTTACAACTCCAGATTTACCAGCTTTTTGTTGTATAGTCTTTTTAACATCCCATTTTGATAAACTCTCATACGGAATTTCTCCAGAATCAGTTATTTCAGAAACATTAAAATTAATTATTTCGCTTTTTCCTAAATTATTAATAGGAATATAGTATTCTGTACCCTTTGTTGGATGATAATCCATAATATTTTCGATATCAGCGCTGCCGTCCTTATTAATTCTAACAGTTATTTCATTTTTATATAAAGTATCTGCATAAGAATTGTTGGACTGAACAACGAACAATCCGAGCAATATTAAAGAAAACACAAAAATTCTTTTTACAAAATTTTTAATATTTTGCATAATTCTATATACCAACTTTCTTTAAAATTTACAATTTACAAAACTAAACTTGCAATTATATAGATGAAGAAATTTTATTTTAATCTTCTTAAAATCTCTTCCTTACCTAAAATTTCTAAAATATTAGAAAGTTCAGGTCCATGAACTTGACCTGTAAGTAATGCTCTAACTGGCATATACAAGTCTTTTCCTTTAAATCCTGATGCCTTTTGGATTTTTTTCATAAATCCTTTAGCAATTTCTTCGTCTATTTCATCAATTTGAGATAATTCTTCTTTAATTTTTTCTTTTAAAATTTCTATATGTTCAACATTTCTCATTTCAATTGCTTCTGGTTCAACTTCAACATCTTCAAATAAAAATCTTGATTGATCAACAATTTCAGGAAGTCTTGAAATAGATTCTTGGAAAGTTTTTGTAATTAGCTCAAGTCTCTTTTCGCAAATATCTTCCTTGATAAAACCTGCTTCAACTAAATAAGGTTTAACAAGTTTTGCAAGTTCAGACACTTCCATTTTTCTAATATATTGAGCATTAACCCAATCCAATTTATCTACGTCAAAAACACCACCTGATTTTGACACTCTTTCAAATGAGAATTGTTTAACCATCTCATCTAAAGATAAAATTTCTTCGTTACTTTCTGGACTCCAACCGACAAGTGCTAAATAATTTACTAGTGCTTCTGGCAAATATCCTTTTAATCTGAAGTCTTCAACTGAAGCATCATCATTTCTCTTAGATAATTTTTTTCCACTCTTGTTTAGAACTGTTGGTAAATGAACAAAAGTAGGTTTTTCAAAACCTAATGCTTCATAAAGATAAATATGTTTTGGAGTAGATGAAATCCATTCATCTCCTCTTACAATATGAGTAATTCCCATTAAATGGTCATCAACAACAACAGCAAAATGATAAGTTGGGAAACCATCAGCTTTAATTAATACTTGGTCATCCATATCATTTGTGTTAATTGTAATTTTACCTTTAATAACATCTTCAAAAACAATATCTCTATTTTCTGGTAATTTTAATCTAATAACATAATTTTCGCCATTTGCAATTCTCTTTTTAGCATCTTCAATACTAATACCTCTGCAAAGTCCGTCATATCTTGGAATCTTTCCATCAGCTTTTTGTTGATTTTTAATGTCATCAAGTCTTTCCTTACTACAGAAACAATAATAAGCATAACCTTTTTCAATAAGTTCTTCTGCATATTTATTGTAAATTCCCTTTTCAACTCTTTCAGACTGAATATATGGACCAAATTCACCAATTTCTGTAATATTATCATTTTCATCAAGACAAACACCTTCATCTGCCTCAACTCCTGCCCACTTAAGTTCGTGAATTAAATTTTCAATAGCTCCTTCAACATATCTAGTTCTATCTGTATCTTCAATTCTAAGCAAAAACTTTCCGCCATTTTGCTTAGCATATAAATAATTATATAATGCAGTTCTAAGTCCTCCAATATGTAAATATCCTGTTGGACTTGGTGCAAAACGTAATCTTACCATTTAAATATACCTCCTAAAAAATAAACATTTCCTCAACATAATTATATATCAAATATTTTTATTTGTAAAGAAATACTATTTTAGAATCGTCCAAACTAAAGCTTTTTTAAAAATGGTAAATATAATACTAATAGTAATTTATGAGATCTTTCGACTTCGCTCAAGATGACGTATAAGGAAAAAACTTCGTTTAGGAGCTTAACGTTAAATTTAAATAAATTTTAAAAAATTTAAAAATGTATAATATTAAAAATTTATAATTCTTAAAATTTTATATGAAACTAAATATTTCACGTCATAGAAACTTTACAGGTATAGCCCCAAACACGTCATCTCGACCGAAACGAAGCGTAGCTGAGTGCAGCGGAGAGATCTCATACTTTTGCTTGAAAAGCAAAAGTAAATGTATCGTAGATACATAAAAAAAGACGGTATTTCTACCGTCTTTAAAATTATAAATTATTAATACACCATACAAAACCTTTTGCCAGTCTAATATCAGAATCTTGAAAATGTCCACCATTATTCCATTCTAGAATTGTCTTAATTCCTCTGTTATTTAAAACTTCTTCTTGTTTTTGTATAGCCTTGCCAACTCTAGCCATTGTCTTATTTTTAGTTTTTTCTTCCTTATCTCCTAGACTTAAATAAATCACATTAGATAAAGGACTATTTTTATCGATAAACTCTTCCCAACCATTAAACCATACGGAAGGAGAAGCTCCAACAATCGCATTAAAACTACTTGATTGATAAGAACTCCACAGAGAAAATAAACCAGCTAACGAATATCCCCCTAGAATTAGTGGAATATCATTTTTAATTTGATATTTTTCACAAATACAATCAATCAAAACATCTTCTATAAAAGAAAGAGTGTTCTGTGCACCATCTCCAAAACCATCTTTACCAAAAACCGCAGGAGCATTCCAAGGAGATAAATCATTATTCCAATCGGAAATTTTAAAAGCAATAAACAAAAAATTCTCTCTCACGTCATTTGAAATCAATTCTACTTCTCTATCTAAAACCTTAATATCATTCTCATCAACAGGTTGTATCAAAATATATTTTGGACTATTGCATGAATAAACTATACATCTTGTATCATTTACATTTAATTCTTCTTTTTTATAAGCCATTTACAATCCAGCCTTTCTTTAAACTAAAATATTTATTCTAATATTTTTTCTCATAATATTTTGTTATAAAAAACATAATAACTGGTGAACATATAATTGAAATTATCAAAAGAACAGCCGGTAAATATGCCTTTATAGAAATACAAATAACTGCAACGATTCCTATAATTAGCAATAGAATAGAAGCCATCGTAGCATTAACCTTATCTCTAATTTTTTCATTTCTTTCATCATTTACATCTATCTTATAACTTTTATCATTTTTTATCATCTTATTATGCACAATATTGACATGAGAAACTGAAATACTCATTGCAAAAATGAAAGTCAAAAAAATCTTCAATGCCTCATTTAACTTTAAAGCAAGGACTAAAACAAGACTACAAAATCCTAGCACATATCCCAAATACCAAATTTTACTATTTTTCATATTATTCCTCCTCATAAATGAAAATTTCTTCAATCTGTAAATCAAAAACTTTTGCAATTTTAAAAGCTAACACAATTGATGGATTATATCTTCCATTTTCTAAAGAATTAACCGTCTGTCTTGACACCTCTAAAATATTAGCCAATTCTTCCTGAGTAATTCCTCTATCTTTTCTTATCTGTTCAAGTTTATTTTTCAAAATTATCCCCTCTTCTATGGAAAGTTTACTTTACATTTATTTTATCAAATTCATTTTACAATGTCAAGTAAACTTTACATTATTTCACCAATCAAATCAAACAAAATATAAATTTTAAAATAATTGATTAAATAATATTCATATAGTATAATTATAATAATTAAGTAGTTTTTTAAATAATATATTACATATATGCAATTTAACATAAAAGTTTTATAAATTTACTTCGATTTTTTGAATTAAATTTTGATACTTTTAATATTTTTAAAAAGAGAGCAGTTGGTTATTTAACAGCAATCATAGATGGGCAGCAAAATATGATGATAAAAATAAGTAGTTATTATAAATTATTAACTACATTGATATAGTTCAAATTTTATTTTCAGAAAGGAAGATTAATATGAGTAAAAAAATATCAAAATCAAGTAGAAAAAGCTCTAATCATGTCAGTGATATTCTTGAATCAATGAATCAAGAAACAAGATATCTTACACCAATTTTCGGTACAGAAGCTAGTGATATTGAAATGCCAAACAAAAAAATAAATGAAAATCCTGTTGCTCCTCAAGTTGCAGCAGAAATTATTAGAGAATATCTAAAAACAGAAGGAAATGCAACACAAAACCTTGCAACTTTCTGTCAAACTTATATGGAACCAACTGCAACAGCATTGATGGCAGAGAATTTTGAAAAAAATGCAATTGATAAAGATGAATATCCAATGACTGCAGACCTTGAAAACAGATGTGTTGACATTATTGGTAACTTATGGCATATGAATCCAAAAGAAGAACCTATAGGAACATCTACTGTCGGTTCATCTGAAGCTTGTATGCTAGGTGGACTTGCTATGCTTTTCAGATGGAAACATCTTGCAGATAAAGCAGGAGTTAATAGATTCACCAAAAAGAGACCTAATCTTGTAATTTCTTCAGGATATCAAGTATGTTGGGAAAAATTCTGTCGCTACTGGGATATTGAAATGAGAACTGTTCCACTAGATATGGAACATTTATCTCTTAATATGGATACAGTAATGGATTATGTTGATGATTACACAATAGGTATAGTTGCTATTTTAGGTATTACTTATACAGGAAAATATGATGATGTAAAAGCTCTTGACAAACTAGTTGAACAATATAATAAAAAGAAACCTGATTTACCTATTAGAATACACGTTGATGCTGCTTCTGGAGGTATGGTTGCTCCTTTTATAGAACCTGAATTAAAATGGGACTTCAGATTAAAAAATGTATGGTCAATTAGTACTTCAGGTCATAAATATGGTCTTGTATATCCGGGAGTAGGCTGGGTAATTTGGCGTAGCAAAAAAGCTCTTCCAGAAGAATTAATTTTCTGGGTTAGTTACTTAGGAGGAAAAGAAGCTACTATGGCAATCAACTTCTCACGTAGTGCGTCTCAAATAGTCGGTCAATACTATATGCTTATGAGAAACGGGTTTAAAGGATATAAAGAAATTCATCAAAGAACAATAGATGTCGCTAGATACATGGCAGATGAAATCAAAAAAATGGGAATATTTGAACTGCTTGAAGAAGCAAATCAAATCCCAATCGTATGCTGGAGACTAAAAGAAAATGCAAATGTACAATGGACATTATATGACCTTGAAGATAGACTCCGTATGCATGGTTGGATGATTCCTGCATATCCAATGCCTGAAAATTTAAAAGATGTAGATGTTCAAAGACTTGTTCTTCGTCAAGACTTCGGTATGCCTTTAGCAATTCTTTGTATAAACGAAATGAAAAAACAAATTGAAATATTAAACGGTTCAAGAGTTGTTCTTCGTGACAATGAAAAGAACTCTGATCCTGACAAAGGATTCGACCATAGTGGTAGATAATTTATGCAAAATACTAAAAGGGGCTAAAGTTAGCCTCTTTTTTAATGTATATTTAATAATAAGAATCTCATTTAAAAATATTTTTAAATTTTTTTACTTTTAACGTCTAGCCCCTAGTTTAAACAGCTTCCCTAACACGTCATTTCGAGCGAAACGTAGTATAGTCAATCTAGACCTAACTTTGCTTGTTTACAAGCAATAGTAGGTCTGACGCAAAGATTGTTCAAATCTTTGATTTGAGTACAATCGACTGCGAAAATCTCATACTTTTGCTTTAGCAAAAGTAAATGTATCGCAGATACATAAAAAAAGACGGTATTTCTACCGTCTAATTTATAAGAGTTATTCAATTTTATTAATATATAAATAATTTCAAAATTTTAATTTGCTTTTATAAAGGTCTTAAAAGTCCTGATTCTATTGCTTCCTTAATCGTTCCAAACATATTTTTTGCTAAATTCTCATAATACATTACTTCTAAAAACTTACTCTCTGACAAATCAATATATCCTTTCATATGTATCTCAGGATGATTTATTCTCTCAAATTTAATATAATTATCATATTTTTCATAAGATGCTATATATTCTAAATAAGTTTGTAATAATACCGATTCATCAAAATATGAATCGTTCATAAAATGATATTTGCTTTTTCTATTTATAATGAATTCATATAATTTCTTAACAAGATTAAATTGTTTCTCATTCAATTCAAAATAATTTTTAGCTACCAAAACACGTTTTTTAGGATTCTCAAAATCATACATTACATCCTCATTAAGTTTTGATATAAGTTTCCCACAAATTACAACAATCATATCTGTTATTTGTAATCCAATATGTGATTTAGAATTACAATTATCATTTATTTTATAAAAATTCAAATCCTCAAAAATATTTTTAGGTATACCTTCATCCAGAAATAAGATAATATCATCTTTAATATTTTTAAATTTTCGTTCAGTAATCCATAAATCGAAAGCCCATTTAACTTTTTTCCAATCAAAAGATAACGATAATTCAGGTTCTTCTAATTTAGCACTATCATTCAAAGTATGATTTATCATTTCGATAATTTCTCTGTAACTAGTGATTTGTTTAAACATTCTTGTATTATTTTTATTATTTTGAACGATACTTTTCATATCTTGTCTAATCAGTTTAAGCAAATAATAAGTACTTATATTCTTATCCAAAAAAGCTTCTATAACCTCTTTAGAAGCTTCAATTTCAGCATATTTAGTTATTATATATTTAACAATAAACGGAGATATCCTAGTATTAGAACCTATATAATAAAAATAGTTCTGTAATCGAGAAGAAGTTATAATTGACATTTTACTTATCATAAATAACAAATTATGTACATCATATTTTAAAAGCAAATTCAAAAGATTTATATAAAAATTTAATTCTCTTTCACTCATAGACGCTATTCCATAGTCAAAATTATTCTTTAATAAATCTGCTCCTTTTAATTCTCGTCCTTTATTTTGTAGAGAATCTCTAAGTTGAGTTCTAGAATTTAAATATTCTTCAACAATTTTCGTATATTCATTTTCAATACTCTTATAATCTTCTTCATTAATTTGGATAACATTCGCCACGTAAGAATGCATAATATCAGTTCCATAGCTTAATTTTTCTCTTTTGTTAAAAGGTTTAGAAATTTTAAATGAATTTTGAGGTCCTTTCTCATCCATAAATAAAAACTTCATTTTAAACTCTCCTTAATAAACTTTGGTTTATATATTTTATTAATTTTTATAGTTCGTGTAATAAATTAAAACTTTTATTTTTTATATCTGCAAATTTACTCACTCCCTTTTTAAAAAAGCAAAATACTTAACAATAGATTTTTTATTTTATTAATCTAGTAGATTATATTTTCTATATTATATCATAATATTTTTAACACTTATATATTTAAAAATAAAAGGTACAATATGGTATTGTACCTTATTAAATTTAGTAAAACTATTTTTAAAAAAATCCCTAGCATCTATTAAATATTTTTCACAATTCTGTATATATAAGCAGTATTATTTACTTATTAATATATTTCATTTTTTTATTAATTAGAGAAATATTTTTTCCCAAGCTGCCAAATATATTGGTCAATTTGCTTAAGACTATATTCATTTAATCCGTAGTAGTCTCTGAATTTTAAAAGTATTTTTTTGAATTCAACATAATCTTTCAAATCTTCGTTTTTAAAGTCAGAAAACTTATCACATTTTCTAAAATATCTAAGTATCCTATCCACATAACTATCATAAATTGGATACTCTTCTGGATTGTGATGACTACAGTACTTTGAAGCAAAAGAATAAAAATTTTTGTTTTTACCTGCAATAGTTACATTTTGAATATCACTAACCACAGAAATATCACCTTTTTTAAGTTTTGAATCTATCCCCTTATCTTGTATATGCTTAGCAACCGGATAAATTGAAAAAATATTTGTGCTATAAAAGTCATTTAGTGTTGATGCCTTTAATAGAATATCCTTAATATCTGTATTCTTTGGACATATTTCAAAGAATAGTTTGTTTAGCGCTTCTTCCTTATCTTTGTATTCATCTGATTTATCCCATTCTTTAAGATATTTTTTAACCTCTTTAATTGATGGTTTAGGAATAATAATTTCCTCTTTGTTTTTTTTCATTTTTCTACCTCCCTTTTTATTCCACATCTTTTAACGATTCTATCATTGGAACTTTTTTAAGCATTATTTTTACTACGAAGTACACTATAAATGAGAAAAACAGTGTTATTAGTGCTGAGTAAATGTAGCTTATTAGTTTTACTTTGTTGAAAAATCTAATTGAGTCCATGGCTAGTTGTTCCATGATATTTATGTGTAAGCTATAGCCTACAAAGATTCCCAAAGTTATTCCAATTATTGTTAGGATTACTGTTTCTTTGTAAATGTATTTGTCTATTTCTCTCGGATAGAATCCTAAAACTTTTAGTGTTGCAATTTCTCTTTTTCTTTCAGAGATATTTATATTGCTTAGATTGTATAAAACTACGATTGATAGAAATGCTGAGCAAATTACAATTAGCAAGATAATTGAGTTTACACTGTATGATGCATCGTCAATTGCTTTTTTCATTGAGTATATGCTTATTCCTTTTACTACAACGGAATTCTTTTCAAGTTCATGTATTACTTTATCGACATTTCCTTTACTTCCGTCATTTAGTAATAGTAGTTTTGTATTTTTTACTGGCTTTTTGAAAAATGTTTGTTCATAAGTTTTTTCGTTCATTACAAAGAAGTTACCAACATGGTTTTCAAATATTCCAGCTATTGCTCCTTTGTATTCTTTGTTGTTATTTATAAAGGTTATTGTATCTCCAACTGAAAGTGAAAACTTTTCAGCTAATTTTCTATTTATATAGATTCCGTCTTCAAGTGTTTCAAGTTTTTTCTCTCCGTCGTAAAGTCCAAAATATTTTGAAAATTCGTTTATAGTATCAGTTGTAAATACAGTAATTTTTTCGTCAAAACTTTTTTCTGTTTTTATATTTACTGTTGTTGTCGCAATATCAAAGCTTTCTTTTATGTCTTGATTTGACTTTATTTCTTCGTTAAACTTATCCAAGTCTTTGTCTAAAGCCATTGGATTGTATATAATTGTTGCATTAAATTTTGTATATTTTGAATATTGTAGTTCTGAAACCCCGTCAAGGCTGTCCTTTATTCCAAATCCAAGTACCAAAAGTCCCATACATCCCATTACACCAATTATTGTCATTGTAAGTCTTAGTTTATATCTAAAAACATTTCTCAATGTAGCTTTTTGTAAGAATGAAAGTTCTTTCCAAATATAAGGTACTCTTTCAAGGAAAACAGAGTTTCCAGATTTTGGAGTTTTTGCTCTCATTAAAGATGAAATTTTTTCTTTTAAACTTCGTATGCAAGTTACATAGGATACAAAAGCTGTACAGATTATCGCTATTAATATCCCTGTAATTACAATTGTAGGATAGTAATTGTCAAATACTTTTGTGATTATTAGTGCTTTTAAATATGCTCCATAAACCAAAGGAGATATTATTTTAAAGCCTAAAATAGTTCCCACAGCTCCACCAATTAAACTTGCCAATAGTCCATAGTAGAAATATTGTTTTGCAATGTCTATATTGCTATATCCTAAGGATTTCAATGTTCCAATCTGAACTCTATTTTCGTCAACCATTCTTGTCATAGTTGTAAGAGAAACTAAAAGTGCAATGAAATAGAAGAAAAGTGAGAATACATTTGAAACTCCGTAAATTCCTTTTGCTGCAAAATAAACTTTTGAAGTTGAAGATGCACTGTAACCATCTTCTATATTGTAAGTTGGTTCAATAAGTTTTGATAGAATTTCATCTCCATCTGAGATTTTGCTAGTTGCGTCAAGAATTTTTTCTTTAGCATCTTGCAAGTCTTCTTTTCCTTTATTCAACTTTAAGTTATTCGCTTCAACTTCTGCCTTTTTTTCAACTAATTTTGAATAGTATTCGTCAAACTTAGCCAAACCAATTTCTGTTTGTTTTTCTAAGTCAGATTTTTTAGCTTCTATATTTGTAATTTCAGAATTTAATTTTTCTTCAGCTTTTTCTATTTCGCTTAAAGCTGTTGAAACAGTTGTTTGATTTGTTTCAACTGTTGTTAAATTACCTTGAATTAATTCTAAATTCTTATTTAATTCAGCTAATTTAGTTTCTATTTCAGCTTTTTTTGTATTGTATTCTTCAGCTTCTATTAAATTTTGAGAATAGCTGTTTTCAAGAGTGCTTAGTGTTTCTTTTACAGTTTTAATTGATGCTTCAACTTCCAACTTTGACTTTTCTAATTCCTCTTTACTTTTTAATAGAGTTTGGCGTTTATCGCTTAATTCTAATTTGTTTTTTGTAACTTCTGCTCTTTTTTCAAATAATTCATTTAAAGCTAACCCAAGTTTTACTCTATTGTTCTCTATTTGTTTTACAAAAAGGCTCTTTTGATAACTTAAGTCCGCAAAAGCTCTTCTTATATCTTTTTGTCCATTTTGTAGTTTTTCTAAATTTTGTTGTAATTTTCTTTCATTTGAGTTTATGTCTAATTGATTTTTATTTACTTCTTCTTTGCTATCATCTAAAATTTCTCTTTTTTGTGCATAGATAAGATTGTACACTTCAACTGATCTATTCTTGAAAAGATTTTGTAGCATCTGTTTTTTCTCGCTTTTGACTTGTTCAAACTTTTTGCTATTCTTATCCAAGTCGTTTAAATCTGTGAAAGTAATCTTTGCATGAGAAAAATAGCTAAAATCAAAAGTATTTTTTGAAATCATAGCTAAATATCCGCTTTCAGTAGTTCCAGATAATAATATTGATAAAACTTCTGGACTTTTGATAAAGCCTTTAACGGTAAATCTATTTTGTTTTAATTTTTTTACTTCATCTTTAAAGACTCCAAATTTTTCAACATCTTTAAAGTAAATTTCATCTCCGATTTTGTAAGTATCTCTAAGTCTTTCGTCCAACAAGATATCAGTATCAGTTTCAATGTCAGAGCCTTCAATTACTTGAACTGTACTAATTTTTTCAGGCTTATTTTCAACCGTAAAATCTATAGCTTTATTTTCATCTTTAAGGGATATTGTATAACCAAATTCAACATCTTTTAGATTTTCTAAACTTGAAATTATACTTGAATCCTCTTTTAATAAGCCAAAATTTGAAGAGATTTTAAAGTCGTATAAATTACCTGCTTTTATGTGTTTGTCAACACTTCTTCTCATGATATGTGGAGTTATTTTTAGTCCTACAAAAACCATTACTCCAAGACCTATCATAAATACAATAGATAAAAATTTCGGAAATGTTCTAAAAATTGTTCTGTAAAAATTTTTAAACAATGATTTTTTCATACTACCACTCTATTTCTTTTATGTTCTTAGGATTCTTATTTAAAACCACTTTCTTTACTGTACTATCGTTAATTTCAATAACTCTATCTGCCATTGGAGCAATTGCCATATTATGAGTAATTAAAATTACAGTCGTATTTGTCTTTTTACATCTTTGATGTAAAAGCTCTAAAATTCTTTTTCCCGTATTATAATCTAAAGCTCCAGTTGGTTCATCACAAAGAAGCAATTTAGGATTTTTACAAAGAGCTCTCGCTATTGAAACTCTTTGTTGTTCTCCACCGGATAATTGACTTGGAAAATTATTAAGTCTGTGAGAAAGTTCAACAGATTCCAAAACTCCTGCGGGATTTAAACTTTCTTTTACGATTTGTCCAGCTAGTTCTACATTTTCTAATACTGTTAAATTTGGTATAAGATTGTAAAATTGGAAAACAAAACCTACATCATACCTTCTATAATCATTTAATTCTCTTTTATTAAATTTACAAATATCTTTTCCATCTATAAAAATTTCTCCACTTGTAGCATTATCCATTCCACCTAAGATATTTAGGATTGTTGATTTTCCTGCTCCAGAAGGTCCAACTATTACGCAGAATTCTCCATGCTCAATTTCAAAAGAGACATCTCTATTCGCAATTATCTCTGAGCTTTTTCCTTCATTATATTTTTTATATACATTTTTAAATTCTACAAAAGCCATAATATCCTCCTCTTTTGTATCTATTTTTTAAAATTTAAAAAAATTCAAACTTATCTTATTTTACTTTAGCACAAAACCCGAAAAAAATCAAGAAATAAAATTTTAATATCGTTTTCAAGAATATTTCAAAACCTCAATAAAAATATTTAATTTTCAAGTATTTCTATAATGTTTTTTTATAAATAAAACACTTGTATTATTTATATTAAAATGGTATAATGAGAAAAAACAATTAAGGGGTGGTTGATATGTTAAATTTTGTACTTGGTCCATCAGGAGCAGGAAAAACTAAATGGTTAATAGATAAAGCTAATGAAGAAGTGAGAAAAGGAAATGGAAATATCAATTTTATTGATACAGATGATTCTCATATTTTTAGCTTAGACCACAGTGTTAGATTAACAAATGCTAAAGAATACGGTATAGATACTCTTGACAAATTATACGGATTTATTTTTGGTATAGTTTCAAGAGATTACGATGTGGAAAAAATTTACATCGATGGTATCTATTCAATAATTGAAATTGACAGCGATAAGCTTTGTAAATTTAAGAAAGAAGTCGATGCACTTTGTGAAGATCACAAACTAGAAGTTTTCATGGGAGTTAATATTCCTAAGGAACAACTTTGCGAAGGTGGTCAAGCAACTTGCGTAGAATTAAAGGTTGACTAGATTTAAAAAGCATCGTTTAGATGCTTTTTTTTTGATATGAATATTCCAACTAAACAATTAGATATTTTTTTCAAAAAGAGAAATGAATTGATTTCAGAACTTTCTGAAGGAAAGATTGATAAAATTTCTTTTTTAGAAAAAAATTATGAGTTAATACAAAATTTAAACATGAAACCACTTTTAAATATATCCTCATTAGAGGAAGGAATGTATAATTATCAATATTACAATATCTTAGCTAAGTTTTTTAAGCAAAAATCCCAATTATATTCAAATAACAAGAAAAAACAAAAAAAGTATAATGAAAATCTTATGAAGTCTAATAACTATTACGCTGAAAAAGATAAGTATCTTTTAAAGATGATTGATTTTTTGGATAAGAATTCGTCAGAAGCATATTTTATAGATATGAATTCTAAAAGACTTAATAATTCTCTTTTTGAGATAGTTGTAAAAGATGTTGAATTTGCGATATTCCATTCTATGAATGAGAAAATTTTAGAAAAATTGAATGAAAAAAACATATTAATAAATGAAACTAGAATTTCAAAGATTAATGATTATGTTAATACAAATATATAGAGGTTGTGTAAAAACACAACCTCTTCTTTTTTTAACTATTTTTAAAAACTTTGTCTATAACTTCTTTTAGAGTTTTGGATTTTTCAACTTTTAATGTCTTTAAGTTCTTAGTATCCACAACATCATTAGAAATATATACTTTTTTGTAGCCCATTCTGTCAAGCTCTATTAGTCTTTCACTTAAATTTAGAACTTTTTTAAGCTCTCCAGTCAGTCCTACTTCTGCAATAAATACTGTATCTCTTGGAACCGCTTTATTTAAAATTGAAGATGCTACAGAAATTATAACTGCTAAATTTACAGATTGTTCCGATATCTTTAAGCCTCCAGTAGTCTTTAAAATTACATTTTTGTTATATAGATTAAATCCTGCTCTTTCTTCCAAGATAGAAAGCAATGTATTAAGTTGATCTTTTTTTAGACTATCGCCTATTCTTGCAGGATAGTTTGTGAATGATTGTGAAACTAGACTTTCAACTTCAACCACAAGCATTCTACTTCCCTCTTTTACAACGGATAAGACACTTCCACAGATGTCTTTTTCTCTTTGAGTTACAAAAAATTCTGATGGATTTTTAATTTCTAAAAGTCCGTATTCTTCCATTTTGAAAAGTCCTATTTCTCCAGTTCTTCCAAATCTATTTTTTGTACTTGTAAGAGTTCTAAGGCTTTCATCTGACTCTCCTTCTAGAAGCAATACAGAATCAACCATATGCTCTAAAGTTCTAAGTCCTGCCATTTCATCTTGTTTTGTCATATGGCAAACAATAAAAATAGCTCTTGGCTTTTTAGCATTTTTTGCGAGTCTAACTAACTCGTTTATACATTCAACCGTTTGAGTTGGAGAACCTGCTCTTGAAGGAATTGAGCTTAACATAACTGTTTGAATACTATCTAAGATAACAATATCAGCATCAACTTCATCAATTGAATTTAAAGCTTCATCCATACTTTGTGTTGATTGAATCCATATATTTTCTGGAATTTCTTTTACAATTCTATTTGCTCTTGATTTTATCTGTGATGAACTTTCCTCTGCAGAGATATAGATTGTTTTTACATTTTTACTAGCAAAATCTAATGACAACTGTAAAAGCAATGTACTCTTTCCACAGCCAGGTCTTGCAGTTAAGATATTTACACTATCTCTAACAATTCCTCCACCTAAAACACGATTAAGCTCTTCTATTCCAGTTATATATCTATCATTTTCATTAACATTTACATTTTTAAGTTTTTCAACTTTTCCCTTTGCAACAATTTTATCACTTGAGCTTTTTACGTCAGAAACTTCAATTTCTTCAATAGTTCCCCAACTACCGCAAAAACTGCATTTTCCTTGCCAACCCAAAGACTCTTTTTTGCAATTTGAACAAATATATTTTTTCTTTATTTTCATTTTAATCACCAACTATATTTTAATGTAAATATTTTTAAAAAGCAATAGCAGAAATTTTACATTTAATCCATTAAAAATTTTAATGATAATAGACTTCATAATTATATTGACTTTTAGTAATCTTTGTAGTATAGTAACAACGAATGAATATTTATCATAAAGGAGAAATAAAATGAATGTTTACGAAAAAGCGTTGTTACTTCACGAACAATGGCAAGGAAAATTATCAACAGAATTAAAAGTAGAATTAAATAATGCTGAGGACTTAACTTATGCATATACTCCTGGTGTTGCTCAACCTTGTTTAGAAATAAGTAAAGATCCTTCTTTAGCTTATAAATATACAAGTAAAGCAAACACTATTGCTGTTATCTCAGACGGAACTGCTGTTTTAGGTCTTGGAGATATTGGTCCAGAAGCTGCTATGCCTGTTATGGAAGGAAAATGCTGTTTATTTAAAAAATTCGGCGGAATAAATGCTGTTCCTATAGTTTTAGATACAAAAGATCCTAAGGAAATTATTGCAATTGTAAAGGCTCTTGCACCAACTTTTGGTGGAATTAATCTTGAAGATATTTCTTCTCCAAGATGTGTTGAAATTGAAAGAACATTAATTGATGAACTTGATATTCCAGTATTCCACGATGACCAACACGGTACTGCAATTGTTGTTACTGCCGCTTTAATCAATGCTTTAAAATTAGTTAAAAAAGAAGCTAAAGATGTTAAAGTTGTAGTTTCTGGTTGTGGTGCTGCTGGATACTCAATCATAAAATTAATTATGATGTTAGGTGTTCAAAATGTAATTGCATTTGATTCAAAGGGCGCAATCAACAAAAAACATGCAGAAAATTATAATCTTGTAAAGAAAGAATTAGCTGAAATTACAAATAAAGAACAAAAGGATATGACATTGAAGGAAGCATTTGTAGGTGCTGACGTATTCATCGGTGTAAGCCAAAAAGATTTAGTTACTAAAGAAATGGTAGCTTCAATGAATAAAGATTCAATTGTATTCGCAATGGCTAATCCTCAACCTGAAATTCTTTATGATGATGCAAAAGAAGCAGGAGCAAGAGTTGCTGCGACAGGAAGATCAGATATGCCTAACCAAATTAACAATGTAGTTGCATTCCCTGGAATTTTCAAAGGTGCTCTACAAGCTAGAGC
Organism: Parvimonas pharyngis; assembly: GCF_046569675.1. NCBI lineage: Bacteria > Bacillati > Bacillota > Tissierellia > Tissierellales > Peptoniphilaceae > Parvimonas > Parvimonas pharyngis. The sequence goes on from NZ_JBKICJ010000002.1 coordinate 130,490, forward strand.
AAAGAAAATTACTGATGAAATGAAATTCGCTGCTTCAGTTGGTCTTGCAAGTATGATTCCTGATGATAAAATTAGAGAAGATTATGTAATAGTTTCTGCTTTTGAAGAAAATGTAGCTGATACAGTTGCAAAAGCAGTTGCTGAAAAAGTTAAATAGAATAAAATTAAAGTAAATCCTCAACAATGTTGGGGATTTTTTTATGTTTTGATGTATCTTCGATACATTTTAGTTTTGCTTATTCATAAGCAAAACTATGAGATCTCTCCATTTCTTTCGCTTCGCTCATTCCAGTCGAGATGACGTGTTGGAAGTACTATTTCTCTTATTATTATGACGTGAAACTTTTTGTTTGCTTAACAATTTTTTTAAGATTATTTACTATTCACGTCAAGCTATTATACGAAGATTTTTCCTTATACGTCATTTCGAGCAAAGTGAATCTAGCCCTAACTTTGTTTGCTTGCAAACAAAAGTAGGTCTGACGCAAAGATTGTTCAAATCTTTGATTTGAGTACAATCGACTGTGGAAATCTCACACTTTTGTTGCAAACAAAAGTGAATGTATCTTCGATACATAAAAAATAAATTTGAGAATACAAAATGGATTGTCATTTTGACAATCCATTTTTCTTAACTTAAATATTTAAAAACTGTTGCTAACACTGCTGACATTCCCTTGTAGAACAGACTTTCTTCAACATCAAATTTACTATGATGATGAGGATATATTGTATCATCCTTATATATTTTAGGATTTGAAAGCATAAAGTATGTTCCTTTTGCTCTTTGCAAGAAGTATGCAACATCTTCTCCACCCATACTTGGATCTTTTATTATTTCAACTGAATCTTCACCTAAAATTTCTTTTGTATTTTCTATAAAAAATTCAGTGAATTTTTCATCATTCATTACTACAGGATACATATAATGATATATTGTTTCTGCAGTACAACCATAAGTTTTTGCTATTCCATCTGTAATTTCTTCAACTCTCTTTGCGATAAACTCTCTAACTTTTTCATCTAGAGTTCTAACTGTTCCTTTAATATAAACAGTTTCTGGAATTACATTGTGTGCGGTTCCACCTTGGATTATCCCAATAGTTAAAACTGCATTTGAAATTGGATTTACTTCTCTTGAAACAATCTTTTGAAGTCCAAGCACAATTTCTGATGAAACAACAATAGGATCAGCCGAAAGATGTGGTGTTGCAGCATGTGAGGACTTCCCTTTTACATAGATTTCAAAAACATCTGCTGAAGCCATAATCGCTCCTGACTTTACTCCTATCTTTCCATATTCAATAGGAATTAAACAGCCCTCATGAAGTCCAATAACTGCATCAACTTTTGGATTTTCCATACATCCCTCTTCAATCATAGGTAATGCACCTCCCGGACTTTCTTCTCCCGGTTGGAAAAATATCTTTACAGTTCCTTTTAGTTTGTCTCTATTTTCATTTAATATCATACAAGCACCTAATGCCATAGCAGTATGTCCATCATGTCCACAAGCATGCATATTTCCGTTTGTAGAGGCAAAAGGAAGTCCTGTTTCTTCGACAACCGGAAGTGCATCACTATCAGCTCTAATTGCAATACATTTTCCTTCTTGTTCTCCATCAATTTGAGCTACAATTGCATTTCCATTTAATAACTTTTTGTATTTTACTCCTATTTCGTCTAAAACTTTTGAAATATATTCCATAGTTTTTGGGAGTTCTAATTCCAATTCTGGAATTTGATGTAAATCACGTCTAATCTTTATTACTCTTTCTTCTTTTTCTTTTACTAATTTTAGTATATCCATAAAAAACTCCTTGTTTCTGATTAAATTAATATAAACATATAATACCACTTTTCGCAATAAAAAAATAGGGTTTCCCCTATTTCATTATGCAATAACTTCTTTTTCAAATTTATCTTCATGACTATTTACGTCTTCAACTAATTCTACACCAACTACCTTTTTAAGTAATGGAGCCATGATTTTTCTGTTAAGTTGAATGAAAGGTCCTACACTAAATGTTATAAGGACAGTTCCTATACCAACAACACTTCCTAGTAAATATCCTAAGATAACTAAAACTAAATCAGATACAAATCTTACTGTTCTGTAATGAAATTTTGTTTTATCACTTATTAATTCAGATATACCATCTGTTGCTCCAACACCCAAGTCTGAAAATATATATACCGTAACTCCTATTGATATAACAAATGTTCCGATTAAACAAATTATAAGTTTATATATTAAATTTAAACTTTCTAAATCAAGCCAACCAAAAATTAAATTCATACCTTCAACAGTATAACCAATTATAAAAATAGCTAAAATTGAAGATATATTTATGTATTTTTTATCAAAACAAAATATTATAATTAAAAATACAATATTAAAAATAACTGTAGATAATCCGTAGCTTATTCCTAATTGTTTTGCCATTCCAAGTTGAAGCGTACTCGCAGGATCAGATCCAAGATTAACTTTTATTGTAAAAAATACGCCAATTCCTAATATTATCATACCTATAATTGACATAATAACTCTTATAAACAATTTATCTTTCTTCATACTATCCTCTCCTATCGGTTTCTTAATACTACCATTTCCTACCGGCTTATTTTATAAAAAAAAAGTTTGATTGTCAATGTTTTTATATGTATTTTTAAAGTGTTCAGTTTGTAAAGAACTTCGTTAATTTTTAATAAAAAACATTTTATATCTTTATTCTACATTTTTATTTGTTATATGATATAATATAATATATACATATATTAATTAAACTATTAGAGGTGAAATTTTGAAACAAGCTATTTATAGAGAGTTTAGACCGAAGGACTTTACAAGAGTTGTTGGTCAATCTCATATTGTTGAAATTTTAAAAAATCAAATAAAGACTGGTAATTTAGGACATGCTTATCTTTTCTCAGGAATTAGAGGAACTGGAAAGACAAGTTGTGCTAAAATATTTGCTCGTGCTGTTAACTGTTTAAATCCAAAAGACGGAAATCCTTGTAATGAATGTGAAAATTGTAAAATGATTCTTAATGACAAGGCTCTTGAAGTTGTAGAAATGGATGCTGCAAGTAATAGACGTATTGACGATATAAGGGAATTAAAAGAAAAAGTAATCTATCCCCCACAAATTGTAAAATACAAAGTTTATATTATAGACGAAGCTCATATGATTACAAATGAAGGCTTTAATGCTCTTCTAAAAATTTTAGAAGAACCACCAAAGCATTTAATTTTTATTTTGGCAACTACCGAAATTGATAAACTTCCAGATACAATTATTTCAAGATGTCAAAGATTTGAATTTAAGAGAATTAACAATTTAGATATTGTTGAAAATATTAAATATATTTTAAATAATCTAAATATTGAAGTTGAAGAAGATGGAATTAATTTAATTTCTGAACTTTCTTCTGGTGCAATGAGAGATGCTTTAAGTCTTTTAGATCAAGTTGTAGCAACTGGAAAAGAAAAAATTACAGTTGAAGATATTAATGAATGTTTAGGACTTGTTAACTTAAATAAGTTATTTGAACTTTCAAATTCAATTTTAAATTCTTCAAAAAATGAAACTATTGAGACTTTTAGAAATTTAGTTGAAAATGGAAAGACTCCAAACAATATAATTATTGATTTAATTAAACATTTTAGAAATATAGTTTTAGTTAAGAGCATCAAAAAAGAACTTACAACTCTAAATGATGTTGAATATAAGAGATATTTAGAACATTCAAATCAATTTAGAATGGATGAGCTTATATTTATATTAGAAAATCTTTTAGATGTTGAAGATAAGATGAAAAAGAGTGATATGCAAAATGCATTAGCTGAACTTTTAATTATCAAGATTTGTTCATATAGAAAAGAGAAATCTGAAATGGAAAAGAGAATTGAAGCTCTTGAAAATATGATTAAGAGTGGAAATTTAAAAATTGAATCAAAAGATGAAATTGTAGTAGAAAAATCAGAAGAAAAAGCTACGGAAGTAGTAGAAAATTTCAATACTGTTGAAACCGTTGAAACTGTGGAAAACACTGAAACTATTGAAACAATAGAAAATATTGAAACTTATGAAGACGCAGAAAATCATGAAAACATTGAAAACACAGAAATAGCTGAATCTTCTGATGATAATGAAGAATTATTTGAAAAAGTTGATTTAAGTTCTTTTAAAGATGTTTTAAAAGCAACTATATTCAAAAAAACTATTTCTAAACTTTTTGACGAAAGTGTTAAAGAAATATACTATTTCCCAAAAGAAGCTTTCTTACATATCGACTGTAAGGAGTATTTATTTAAGTTTGGAAGTTATAAATTAGATGAAAATCATAATTTTATTGTACAAGATAATACTATTTTAAATGAATTTTTCACAAAAATTAATATGCCTGTTCATAAATCATTGACGGTTTACGCTAATTTTGTAGAATAATTTAAAAATGTTTCTCAAACATTGAAAGGGGATGTCTTATGAAAAACTTATTAAAAACTATTTTATTATTTTTTGTTTCAATCTCACTAGCTTCTTGCTCAAAATCTGAAAAGCCATTTCCAGAAAATAGAGAAGAAATTGTATTTAATAAAGATAAAACAGAAAATATAAACAAATTGAATTTAGAAATTTTTTCTACAATGCTAGAATCTAATAAAGGAGAGAATTTTGTCTTATCTCCCCTATCTATTCAAAGATGTTTAGATTTAATTTCTCTTTCTACTGAAGATAGAGAAAATTTAGAGTTTTTAAAGAATTATGATGATGCTCATCTTCAAAATTTAAAATTAAAAAATAGCAAATTAGCAAATTTAATTTTAATAAATACTAAAAATTTTAATGGAGAAACAAAAAATCTTAATTATGATAATGTTAAAACTGTAAAATCATCGAAAGAAGCAACTAAGACTTATCAAGATTTTCAAAAAAAACATCTTGAAGAAATTTTAGATAAAACTGAATTTGATGAAAGTTTAATTACTAGTTTTATTGATACAGTAAACTATGATGCAAATTGGGATCAGAAATTTAATGAATCACTAACTAAAATGAGAGATTTTACAAAATTGGATGGCTCAGTAATACAAGTAAATACTATGTCTAATAGTTTTGAAAATTCAGTTGCAATATCCGATGAAGAAAAAGAAGCTTTTTCAATGGTGGCAAATGATTCAAAAGTTTATTTTATAAAACCTAAAAAGAATGAATATTTTTCAGCAGAACAATTGATGGAAACTATATACTCTTTAAAAAATAATAGTGAGTCAGCTGAGGTAACTTTCTTTTTACCAAAGATAGATACAAAGACGGAAGTGGATTTTAAATCATTATTTTCAAAGATTGGTCTTGATAAGATGTTAAGTGGATATAAGTTGGAGAAATTACTCGTAAATACTGAAATTAAAGTATCTGATGCCAAACAAAACTCAATTCTAAAAATTGATGAAAACGGTGCAAAAGCAAAGACTGTAACAAAAATATCAAATAAATCAACTGCTGTTCCTGGCAAAAAACATTTAACTATAAAAATGGATAGTCCTTTTTATGTTATCATAGAAGATTTAGATGAAAAAAGTAATACAAATTTAATTACTTTTTCAGCCTTTATAACAGATCCAAGTAAGTAATAAATAAGTTTTTTTAAAAAAGACAATGCGATATTTTCAATATCTTCATTGTCTTTTTGTATTTTTATCAAAATATAAAATTGCTTTAATCGGTTATTGTAAACGATTGATTTATCCTTAAAAAAATGTTAATATAAGACAAGATTTTTAAGGGATTTTCGGAATTTTATGTTATTTTTTTAACAATAAAATTTAAAAATTAATGATTTTACTCATTGATTAATTGTGATATTTAATTTTTTTAGGAGGTATTTATGGCTAAAGGTGGTTTCCCTAAATTCGGTGGCGGAATGAATATGGGCAATATGATGAAACAAATGCAAAAAATGCAAAGAGAACTTGAAAATACGCAAAAATTATTAGATGAAGAAGAAGTTTCTGCAACATCTGGTGGTGGCGCAGTTGAAGTAACTGTTAATGGAAAGAAAGAAGTTTTAAGTATTAAACTTACTCCAGAAGTTGTTGATCCAGATGATATAGAAATGTTACAAGATTTAATTATAACAGCTATAAATGAAGCTAATAGAAAAGCTCAAGAAAAACATGATTCAGAAATTAATAAAATAACAGGCGGAATTAATATTCCAGGATTATAGAAATGAATAAGTATACTAAATCAATAGATGAAGTTATTCACTATTTATCAAAACTTCCATCTATCGGAAGAAAATCTGCAACTAAAATGGCTTTGAAAATTTTAGAAATGGATGATGATTTTACGATTGAATTTGCAAAAAGTCTTATAAATATGAAAAAGAATACTCATCACTGTAAAATTTGTGGAAATTTAACAGAAGATGAAATCTGTAATATTTGTTCTAATCCAAAGAGAGATAAGTCTGTTATAACTATTGTTGAAGATATGCACGGTGTTATTAGTCTTGAAAAGACCAAAGTATATAAAGGAACTTATCATATTTTGAATGGCCTTGTTACTCCAAGAGAAGGGATAACTTTAGACGATTTAAATGTAAATACACTTTTGGATAGAATTGAAAAAGACAATGTAAAGGAAGTTATCTTCGCTATTAGTCAAACAATTGACGGTGAACTAACTGAACTTTATATCATCGACTTACTTAAAAAATTCAAAGACCTAAAGATTTCAAAAATTGCAAATGGAATCCCTATTGGTAGAAGCATAGATAGCTATGATGAATTAACATTTTTAAAGGCATTAGAAGATAGAAGAGAGATTGAATACTAGGTTTCTAATGTTTGGGGGTAAATATGAAATCAAAAACTAATAAGTTTTTATCAGGAGTTCGTCATTCGATTCCTATATGGATAGGTTATATTCCTTCAGCGATTACTTTTGGTATTCTTTGTAATACTAATTCGCTTGGTTTATGTCATGCTTTTTTGAGTTCTTTTGTTTTATATTCTGGAGCTGCTCAATTCATGTTAGTAGGATTTTTAACAGCAAGTGTTCCTATTTTAGGAATTGCAGTCTCAGTATTTTTACTAAACACAAGACTTTTCCTTATGTCTGCTACAATTGGGGCAACAGTAGATAAGGTAAATCATAAAGCATTCCCTATCGTTGGTTGGTTATTAACAGATGAAAGTTTTTCTATTCTTTCATTTAACAAAGAAAAAGTAAATACATCTTTTACACTTGGAGTTCAAATTCCACCTTACTTTATATGGGGAATTTTTACACTAGTAGGATATTTTTTAGGCGACTTTTTACCTAATAATATAAAAGTTGCATTCAGTGTTGGTCTTTTAGGACTTTTCATTGCCCTACTTGTTCCAAATGTAAGAAAGCATTTAGTAACAGTTAGAATTGTAATCGCAACAGGAATAATCTACTTTATTATTTGTCGTTTAAATGTATTTCCACTTGGATGGGATATAGTTTTTTCAATAATAATTTCTTCAATAGTTGGAATATTCTTAATTGGCGATGAAACATTAGAAGATAAAGAAGAATAAAATAAGGAGAAAAAATGGACAAACTAACTTATTATATAGTTGCTACACTTGTTGCAGCAGCAGTAACAATAATTCCAAAAGTTCTTCCTTTATTCTTCCTTAGAGGAAAAACTTTTAATAAAAGATTAATGACTTTCTTTAAAATCATTCCTTTTACTTCAATGACAGTACTGATTTTAAGAGAAGTCTTAAAAGCAGAAGCTTCTGATAAAATAATGTATTCAGTTACAATCGCAGTTGCTTCAGTAGTATCATATATTACTAAAAATATGATACTAACAGTATTCGCAGCAATACTAACAACATTTTTATATATGAATATTTTTATATAAATTTAAGGAGCTTAAAGCTCCTTTTTTTATATAAAATATAATTTCTATATGTATCTACGATACATTCACTTTTGTTTTCAACAAAAGTGTGAGATTTCTCCACTGCACTCCGCTTTGCTTCGTTTCGGTCGAAATGACGTATAAAGGAAATACCTTTGTTTAAGAGCTAGACGTTAAATGTAAATAAACATCAAATTTTTATAAATATAGTAAAAATAAATAATAACTTATTTAAAAATATAGGCTATAAAACAAAATAGTTCACGTAATAGCAATTAGAAAAGAAGTACCCCCCAACACGTCATCTCGACCGGAGAGTAACGGAGCGGAGAGATCTCAACTATTGCTTGTTTACAAGCAATAGTATTTCTGAAAGAAATAAAAAATATACAAAACAAAATAATTCGCATTAAGGGTGAGGTTCTTTTTTATTTATTTTTTTATAGTCAAATTATTATACTACTTTTCCCTTTTTTCTCTACTAAAAAAGTGCCAATGATTGCTCATCGACACCTTTGTCATCAATCTGAGATACTGAATAAATCAGTATCTTTTTTAAATTATTCTTGTTCTATTTTATCAGTTAATCTTTCCATTTCGTCAATTAGACTTCCGATATACTCTATTGTATTAAGAAGTGGTGCATCTGTTGTAACATCAACATCTGCCATTTTTGCAAGATCGATTGGATTTTTACTTCCACCTGATTTTAATACTTCAATCCATTGTGCAGCTTTTGAATTATCTTTTAAGATATTTAAACACATTTGTGTTCCGATAGTTAAACCAGCACTGTAAGTGTATGAATAAAGTCCCATGTAGTAATGAGGTTGTCTCATCCAAGTTCTTTCAACTCCATCTACAAGTTCAACATCTTCTCCAAAGAATTTTTCCATTGTTTCTTTAAAGATTGTATTTAAAGTTTCAGCATCAACAGCTCCACCATTATCTATAATCTTATAAACTTCTCTTTGATAATAAGCTTCTAAGAAGTGAGTTACAAAATTATGATAATATGTTTTTGAAATTATTTCTGAAATAATCCATCTTCTTTCTCTATCAGTCTTTGCTTTTTCAAGAAGATAATGAGCCATAATCAATTCATTTGTTGTTGAAGGTGCTTCAACGAAATATGTTGAGCAGTCAACATTTAAAATATTTTGATTTTGATGTGCAAGTGAGAAATGTCCACCATGTCCTAGCTCATGAGCAACTGTAAGAATATCAGACATATTTCCTGTCCAAGTTAAAAGTATATATGGATGAACTTTATATGGACTAGCACAGAAAGCTCCTGATGATTTTCCTTCATTGTCAACATAGTCAATATATCTATTATTAAAAGCTTTTTCTAAATATTCTTTATAGTCGCTTCCTAAAACTGATAATCCATCAATAACCATATTTTTACAGTCTTCAACGCTGTAAATTTTTTGGAATTCTGAATCTAATGGCATTTTCATATCTGAGAAAGTCATCTTATCTAATTTATTTACTCTTTTTAAAAGTCTTGCATATTTTCTAATATGAGGAGCAAGTTTTTCCATGATAACATCGCATTGTCTATTATACATTTCTCTTGTAACTTCTTGTGAAGCAAGTAAATAATCAAATACGCTATCGTATTTTCTTACTTTAGACATAGCCTTATCATGTTGAACATTGCTATAATACGTACTTGCGAATGTATTTTCGTATTTTTCTAAAGTCTTATAGAATTTTTTAAAGGCATCTCTTCTAAATTCTGTATCTGCTTTTACTTCATAGCTTCCTTCAAAAACATTATAAGTCATTGGTGTTTTTACTCCATTTACTTCAACATCTTCAAAAGATAAATCTTGCATTTTTGATTGATTATATACTCTAAAAGGAGTTTCAAAACTTCCTGCTAAAGCTGAAAGTGTCCCTTCAACTTCTTTTGATAGAGTATGATCTTTTCTATCTAAAAGTTTTTCTAAAAATCTTCTGTTTTCAGAATTTTCTTTCATAGCTTTTTCTATTATTCTCTTGTCATTTGCTAAGATTTCAGTTTCTACAAAACTAAGTTTAGCATAAACTGGAGCAATTGTATTTTCATAATTTACAATTCTTTCAAATTGTTCTTTTCCACCTAAATCTGTTTCATAATCTAAAGCAGCATAATTTCCAGTCAAGTCAATTAATTCATAAATAGGTTTTAAATCTTCCAAACAACTATTTATAGTACAGTAGCAATCAAGTTTACCTTCATAAACTTTTACTAACTCATCAGTTTTTTCTACTATTTCATTAAGGGCTTTTTTATAATCTTCCTCTGTTTTAAAAAGATCACTCAAATTCCAAGTTAAACTTTTATCAACTTCATTTCTTTTCATTTCATACCTCCAAAAATGTTTTCTTCTACCTCTCTATTCTATCATATTTAAAAATTTTTTGCATTAGTTTATTTCAATTATTCAAAAATTAAATATTTTTAATTTCATAATACCAATATTAATATCAACTAAACCAATGTCCTATATTTTTCTAAAATACATAAAATTTATCAATTTTTAATAAATTTTTTTAATAAAAGTAGCTTTTAGTATTGAGTTTTTTTTAGTTATCTTGTAAAATATTCTTAGACAAAAAATACAAAATGTTAGGGTTTTGTTATTTTAATTTTATTTATTTTTAAGGAGAGAGATTTATATGAATAAAAAAAATAGCATTGCTGATATGTTAACGTTTGGATTCGCACTTTTTGCAATGTTTTTTGGAGCAGGAAATTTAATATTTCCTCCATATTTAGGAGTTCTAGCCGGTAGTTATTGGCTCGTTATATTTTTAGGTTTTACTGTTACAGCTGTTGGCCTTGCACTTGTAGCTCTAATGGCGGTAACATACTATGATTGTGATATAATGAAATTCTTTAGCCCAATCGGAAAAACACCTGCATTAATACTAAGTTTTATGGTTATTATGTGTGTTGGCCCACTTCTTGTAATTCCTAGAACGGGAGCAACAGCATATGAAATGGGAATTAAACCTATATTAGGTTTCCATAATTTCTTTTCAATATCAATTGTTGCAATAATTTTCTATACATTAACTTACTTTTTAACGGTTAAACCTTCAAAGGTTGTTGATATTATTGGAAAATTTTTAACTCCATTTTTAATTCTTGCACTTGTTGTAATAATTGTTAAAGGAATTATTTCACCAATTGGACTTCCATCTGAAACAGTTAAAATAAACAGCGTATTAGGAAAGGGCTTAATTGACGGCTACCAAACAATGGACTGCTTTGTTTCCTTAGCAGTTGGTTCAGTATTATTGTTAACTTTAAAGAACAAAGGCTATAATAATCATAATCAACAAGTAAAAATGTTATTCAAATCAGGTCTAATTGCCTGTACAACTTTAGCATTAATTTATGGCGGTTTAACTTATCTAGGAGCTACTGTTTCTAAAACTTACGGAATAGATGTTCAACAAGCTGATATTATTGTAAATGTAACACAAGAACTTTTAGGAAATGCCGGTAAAATTGCCTTAGGATTAGCATCATTCCTTGCTTGTTTAACAACTGCAATTGGACTTACATCCGCTTCAGGAGAGTATTTAGTAGGAATTACAAAAGGAAAAATAAAATATTCTACTTTTGTATTATATATGTGCTTATTTGGAACAGTTGCTGCAATAATAGGTGTTAGTGGAATTGTAAAGATTGGCGCTCCAATTCTTGCAGTTGTATATCCACCAACAATAGTTTTAATTATACTTGCGTTCTTTAAAGATAAAATTAAGAATGATTTAATCTTTAAATTACCTGCTTTTACAGCAGTTACAATTAGTTTTATTCAAGTGATTTACGAACAATTAGGAATTTTTAAATTTATAACTATTTTGCCATTAAGTGATGTAGGATTTAACTGGATAATTCCAAGTTTTGTAGCATTTGTAATAGCATTGTTTATAAAAAAGAAATAGTAATCTAACTAAAACACAATAAAAGGTGATGTCAGTATTGCATCACCTTTTTTACTATAAATTTTAAAATTTAACACTTTTCTAAAAAGCCCTTTTTTGCATTTTCTTTTGTATCTTCACTTTCATCAAAGCCATCGTATGGAGCTTTAGGATCTCGAACTTTTGGCTTTCTCCTTAATGAATTACATATTTCATCTATATGAGCAAAAGTGAAGTCTATATCGTCAGTCCAACCAGTATGTCCTGTTATAATTTTAAGTTTAAGATTTTTTTTTCTAATTATTTCTTCCAATCTTTTAAGTGATTTTACTTGCAATTTTCTATCTTCTGCAAGGTTGTTTAAAAATGCATAACCACCATCTGCTCCAAACCAGATAGTATCTCCTGTGAATAAATAAGCATCATCTATTAAATAAACGAGATGTCCCCAAGTATGTCCAGGAACAAGAATAGCTTCTATCTTTATATTTCCAATATAAAAAACTTGACCATCTTCAATCAAAACTTTTTTATTATCAATTTGAACTTTTGGTAATTTATGTAAACCCCAAAATACTTTACGAGTCCTTTTACCTTCTAAATATTCATTTTCAATTCTTCCAATATATATTGTAGCTTCTTTAAACAATTCGTTACTGCCTTTTTCAATAGCTCCAACATGATCTGTATCTTGATGAGTGATTAAAATATCTTTAATATCTTTTGGACTTATATCTAACCACTGCATTTTTTCTGCAAGTCTATCATAGTTATAACCTGCATCAATCATAATTGTTTGACCATCTTTTGTATAAAAGTAAATATTAGCTACATATTCTCTAATACAGCTTACTCTTTCGTCAATAAAACCTGTATTTAATGGTTTAAATATCTCTTTTCCTCTAAAAAGAAAAGACATAAATTTAACTTGAAATTCTGAATCTTTTTTTGACATATGTTTTACCTTTACCCCTTTCTGACAGAATCAATTTAAGCACTAAGGCATAAGCTACAATATAACAGATATTTTTATTTTTTTGCTAATTGTATTAAATTAACAACACAAAAAAGCACGATAACTCGTGCTTTGTTTTGCTAAATTAATCTTGAGTAGAATTCTACTACTAATGAGTCTTGAATTTCAATTGGAACTTCGTTTCTTTCTGGCATTCTTAATAAAGTTGCTTTTAATCCTTCTTTCTTTTCGATGTAAGGAACAACTCCTAAGAATGTAGATTCAAAGTTTTCTTTGAACATTTCTACTTTTTGTGATTTTTCTCTTAAAGTGATTTCATCTCCAACTTGTACTGCGTATGAAGGTATATCAACTTTTTTACCGTTAACAAGCATATGTCCATGAACTACCATTTGTCTAGCTTGTCTAATTGAAGAAGCAAATCCCATTCTGTAAACAAGGTTATCTAATCTTGTTTCTAACATCATAACAAGAGCATCCCCTGTTATATGTTCTTTTTGTCTAAGTGCTTTTTCTACATAAGTTCTGAATTGTTTTTCCATAACTCCATAGTAAGCTCTTAATCTTTGCTTTTCAAGTAATTGTAATCCGTATTCTGTTAATTTTTTGTCGTTTCTTGCAAGACCTTTACCCATTCTTTTGTTAGCTTTTGGGTGTCCGCATACATTTAAGCCTAGTCTTCTTGATTGTTTAAATCTAGGTCCCATCATTTTTGCCATATTTTCATACTCCCCATAAATTATTTGCCGCGATAATTTATAGCCACGTGTAAATTATACAACTTTTTTTATCTTTTGTAAATAGCTTTTTTATGTTTTTTTCAATATTTTTAAATAAAAGCTCCACCATTAATATTTAAAACATGTCCTGTTATATAAGAAGCTTCTTTTGAAATTAAAAATTTTACAGCTGATGCAATTTCCTCAGGTTTTGCTAGTCTTTGTAAAGGAAATTCTTGGCAGTAAGCATCAATACTCTCCTTTGGAACTGAACTTAACATATCAGTATCAACTCCACCCGGAGCAACTGTGTTTACTGTAATTCCTGAATATCCAAGCTCCTTTGCAAGAGCTTTATTCATTGAAATAATTGCTCCTTTTGTTGCAGAATAATGAGCTTCTAAGGCTCCTCCGGTTACTCCCCAAATTGAACTTATTCCAATTATCTTTCCATATTTATTATTAATCATTGAAGGAATTGCTCTTTTTATGCAACGATACGAACCGTGTACATTTACATTAAAAATATCTTCCCATTCCTCTTCTGTAATATCTTGAAAAAATCTAATACTTGCAATACCAGCATTATTAATCAAAATATCTACATTTCCAAAAGTTTTTTCTATTTCATTAAACATATTTTCAACTTCAGTAGTTTTTCTAATATCTGCTTGAATCATTAATACATTTGGATTATATGCTTTTATTTCATCAAAAACTTTTTTTGCTTCTATTTCATTTTCTTTATAATTTATAACTATATTATAATTCTCTTTTGCCAGAGTCTTTGCAATTGCAGAGCCAATACCTCTTGATGAGCCAGTTATAAGCACAGTATCTCTTTTCATAATATCTCCTTTTAAAATAAATACTAATTAAGTATACCACAAAAAAATATAAAACAAAAATTTTTAGTTTCATTTTAAGTATTTAAAGGAAAAATGTGGTATAATATAAATAACATTATATTTGTATTTTTAATGCAAGTATAAATAATGTTAGGGAGGTATTGGTATGAAATTACAATTTATAGGTAAAAATATTGAAATAACAGATGCTTTAAAAGAAATTACAGCTAAGAAGTTTGAAAAATTAGATAAGTTCTTTTCTAAAGACATTGAAGGCAAAGTAACTTTTAGTTCAGTTAAGAATGATAAAATCTTTGAAGCTACAATTTATTTACCAAATAGCACAATACTTAGAGCAGAAGAAAGCACAAGCGATATGTACACTTCAATAGACATCGTTTTGGATAATCTTGAAAGACAAATCAGAAAAAACAAAACAAAACTACAAAAGAAATATCAAGCTTTAGAAACTATAAGATTTGAAAAAATTTCTGAACCGGTGGAAGAAGAAGAGCCAAAGATTGTAAGAGTTAAAAACTTTGATGTAGCTACTATGTCTGAAGAAGAAGCTATTTTACAAATTGAACTTTTAAATCATGACTTTTTCATTTTCAAAAATGCAAAAGATTCAAAAACTAATGTTCTTTACAAAAGAAAAGACGGAAATTACGGTTTAATTATAGCTGATTAATAAATATTAATATAAAAAGAAAATCGCAGATTTTATTCTGCGATTTTTTTATCTTTTATTTAATATTTCTTCTAAAGCATTTAAATCTTTTGCCTTTGTAAAATACATATCTTCATCTCCATCAACAGTATTGTATTTTACAATAGAATAATCTTTATATTTATATATTATAGTACCACCATCTTTATACATTTCACTAGTGGATTTACCATCTTTCTTATCTTGCTCAAGTTTATTAAATAATTTTTTTTCATCTAAAAGTCCTTTAGCAACAGCATCTTTGAAAGAGTATTCTTTATCATCTATTTTTAATTTAAAATCCATTCCAACAGTAAAGATATCAAAAGGAATTTTTGAATCCTTTTTAGAAATCAAAGTAACATCATTATTCCCTTGATCTTTAACTGCAAAAGATATTCCCTTTTCATTTTTATTTTCTTCAGTCTTTTTATTTTCTTCCTTTGTTTCTTCTACATTTTCTTTTACTTCTTTTTCTTTAACCGTTATATTAGTAGTTTCCTTAGTATTTTCTTCTGGTTTTTCTTTTTTCTTACAGGAAACAAAAGCTCCACTAACACAAACTATTAAAGCCATAATCAGAAATCTTTTTTTCATTGGTATCATCTCCTTTATTATGTTAATTCAGTTTAACAAATATAACAAAAAAAGTCAAATAGTAAGAACTTTCAAACTATTTAACTTTTCTTAAAAATAAAATTAATGTATAAAGTAATATATAATTAAAATTATACCTAATACTATTCTGTAATATCCAAAAACTTTGAAATCATGTTTTCTAATGTATCTCATTAACATTTTTATAGCTAAAACAGAAACTACAAATGCTACAAACATTCCAAGAATTAAAATGAAAAATTGGAAAAAGCTAAAAGCAAAACCAAATTTTCTAAGTTTCAATAAACTAGCTCCAAACATTACCGGAATAGACATAAAGAATGAAAATTCAGCAGCTAAACTTCTTGAAAGTCCTAAAATTAAAGCTCCTATTATAGTCGCCCCAGATCTTGAAGTACCAGGAATTAAACTTAAAACTTGAAAACATCCTACATAAAAAGCTAGTGTATAACTTAAATCTTCAAATCTTTTTATCTTTTGTGTTTTAAATTTAGGGTTATTTTCTACAACTATAAATAAAATTCCATATAAAACTAATGTGAAGGCAACAGTTGGAAAATTATAAAAATATTTTTCTAAAGTCTTATCAAAAAGAACTCCCAAAACACCTGCAGGAATTACTCCGACAATTACCTTTAACCACATATTAATTGTATCTTTTTGTTGCTCCTTAGTTTTCTTTTTAGAAAAAGGATTTAACTTATTAAAATACATAATGACAACTGCTAAAATAGCCCCAAGTTGTATAACAACTAAGAACATTTCCTTAAATTCAGCTGATTGATTTAATTTTAAAAATTCATCAACCAAAATCATATGACCAGTACTACTTACTGGTAACCATTCAGTAATCCCTTCAACAATTCCTAAAATAATGACTTTGATTATATCAAAAAACCACATATTCTATCTCCTTTATTAAAAATTAAAAAAACTCTATTCAAAGTTTATCACATTTTGACAAATTTGAAAAGAGTTTTTATTTTAACAATTGAATTTACAAGTCTTAACTAAAATAAAAAATGTATACACATTTATCTTATGTCTTTTTTAAATTCTAGAGCTTTAGTAAATGATTTGTTTTTACATAAAACATAGAAAACAGGAACTCCAACTGCATAGATTACTAGAGCTTCTGAAAGCATTAGTTCTCCTAATATAGCCCAAAAACCAACAGGATTTGGCATTAATAAATAAATTTCTAATGCTATTGGAACCATACCTACTACAACTGGTACTAAACAAGCTATGTAGAAGTTTTTGATTTTAGTCATAATCAACGCTACTACAAATGTTGCTAGAGTTCCAACTACCATATCAATAATTCCAACTGTACTGGCAATATTTGCTAAAAAACAACCTAATGTTACCCCAATTGTATATTCTGGATTGAAAAATGGCAAAATTGCTAAAGTTTCTGAAAGTCTAAATTGTAAACTTCCATATCCTAATCCAAATGTTTCTGATAGAAGAGTTAAAACAACATAAATTGCTGCTACCATTCCCTGTCTTGTAATTTTTTTTACGTTCATATTTCCTCCTTTTGGAGTGCTTTGATCAACAAAAAAAGGGCAAAGTGCCCCTGCACTTGATTTTTAAAGTGGGTGCCAAGCAAAACACTAATCTTTTAAATTTTATTCTCTGTAAAAATTACCGTATTATTTTATCACAAATAAAATATTTTTTCAATAAGAACCCCACCCTTCCACGATGCTTCGCATCGGGTGGGTCCCGGGAACCTTGTTGTTTCACAATAAAAAAAGTGGTGTTATCACCACTTTTGTATAAAACTATTTAGATAGTTGATCAAATGCTTCTAATGCCTTTCCTCCATAAACTGATGAAGGTCCACCACCCATTGCAACTGCAACAGAAATAACTTCTGCAATTTCTTCTCTTGTTGCTTTTAGATTAACAAGATTTCTAACATGTGCTTCAATACAACCTTCACAACGAACTGAAATTGCGATTCCAAGTGTAACAAGTTCTTTTTCTTTAACAGTTAATACTCCATCTTTATAAACTTCTCCAGAAAAAGCTCTAAATGCTTTCATTTCTTCTGGTAGAGCTCCAGCTAAATTCTTTGAATTTTCAACTACATTTTCTAATCCTTTTACATGATCCATAATAAAAGACCTCCTTTTTTATTTTATATTGTATTGATACCCATTTTTAATTACTTTCTAAACATATAATTATTATTTAACAATATTAAGTAGAAAAAATGTTGAAATATAAAAAGCAAGACCCCACCCTTCCACGATGCTTAGCATAGGGTGGGTACCCAGTAACCTTGTTGTTTCACAATAAAAAAAGCGAAGAATTTTATTTCTCCACTTTTTTTATTGATTTCCTATAATTTTCAATTTCATTTTCAGCAAATTCTTTTGTCTTTAAATTTACTCTTTCATATATAGTTAATAATTCTCTAGCTTCTGGTGTAAGCTCGGAACCTCCACCGCCTTTCCCTCCAATTTTTCCTACAAGTAATTTGCAATTCAAATCTTTTTCAGAACGAATTATCATTTTATATGCTTTAGAATATGCCATACGCATTTCTTTACAAGCTCTATTGACTGACTTGTATTCGTCAATCAATAAGAGTAATCTATATAATCCATTTCCAAATGAATAGTCTTCATTATATAAAGTCAATTTCACATTGATTTTTTTTGGAAATTCTAACATAATTTAAACTCCCTAATCTCTATAGGCAAAATAATAACAAACAGCTATTAAACTTCCCCCAATTATATTTCCTATTGTAACAGGAACTAAGTCGTATAAAACTGCTCCTACATTTATATCAGATAGTATTGTAGATAATGAAAGATAGAACATATTTGCAACACTGTGTTCAAATCCACAAATTAAGAATAATATAATGGATATTGCACAAGCACAGAATTTTGAAACTCCATCTTTACAAGCATAAGACATCCAAACTCCTAAACAAACGAAAATATTACATCCTATTCCTTTACATAGTAGAACTAAAAAACTTTCTGTAGTTTTTGAAACTGTAATTTTATGTAAGTACGCAAGCATTTCTGGTGAAAGAACGCTTGCAAAATAAACTAATAGAGCTACAAAAACTGATCCTACAAAGTTGAATAGATAAACTACTATCCAATTTCTAAACATTTTTGGGAATGTAATTCTCTTTGCTAATGCTGGAGCAAGAATCAAGATATTACCTGTGAATAAGTCTGCTCCTGCAACAACTACGGCAAAAAGTCCAAATGAGAAACAAATTCCTGATATGAATTTTCCATATGTTGGATTTAAACTAGCCATTCCTGTATTAACAATTATATAAGAAAGTCCGCTAAGCGCTATAAATAAACCAGCTAAAAATGCAACAATCATCATTTTGTGTAATTTATAATTAGCTTTTCCTTCTCCTATTTTGTACAATGATTCTAATAATTCCGCTTTTGATATAACTCCCATAATAACCTCCCAGTATTTTTATAGAAAAACAAAATTAGAAAAATTATATTATAATTTATTTTTTCTTAAAATAAGACCTAATAGCATCTATAATATTTTTAATTGTATCAATTTTATCAAATACAACATCAACATTTTCTCTTATATCCAGTGTTGTATCCACTACTTGTTCTGCAACAAATCTAGTGGAAGTAGTGATATCATCAGTGATTTCTCTAACATTTTCAAGTGTCATACTAACATTTTCAATGCTGTCTGTTATATCATCTTGAGTATCGTTAAGGATTTTATCTGTTTTTCCAAGAATTTCATTTGCATTTGCAATAGCTTTATCGGCGTTTTCAAGTAAGCTAGGTATTTTTTCAACTGATGTAACTATACTTTCTTCGCTTTTTTCTAAAACCCTATTTAATCTAGCAACTGCTTTTATTAACTTTGTGAATAAACAAATACAAGATAATAGGAATACTATTGCTACTAAATAAAGAATAACTCTTAAAGTTAAATCTAAATCTATTGTTACCATTTTTTCCTCACTATTCTTCTACTTCTTCCGCTAAGTCTGTTACTTCAATTTCTTCATCTTCAGGAGAAATTTCAGTCATATGTCTATTAGTGAAGTTTTCATATTTTTCTTCTACAACTTCTTTAACTTCTTTAGCTTTTTCAGAAACAGCTTTAACTGCGTTATTTACATTTTCACTTACATATTCAACACCGTCTTTTGTTACTTTAACGATATCTTCTCTAGTTTCTTTTCCTGATTTAGGAGCAAATAAGATTCCTACTCCAGCGCCAACAGCGGCTCCAGCAACTAATTTTGCAGCAGTAGCTGCTTTTTCTCTTCTAATTTTTCTTCTAACTTCTCTTTCTTTTTCGATACGTCTTTGTTCGATATACTTTGCTAAGCTCATAAAAAACCTCCTAATTATTATTTTATAAAAGTCATCTGGTTCCTGTCATTTTATAAACCTTCCTAGTTGAAGGTGGGCAAACTGTCTTAAATCTCACGGTTTCCTAATAAAAGGCTGCCATCAAAGTAAGAACTCCGTAATCCCTTATAATAAGTGTAGGTATAATTAAACAGGAACCTTTGACAATATTATTATAGCACACTCTAACCTAAAAAAATAGTATAAAACAGTAATGTGTAAAAAAATTTATATCTTTAACTTGATATTTATACATATTTTAGAATAAAAATTAATAATATTACTATAATTTTAACATCTTATTTTTTATTTTCTAAATAAATATGCTTACCTTTTTATCCACACTTTTATAATAAAAAAGACGATATAACTATCGTCTTATTCATTATCAACTAAAATCATTTTTTCTCTTTCGTATCCTATTTTAACTCTATAATAACCTTTTAATTTTTTGTCAACTTCCTCATCCATTGTATAAGCTACTAGATGTCCTGAAGTTATACTTTGTAATTTACCGTTTGTAGCTATTATTATAATATCTTTTTTATCGATTTTTCTCAATACATTTGCACTTAATTGTTGATTTCCACGACCAAATACATAACCTTGTCCACCCATTGGAGTTACAACAAGTATTGCTCTTTCATCACCAATTACTTCAAGAATATCTCTTTCACTACAATCTTTTTTTACAAGTTGTTTATTTTTGATTATATCAACACCTAATACAGTATATGGTAATCCCAATTCTTTCATAATATACATAGGAGTTGTTCCTGAACCAATTATATAAAAAACATCTTCCTTCATTTCATCAATAACATCACAAGCTATTGAAACTTGAGCATCATTATCTGATTGAGGAGTTTGAGATTTCTTATTTTGTAAATATCTTTGATCAAAAGGTACTTTTAAATATCCATAAAGTCTAACTTCTACTCTATCATCTCTAAAAGCTTCCTCATCAATATCAACAACATCTTTTTCAATTACAGGAAGCTCAACCCCATTAATTACTTCATAAAGCAAACTTCCTGCTTGTTCAGGAGTATTACCATAAACTGGTGAGTGTATTTTTACTCCAGCAGGTACTCCTATTACTGGAATCTTATCTTCTACAACAGAATAAACATCTCTAGCAGTTCCATCTCCACCAACAAAGAAAATCAATTCAATTTCATTTTCTAAAAAATATTTTAAAAGTTCTCTTGAGTCTGAAACAGAAGAATTTTCTTTTGCATTATAAACAACTTCATAATTCAATCCAAGTTCTTTACATTCTATTTCACCCATAAGTCCACTTGCAGTATAAATTGTAAACTTGTCTTTTAACTCAACAACTTTGCTTAAAGCTTTTTTGGCCTTTTCTGGAGCCTCTTGAACTGCACCAAGTGAGATTGCCTTTTCTAATATGCCCTCTCCATCAGTACCTTTAAGTCCTACTCTACCACCCATTCCGGCAATAGGGTTAACAAGAAATCCTATTTTTTTCATAATAACCTCCTATTAATCTATATATCTAATTATATCACATTTTTTCCGATATTGATTTTATACCCTAAAAATTCTTATATAAAAAAATTTTTTCCAATTTGACCAACGTTTTTATTTTTTTCGTATCTTTTTAGATAATCAATTTTATTAATAATTTGATTTATTCCATTAAAAATATAACTCATAATCTGGTTGACAAATAGTCACTATTTTTTGAATATTTTCACTTTTGTAACACATTTTTCGTATAATTAAAAAATTTTTATAAAAAATTTAATATTTTTTGTAATTTTTTTAAAAACTTTTTAAAAAATTAGTAAATTTTATATCTCGTACAATTCTTATAGTTTACATTATCATTTTACTATATCTAATTAAAATATATAAAAAATAAATTAAAAAAGTTTTTTAATTTTTATATATTTTCAAATTTTTTAGGGTATATTTTCTATATATTACTCATCTATAAGTTAAAATAAAAACGTTTTTATTTTTTTATAGCTCTTTTTTGTTAATTTTATTAATAATAGTTTTAGCTTAATAAATGACTTTTTGCGATTTTGTAAAAACACTATTGTATTTTTTATTTTTTTATACTATAATAACATTAAGGAAAATGGGTTATCTTATTGAAAGGTAATTAATTTCTATTTAATTTAAGGAGGAATTAGATATGGCTGCACAAAAAACACCATTATACGAAAAACACGTTTCATATGGAGGAGAAATCGTTGATTACGCTGGTTGGTTATTACCTGTTAAATACGAAGGACTTGCTCCTGAACACTATGCTGTAAGAAATAACGCTGGTTTATTTGACGTTTCACATATGGGAGAAATTACTGTTAAAGGCAAAGATGCTTTTGACTATGTAAATCATTTAATCACAAATGATTTAACAACAATTGGTGACGGACAAGTTATATACTCTTTATTATGTAATGAAAACGGTGGAGTTGTTGATGATTTATTAGTTTACAGAAAAGGTCAAGACGATATGTATATAGTAGTTAACGCTGCTAATACTGATAAAGACTTTGATTGGTTCTTAAAACAAAAAGGAAACTATGATGTTGAAATCAAAAACATTTCATCAGAAACTGCACAAATTGCATTACAAGGCCCAAAAGCTGAAAAAGTATTACAAAAATTAGCTAAAAATGTTGATTTAGCAAATGAAATAAAATTCTTCACTTTCAAAGAAAATGTTGAACTTGGAGATTGCGGAAAATTCTTAGTTTCACGTACTGGTTACACTGGTGAAGATGGATTCGAAATTTACGGAAACGGCGAAGACATGTGTAAACTATGGGATGAAATCTTAAAGGTTGGTAAAGAAGACGGAGTTAAGCCTTGTGGTTTAGGATGTAGAGATACATTAAGATTCGAAGCAGGTCTTCCACTATACGGAAACGAAATGGATGACGTTATTACACCTCTTGAAGCTGGTCTTGGATATTTCGTAAAATTAAAACAAGAAGCTGATTTCATTGGTAAAGAAGTTTTAGCAAAAATTAAAGAAGCTGGACTTCCAAGAAAATTAATCGGACTTGAATTAAAGGGCAAAGGAATTGCTAGACATGGCACAAAAGTATTCAAAGGCGATAAAGAAATCGGATTTGTAACTACTGGTTACTTGTCTCCAACTCTTAACAAAACTATTGCTAATGTTATAGTTGATGCTGATCAAGCTGAAGTTGATAACGAAGTTGAAGTTGAACTTAGAAACAAAAGAGTTCCTGCTGTATTAATAAGCAAGAAATTTCTTAAAAAATAATTAAATTACTAGGAGGTAAATTCTATATGTATCCTTATATTTCTCTAACAGAACAAGATGTTAAAGATATGTTAGATAGCCTTGGTATTAATTCTATTGAAGATTTATTCTCAGATATTCCTGAAGAAGTAAAATTAAAAAGAGAATTAAATATACCAAAAGCAAAAAGTGAGTTGGAAGTATATAACTATCTAACTAAATTAGCAAGCAAGAATGCTTCATCAAGCGAATACCCTACTTTCTTAGGGGCTGGCGCTTATGATCATTATATTCCTGCTGTTATCCCAACAATTCTTAGTAGAAGTGAATTTTTAACTTCTTACACTCCATACCAACCAGAAATCAGTCAAGGTACTTTACAATATATATTTGAATTCCAAACAATGATTTCAAACTTAACTGGAATGGATTATGCGAATGCTTCACTTTATGATCAAGGAACTGGTTTAGCAGAAGCAGCAATTATGACTGTTCATAACGCTAAAAAGAAAAAAGTTTTAGTTTCTGAAGCTATCGCTCCATGGTCAAGAGAAGTTTTAAAAACTTATCTTCATGCACAAAATTTAGAAATGGAAGTTGTTAAAACTTGCAATGGTGTAACTTGTGTTGAAGATTTACAAGCTAAATTAAATGACGAAGTTGGTGCTGTATTAGTTCAAAATCCTAACTTCTTTGGTAATATCGAAGATGTAACTAAGATTTCTGAAATAGCTCATAGCATTAAAAAATGTTACTCAGTAGTTTCTGTTGATCCATCATCTTTAGGAGCTTTAAAGAAACCATCTGAATGTAATGTTGATGTAGTTGTTGGTGAAGCTCAACCTCTAGGTATTTCTGTTTCATTTGGTGGACCATACTTAGGATTTATGGCTGTAAACAAAGAATTCTTAAGAAAGATTCCAGGAAGAATCGTTGGACAAACTCTTGATAGAGATGGAAAGAGATGTTGGGTTCTTACATTATCAGCCAGAGAACAACATATTAAGAGAGATAAAGCTACTTCAAATATCTGTTCTAACCAAGGTATTAACGTTTTGACTGCAACAATCTATATGGAACTTCTTGGTAAAGAAGGACTTAAAGAACTTTCAAAACAATGTATAAAGAAATCTCATTATTTATACAATAAACTTTTAGCAACAGGTAAGTTCGAAAAAGTATTTGATGCTCCATTCTACAAAGAATTTGCATTAAAGGCTAAAAAACCAGTTTGTGAATTAAATAAGAAATTATTTGAAAACGGAATTATTGGTGGTTTCGATCTTGGAAAGTACTATCCTGAATTAGAAAATGTTATTATGTTTGCAGTTACTGAAAAACGTACTAAGGAAGAAATTGATAAACTATGTAAGGTATTGGAGGAAGCATAATATGAAATACGATAAAATAATATTTGAATTATCAAAACCTGGTAAGATTGGTCATAAATTACCAGAATTAGATGTTGATAATGTATGTATTAAAGAGCTAATTCCTGCTAATCTTTTAAACGAAGGCGAAATTGATTTACCAGAAGTTTCTGAACCAGAAGTTGCTAGACACTTTGTAAATCTTTCAAATAAAAACTTTGGTGTTGATACTGGATTCTATCCATTAGGATCTTGTACAATGAAATACAATCCAAAGATTAATGAAGCTATGTGTGCTCTTCCAGGGTTTGCATCACTTCATCCAAATGTTCCTGAATGTGGAGCTCAAGGTGCTTTACAATTAATTTATGAACTTGGTGAAGCTTTAAATGAAACTTCAGGTATGGATGCTTGTACATTACAACCTGCAGCTGGAGCTCATGGTGAAATCACAGGAATTATGCTATTTAAAGCATATCATGAAAATAACAATGATTTAAAAAGAGATAAAATTATCGTTCCTGACTCAGCTCACGGAACTAACCCTGCAACTGCAACAATGGCAGGTTACAAAATTATTGAAATTAAATCTAATGCAAATGGTTTAGTTGATATTGAAGCATTAAAAGCAGCTGTTGGTGATGATACTGCAGGTCTTATGCTTACAAACCCTAACACTTTAGGTTTATTTGAAAAAGAAATTCAAGAAATTACAAAAATCGTTCACGAAGCTGGCGGTTTAGTATATTATGATGGAGCTAATGCAAATGCAATTTTAGGACATGTTAGACCTGGAGATATGGGATTTGACGCAATCCACTACAATCTTCATAAAACATTCTCTACTCCTCACGGTGGTGGAGGTCCTGGTGCAGGATATGTTGGTTGTAAAGATTTCTTAAAAGAATTCTTACCAGTTCCTATCGTAGTTAAGAATGGAGAAAAATATAACTTCTCTTATGACGTTCCTAAGACAATCGGTAAGATGAAAGACTTCTACGGACACTTTGGTGTATTAGTAAGAGCTTATGCTTACATTTTAGCTTTAGGAGCTGACGGACTTAAGAAATCAAGTGATTATGCAGTATTAAACTCTAATTACTTAGCAAGTAAATTAAAAGATTACTACAATCTTCCTGAAAATGTTAAATTCAAACATGAATTTGTACTTGCAGGATTAAAGAATCCTAATGGATTAGTAACTCTTGACGTTGCTAAGAGATTGATGGATATGGGATATCACCCACCTACTGTATACTTCCCATTAATCGTTGATGAAGCGTTAATGATTGAACCAACTGAAAGTGAATCAAAAGAAACTCTTGACGGATTTGCAGAAGCTATGATTAGGATTGCAAAAGAAGCTGAAAAAAATCCTGAAATTGTTCATTCAGCACCACACGACACAGAAATTAAACGTCCTGATGAAACATTAGCTGCTAAAGAATTAATCTTAAAATATACAAAATAGTATAGATTTTAAAAAGCTGTTATGAAAGTAACAGCTTTTTTTATTGCTTAAAATATTTTTTTATCTTTAATTAAATAAATCATATTAAGGGTATAAGATAATAGCAAAAAAAATTAGGAGGTTTTTATGAGTAAACTTTTAAGTCCTATTCAAATAGGTAGACATACATTTAAAAATAGAGTGGTTATGGCTCCAATGTGCATGTTCCATTCAAAAACAGTTGATGGAGTTTTAACTAAAGAGCATTTTGATCACTATGTAGCAAGAGCCTTAGGTGGTGTTTCTGGGATTATTATTGAGGCTACAATGGTTAATTCCAAAGGTGGAATAAGAAAAACCGATTTAGGTCTATATAACGAAATACAAATGAAAGCATTTAAAGAACTTGTAGATAGAGTTCATAACTATAACTGTAAGATTGGTATTCAATTAAGCCATGCTGGAAGAAAAGCTGATTCATCTTATGATGATATCATTGCTCCAAGCGCAATTCCCTTTGCAGATGAAAAAGCTCCAAGAGAATTAAGTAAAGATGAAATTATATCTTTACAAAAAGATTATGTAAATTCTGTAAAACTTGCAAAAGAAGCTGGTTTTGATTTTGTAGAAATCCACGGAGCACATGGATATTTAATCAATCAATTCCTATCTCCCCTATCAAATCAAAGAACTGATGAATATGGTGGTAGTTTAGAAAAAAGATATAAATTTCTTGGAGATATCTTAAAAGAAATTAAAAATATAGATATTGATGTTCATATTAGAGTTTCTGCAAACGAATATGATGAAAACGGAAGCTCTTTAGAAGATATAATTAATATTCTAAAATTTGCTAAAGAAGATGGAGTTGTTTTCAACAGTATTTCAAGTGGTGGAGTTGTTCCAAAAAGTCCGTTAGTTTATCCAGGATATCAAGCTGAATTAAGTAGAGAAATTAAAAAAGCTGGGCTAGTAGTATCTGCAGTTGGACTTTTAGAAGACTATGGATTATGTGAATATTTACTTCAAAGTGATGCCTGTGATATGATTTACCAAGGAAGAACATTACTTAAAAATCCAAACTGGGTTTATGGTGCTGGAGCATATTTTAACGAAGAAAATCAAATAGAATATCCTCTATACTCATATTCTGTAATTAAATTTTAAGAAAATAAAAAACTAAAAGTAGCTTATATTTATAAGCTACTTTTTTATATTGTGAAACAACAAGGTTACCGGAAACCCACGCGATGCGAAGCATCGTGGAATAGTCTAATTCTTATACAACTTATTCTCTTTTTCTCCACAAAAAAAGTGCCAATAATTGCTCATCGACACCTTTGTCATTAGTCTGGATGTATCTACGATACATTTACTTATTCTTGTAAACAAGAATAAGTATGAGATCTCTCCATTACACTCAGCTTTGCTTCGTTACAGTCGAGATGACGTATAAAGGAAGTACCTTTATTTAAGTGATATACGTTAAAAGCAAATAAACTTCGAAAATAATTTTAAAAAAGGTGATAAAAAATATATAAAACAAAATAATGCACGTCAAAGTTATTTGTAAAGAAATACTCCTAACACGTCATTTCGACTGAAGCGTTAGCGAAATGAATCTAGCCCTAACTTTGTTTACTTGTAAACAAAAGTAGGTCTGACGGGATAATTGTATCTTTAGATACAATTACTCTGGAAATCTCAACTATTGCTGGTAAGCAATAGTATTTCTGAAAGAAATAAAAAAAATAATTTCTATATGTATCTTCGATACATTTAGAGCAAAGATAAAGTATAATTTTTGTCTTTGCTTTTTTATATTTTTGTTTTTATTGTGAAACAACAAGGTTCCCGGGTACCCACACGATGCGAAACATCGTGGAAGGGTGTGTTTCTTAACTACAATTTAATAACCTTGTCATTTCCCCAACCATACCATGGTACATCATGTTCTAGGTAATCTCCATGTATTTTATTTTGAATTCTAATCATTATAAATGGTATTAATGACTTTATTATAAATATAATGATATAGATAAATAATTCTGTATAATTAATCATACCATTAAAATCTGTAAATGTTCTATAAAGAAACCATGTATTAACTAATACATTAAATAGTGTTGCTAATGTTGCAGACATAATATTTATTTTAACTTTTGAATTGTATTTTTTTATAAAATATAATGCTAATAAAGAAATATTGTAAACGACAATGGGCTTGTCATTTTTTCTGTAAATCACCAATGATTTTCTACTATAACTTGAACGGTCTTTAACACTTCCTAATGAACTAAACCAAACGTGACTCACAGAATTTATTTCTTCAAATGGAACAAATAAATCTATTTTTTTAAGATATATTCCTTCCTTACAAATATATAATTTCCAAGTAAAAAATTCAAAATACCATATAAGAATAATTGAAATAACGAAAAAACAAATATTTAAATATTCTACCTTTAACCATTTAAAATCAAATGTAACTTTATTAACTCTATCTATTGAGTTTATACTAGTTAAAAAAATAGCAAAAATAAACAAAATAAATCTATAATAAATACTATGAAATTTTATCTTTTTCATAACTCTCCTTATTACTTACAATTGAATTACTTTTGAGGAATTTTTGTTATATGCATTATCGTGAAATAAGTATTTCCCGTGTTTTATATTTTCATATTTGACCATTACTAATGGTACTAATGTCATCTTTATAATATATACAACAATATAGCTAAGAAATATCTCTATTTTTATAAATTCTAATTTCCTTGAGTAAACACTGTAAAGTATTCCAAAATTAACTGCCATATTAAAAATAGTAGCCAATGTAGCAACAATAATATTGGTTTTAATGCTAGGTTTTAAAATTTTTATCGTATATAAAGCTAATATAGAAATATTATAAATGCAAATAGGCTTATAGTCTTTTCTGTAAATTACTAAAGATTTTCTATTATACAAATATTGTCTCCCATGAGGTCTTATACTCCATTCATTAATCCAAACATGGCTTACAGCATCAACATCTTCCCAAGGAACGAGTAAATCTAGTTTTCTTAGGTATATTCCTTCTTTACAAACATAAAATTTCCAACCAACAAAAGAGAAAATTATTGTAACAGCAATAAAAATTCCGATGAAAATATAATTTAATTTCAATAATTTTATATTAAAATTATTGAATTGTATTATTGCATTTTTATCAGCTATAATCATATTTATAACGAGAATGGCAAAAGTAAGTATAAATAATATAAATCTATAATAGATACTATGAAATTTTATCTTTTTCATAATTTCTCCTATCTTTTCTAATCAAAATTAATAGTATGAATTTTAATATTATACCTTTTAGTATCTTGTTTTAAGTTTCTTACCAATTCATCACTTGCTTTATCTCTACCGAAAAAAAAGGCACTCCTCTTTCCATTTTTAAGTTCAAGAGTTAGCATATATCTGCTTCCATTTAGTCTTACAGACCTAATTCTGTCAACTTCGATTGATCTTATCTTTTTTAAAGGTATTACTCTATTTAAAAAATAGAATGCATTATGTATATAAAAATTTCCATTTGAAATATGAAAAGGTCTTAAAATGCTTCCACCGCTTCTTAAAGCTATTGAAAATCTACGAAATATTATAACTAAAAGAGTAACAGCAAGAAATATCATAGCATTTCTCGTAATACTATATTGCCACATGCTTTCATATCCTATCCAAAAATACCTAAAAAAATCAGACATAATAAAACTCCTTAATTCTTTAATCTATACAATATTATACTATAATTTTAAAATATTTAAAATGATTTCCTCACTTCCACGATGCTTTGTATCAGGTGGGTGTCCAGAAACCTTGTTATTTTACAATAAAAAACCCGAGAATTCTCGGATTTTTTCATTTATACTAATATTATTTTTTAGATTTTTTTACATCTTTATAAACGAAAATTAAAAGCGGTACAAAAATCCATATTATTGGAATTGTATAATAAATAATTGTAGTGATTGTATTCAAAATTGGTGCTTTTTCTATGAGTTCTTCGTCACTATAAGGCAATCCAGCCACTACACTGAAAACAAGCAAAAAAAGGCAAAACAACGACCAAATACCAAGTAGCACAACTACTTTAACCATGGAGTATTTCTTATTTTTAGAATCAAGCTCAACATCTTTATTAGCAATTACTTTTTCTTCATTTACTTGTTCATTTTCTTTTAAATTACTATTAGTTGCCATTTTTACCTCCTTAATGAAATTTTTAAAAAAATCCGAGTATAACTCGGATTTGTTTGTTTTTAAATATTATTGACCTTCAACAAATCTATCAATATATTCTTGATAAGTCATAAGTCTATCTTCAAATATATTGTCTTCAATATGGATAATTCTATTTGCTATTGTATTCATAAATTCGGTGTCATGACTGGCAAATAAAATATTTCCTTTAAATGCTTTAAGTCCATTATTCAAACTGATAATACTTTCAAGATCCAAGTGATTTGTTGGTTGATCTAGAATTAAAACATTAGAATTTTTAAGCATCATATATGATAACATCATTCTAACCTTTTCTCCCCCTGAAAGTTTTTGAGCAGGTTTTAAAGCTTCATCTCCTGAGAATAACATTCTTCCTAAAAATCCTCTAATGTATATTTCAGATTGTTCTGTTGAGAATTGTCTTAACCAGTCAATCAAATTGTATGGTGTATCTTTAAAGAATTCAGTATTATCCTTTGGAAAATAAGATCTTGAAGTAGTAACTCCCCATTTAAAATCACCACTATCTGGTTCAAGCTCTCCAGCTAAAATTTTGAAAAGAGTTGTAATAGCTAATTCATCTCCGATAAAACCAATTTTATCATTTCTATTAACCATAAATGAAACCTTATCTAAAACAAGTCTTCCTTCAATTGTCTTTGAAATTTCATTAACTTCTAAAATTTGATTTCCAACTTCTCTTTCCATTTCAAAACCTACAAATGGATAACGTCTAGTTGAAGGTTGAATATCTTCAACTTGAATTTTATCAAGCAATTTCTTACGGCTTGTAGCTTGTTTTGACTTACTCTTATTAGCGGAGAATCTTGCGATAAAGTTTTGTAATTCCTTAATTTTATCTTCTTTTTTCTTGTTTTGGTCTTTTAACATTTGTGCTGCAAGTTGGCTTGATTCATACCAGAAATCATAGTTTCCAACAAAAATCTTAATCTTTTTAAAGTCAATATCAACCATATGAGTACAAATATTATTTAAGAAATATCTATCGTGGCTAACTACGATAACTGTTCCCTCATAGTCCATAAGGAAATTTTCAAGCCATAGTATGCTCTTAATATCTAAGTCGTTTGTAGGTTCGTCAAGAATTAAAATTTCAGGATTTCCAAAAAGTGCCTTTGCAAGTAAAACCTTAACTTTTTCTTTACCTGAAAGTTCACTCATCTTTTTCTCATGTAATTCAGTTCCGATACCAAGACCTTGTAAAAGAGAAGAAGCATTTGCCTCTGCACTCCAACCGTCCATATCAGCA
The DNA here is from genome assembly GCF_046569675.1 of Parvimonas pharyngis. Taxonomy (NCBI): domain Bacteria; kingdom Bacillati; phylum Bacillota; class Tissierellia; order Tissierellales; family Peptoniphilaceae; genus Parvimonas; species Parvimonas pharyngis. Next base: position 162,192 of record NZ_JBKICJ010000002.1, read on the forward strand.
AATTCAGCTTCAAGCTCTGAAGCCAAAATTCCATCTTCATCTGAAAAATCTTCTTTTGCATAAATTTCTTCTTTTTGTCTCATGATTTCCATTAGACGTTCATTTCCCATAATTACAACATCTATTACTTTTTCATCTTCAAACTTAAAGTGATCTTGTTCTAAAAAGCTCATACGAGTATTTGGCTTAATAGAAACACTTCCTGTATCCGGTTCAAGTCTTCCCTCTAAAATTTTAAGAAAAGTTGACTTTCCTGCGCCATTAGCACCAATTACTCCATAGCAGTTTCCTGGAGTAAAAGATAAATTTACATCATCAAAAAGTTTTTGTCCTTGAAAACTCAAACTTAAATCTATTACATTAATCATTCCTTCACCTCATAATATATTTTATTCTCTATTAAACATAAATTAGATTATACTATATTTATCTTAATTAATCAACTAAAAAATGAGCCTTATAGGCTCATTTTAATTTAATATCATTAAATTACATAAATGCTTCTGCTACAAATTTTAAGATAAATAGTAAAGCTAAGATGTAAACAACTGGAGAAGCTTCTTTTCTTCTACCTGAAACTAATTTTAATACTGCGTATGAAACAATACCAAATACGATTCCGTTTGCTATTGAGTATGATAAAGGCATCATAATAATAGTTAAGAATGCTGGTAATGCTTCTGTATAGTCGTCAAAGTCTATTTTCTTAACTCCTGTAATCATAAATAATCCTACTACGATTAATGCAGAAGATGTTGCATATGTTGGAATTATAGAAAATATTGGTTGGAAAATTAAAGCTAGTAAGAATAGAAAAGCTGTAACAATTGCTGTAAGTCCTGTTCTACCACCTTCAGCAACTCCCGCTGCACTTTCAACGAATGTAGTTACTGTTGATGTTCCAAGCATTGCTCCTACTGTTGTTCCTGCTGCATCAGCAAAAAGAGCTTGTCTAGCTTTTGGTAAATTTCCTTTTTCATCTAACATATCAGCTTTTGAAGCAACTCCTACAAGAGTTCCAACTGTGTCGAATAAGTCAACAAATAAAAATGCAAATAATGCTACAAACATTTCTGTTGATAAAGCTTTACTAAAATCAAATTTCATAAAGATTGGTGCTATGCTTGATGGTTTTCCAATAACTGCTTTTGGAAGTTCAGAAACTCCACATATTATTGATACTATTGTTGTAGCAATCATACCAAATAAAATTGCACCTGGAACTTTTTTTACAAGTAAGAAAATAGTAAATAAAATACCAAAAATTGTAATTAATGAAGTTGCACTTGTGATTACACCTAAATCTAAAGGTATTCCTTTACCTTGTTTTACAAGTCCAGCTTGATATAAACCTAAAAAAGCTATAAATATACCAATACCTGCACTAACTGCTTGTTTAAGTGAATATGGCATAGCATTTACAATCATTTCTCTTACTTTTGTAAAAGTTAAAATTAAAAATACAATACCTTCTAATAAAACAGCTGTTAAAGCAAATTGCCAGCTATATCCTTTACCAATTACAATTGTATAAGCAAAGTAAGCATTTAATCCCATACCTGGAGCTAATGCAAAAGGATAGTTTGCAAGTAATGCCATTAATACCGTTCCTATAAAAGATGCTATTGCTGTTGTTGTAAAAACAGCCCCCTTATCCATTCCGGCTTCAGATAAAATTGCTGGGTTTACAACTAATATGTAAGCCATTGTCATAAATGTAGTAATACCTGCTAGAACTTCTGTTTTGACACTTGTTTTGTGTTCTTTAAGTTTGAAAAAATTTTCAAAAAATGTGCTCATAAATCCTCCTAAAAAATATTTTTGCAAAACAAAAATAACCCCTAAAAAATAAAAACAACTAAAAACAAATGCCCAAAAAGTAGGATTCAAGCGAAACCTACCTTCTGGGCTTTTCTCCCTTAGGTGTAGTGCGATGCACCTGCACAGCTTGGACCTGCAAGAAAAATTCTTCGGAACCCTATGTGCACTTTCTCTTACGAGTTACTATTATTACATTAATATAATATCAGTAACAAAAACATTTGTCAATAGATTTTTTATAGAAATATAATATAAAAAAATAAAGAGAAAGCAGTATTTTACCTACTTTCTCATAATTAACACTTAAAATTTTTCATTTATATTTTCTAAAAAATTATATATATCAAGATATACTTTTTCTTTGCCTATTTCATTTAAAACTTCATGTCTCATTTTTGCATAGAGTTTTAACTTAACATTCTTTATTCCGGCATTTTTGTATAACCTATAACTTTTTAATACACCTTTTCCATAAGCACCAACCGGATCTTCTTTTCCAGCAACAAAAAGAATTGGTAAATCTTTTCTAATATTTGCAATATTCTTTTTGTATGAGGCTTCTTTTATTAAAGTTAGTAAATCTAGAAAGAACATATTTGTGCAAAGATAACCACAATCCTTATCTAAAATGTATTTTTCAACTTCATTTTCATCTGATGTAAGCCAGTCAAAATCTGAATTTCTATTTTTTATTCTAGAATTATATCCTTTAAATCCAAGTCTATTTACAAATTCACTCTTTTTACTTCCATTTTTTGCACTAAAAAGTTTGGCTAAAAGCATAGAAATTCTATGTTTAATTCCATAAGGTTCTGTTGTTCCACAAATAACTGCACCGTCAACACATTCAGAGTATTCATTTAAAAAGTTTCTAACTATTAATGAACCCATACTATGTCCAAAAATTACAACTTTTTTATCCGGAAATTCTGATCTTATATATTTGTTAAGAGTATATACATCTTCTATAAGTTTTATATCACCCTCTGCATCAGCAATATGTCCTCTTAATTCCTCTTCTTCACAAGTTTTTCCATGTCCTCTGTTATCCATTCCAAAGGCCCTTATTCCTTGTTTTTCTAAGAATAGTGCAAAGTCCTTATATCTTCTTATATGCTCAGTCATTCCGTGACAAATTTGCACAATCATTTTAGGATTTTTTAAATTTTCTGCAAAATCTACACAATATAGTCTTTTATCGTCTATACATGAATTTATGTAAAACTCTTTCATAAAACACCTCATAATAACAAGCTACAATTATTTTACCACAAATTAATTAATAAATACAGTAGTAAAAAAACTCATTTCTACAAAAGTAAAAATGAGTTCTATAATTATAGTGCTTCCGCGTGATATGAGCTTCTTACTAATGGTCCTGAGTTTACTCTTAAAAAGCCCATTTCAAAAGCTATATCTCTATATCTATCAAATTGTTGAGGATGTACATATTCCTTAACAGCTATATGGAATTTTGTAGGTTGTAAATATTGTCCAATTGTTACCATATCACAATCCACTTCTCTAAGTGCTTTTAAAACTTCAACAACTTGTTCTTCAGTTTCTCCGAAACCTACCATAAGTCCTGATTTTGTTTTAAGTCCACATTCTTTTGCATATTTTAAAACTTCTAAGCTTCTTTGGAAGTTTGCAGCAGGTCTTACCTTTGGATAAAACGCTGGAATTGTTTCAACATTGTGGTTTAAAACATCAGGTTTTGTTTCATAAATAATATCCATAAGTTCTTTTCTTCCAGACATATCAGGAATCAAAAGTTCTATTGTAGTATCTGGATTGTATTTTCTAACTTGTCTTACAACTTCTGCAAATTGATTTGCACCTTCATCTGGTAAATCATCTCTTGTAACAGAAGTTACAACAGCATGTTTAAGTCCTAGAATTTGTACTGCTTTTGCAAGATTTTCAGGTTCTTCTAAATTAATTGGATCTGGAGTATGTCTTGTTACATTACAGAAAGTACAGTTTCTAGTACAGTTTCTTCCTAAAATCATGAAAGTTGCTGTTCTTCTTGAATAACATTCCATTTTATTTGGACAATTTGCTTCATGACAAACAGTATTTAACTTTAATCCCTCTAACATGCTTTCAACGTCAGTTGTATTTTTATCTCCCTGAATTTTTAATTTTAACCATTCAGGTTTTCTCATTATTTCTGCTTTTTTTCTTAGCATATTACACCTCTTAAAATAATTTAGTTATATCATCAATAAAGACTTCCTTATTCATTGACTTAATGTATCTATCGATATCAATATCCTTAAGAGCCTCTTCAATGGCTTCTTTTGAACATTGAACTCCTTTTAATATACTACACAAATTATCTATACCCAATTCACTGAAAAAATCACCCTCAATTGAGATGTCTTTTATTTTTTCGTTTTCAACATCAATCCCTATTTCAACAACTCCACAAGAATATTTTTCTGCTTTTCTATTCTTTTTTAAAGAGCCATTTCCGTAATTCCAGTTTTTTGTTGCAAAAAGAGAATCTCTAATCTCGTAAATTTTTTTCATTTCTTCTTCAGTTAGAATTGTAGTATTAGTAATATTATACTCATCTTTTATGTAATCAATAGCTTTATCCATAAAAGTTTCAACATCCATATCAATCATATCCCCAATAAAGCCAACTCTAGATCTAACAGATTGTACTGCTTTACCCTTGAACTTTATATCTCTTGATTTCAATGAATTTGTTAAATTATATAGATTTGCTTTAAATAAGAAAGTTCCATGATGTAAAATCTTTTCTTTATTTTGATATTGAGCATTACCACTTACTTTTGCTCCATCTATCTGAATGTCGTTTCTTCCTGTAAATTCAGCATTAAGACCTAATGAATTTAAGAAATTAACAACTGGCTTTGCAAATTTTTTAAATGACGAATCAACATCTTCTCCAGTCTTTTTAGTTATAAAAGTATATTGCATATTATCAGTATCGCAATATATTGCACCCCCACCAGATAATCTTCTGATTACATCCATATTATTTGCATTTGTAAAATCTAAATTTACTTCCAAATCAATATTTTGATAACGACCTAGTAATATACAAGGTCTATTTCTCCAAAGCATAAAAATATCTTCATCATAATTTTCCATTAGATAAAGTTCAATTGCGTGATTTAATGCCGGATCAAAATTTTTATTTTCAACAAAAATCATATTATCTCTCCATAAAATAAATTTTTAGCCAATTATATTTTAACATAAATCATTGTTAAAGAATAGTCCCAAAGCAAAAAAAGAAAATCAAATTGATTTTCTTTAAATTTTTAAAAGCTTTCTTAAATTTTGTAATATTACGATTGTAAAAAGTACTAATATTCCCGTTAAAACCATTGTTCCACCAGGTTTTAAACCTTGATAGAATGAAATTGTTATACCTGAAATTGTAAATGTCATTCCAAAGAGAATAGAGTAAATTACAGTTTGAAAATAAGATTTTGAAACTCTTAACGCACATGCTACTGGAACGACCATTAATGATGAAACCATTAAAACCCCAACAGTTCTTGAAGCTATTGATATAGATAAGGAAATTAAAAATGTAAAAACTATATTTACACTTTGTACTTTTATTCCTGCAAGTCTCGCTCCAACTTCATCAAATGATACATAAAGTAATGCCTTGTAAAGCATTGTAAAAACTGTTATTACAACGAAAAATACCAATGTAACTAAAATAACTTCAAAATCACTTATAGCAACAATGCTACCGAATAAAAAGCTATTGAAATTAGCAGCACCCTTTACAAAATCTGAAAGAACTGCTGCAAGCCCAATTCCCAAACTCATCATTATTGCCGTTGATATATCCGAATTTTTCGGAAAATACCTTCTCATAATCTCTATTGAAAAACTTGCAATTGCACAAGAAATAATTGCAGTTATAATTGGATTTACTCTAAATATAAGACCTATAGTAACACCCGCAAGAGAAACATGGGATAAAGCATCTCCTATCATCGAATTTCTCTTATTTACCATCACAACTCCGATGCAAGGTATAACGATGGAAAGCATAATTCCAACTAAAAAAGCTCTTCTCATAAATTCAAGTTGAAACATTATCTTACCACCACTTTCTTATCTTTTATTTCTACAACTCTTGTCAAATTATCCTTCATAATTTCAAGCTCATGAGTTACAAGTATAATTGTAATTCCATGAACTCTATTTAAGTGAGTTAAAATTCTAAAAAGTTGATTTTTACTTTCTTTGTCAATTCCTGTTGTAGGCTCATCAAAAATTAAAATTTTTGGGCTATTAATCAAAGACTTTGCAATCATAATTCTCTGTTGCTGCCCACCACTCATCTTATTTATAGGCGTATTGGCAAAATCTAGCATATTTACTTGCATTAAAGCTCTTTTTGCCTGTTCTATATGGCTTTTTTTTGAAAACTTAAAAAAGCCCATTTTTTGATATAGATTAAGTGTTACTATCTCTAATGCAGTAATCGGAAAATTTGGAATATTACTAGCATTTATCTGAGGTACATAGCCAATTGTATTCCATTCCTTAAAATTCTTAATATTCGTATCTGATATAAATATTTCTCCACTTGAAGGATTAAGTTCTCTTAAAATTAATTTAAGCAAAGTAGATTTTCCACTACCATTTGCTCCTATAATTGCTATAAAATCTTTCTCTTGAATATCAAAAGAAAGATCTTCTAAGACATTAACTCCTCCACTATAAGAAAAAGACAGATCCTTTATCGAAATAATATTATTCAAAACATTCTCCTACTTTGTAGCTTCAACTAAGGCTTTTAAATTTTCTTCCATAAGTTGAATATAGTCTTTATTTTCTTTTGCTTGTTCTTCAGTTTGACCTTCTATTGTATAAAGCATTTTAACTTCTCCACCAATCTCTTTAGCGATAGTTTCTTCAACTTTATTTTCACTTAGTTCTTCATAAAAAACAACTTTTATTCCTTCTTTTTTTGCTAATTCTACAACTTCTTTAATCTTTTCTAAATTAGGTTCAGAATCAGAACTCAAATTTTCAATTGGAATTTGTTTCAAACCATAGTCATTTAATAGATATGCAAAAGCTTCATGTGAAGTAATAACAGATTTTATTTTTGCATTTTTTAGTTGTTCAGAATATTTTTTATCTAAATCATCAAGTTTTGCTTGTAATTTTTCTAAATTTTCTTTGTAAAATGCTTCATTTTCTTTATCCATTTCTACAACTTGACTATAAATATTCTTTGCAATAATCTTCATATTTTTTAGACTTAACCAAATATGTGGATCATATTCTCCATGATTATGTTCTTTTTCTTCCTTATCATGTTTATGGTCCTCATCTTTATGCTCTCCATGTTCATTATGCTTATCATGTTCATCATGGTCATGGTCTTCATCTTCTGCTTTTAACAAATTAACATCTTTTGAAACCTCTACAATTTTCAAATCTTTAATTGAAGCTTTAAATTTATCTAGCCAACTTTCTAATCCAAGTCCATTTACTAAAATTACACTGCCTTCAGATAAGTTTTTCATATCTTGAGCTGTTGGCTCCCAATGGTGAACTTCTTGACCATTTGGAATTAAATTTCTAACTTCAATTTTATCTCCAACAATTTCTTTAGTAATACTTTGTAGTGGATAAAATGATGTGTATATTATTTTTTTATCTTCTTTTTTTGTATCATTTTTTACAGAATCTTTGCCACAAGCTGAAAAAAGTGTTATAATAAGGGCAAAGGAAATGATTTTAGTTATGATTTTTTTCATAATTACTCCTTTTTTATATTATGAGAGCTTATTTGCAAATAGCACTCATTTACTTATAGTATTATATACCCTATTTGCCGAAAAATCAAGTAAAGGAGAGTATTTATGAAAAAAGTTTTTTTGAAAATTCTAAAAGATAATGACTTAAAAATTACAAAAAATAGAATGGCAATCCTTAAAGAATTAGAAAAAAGAGAAGTTCCTACAACAGCAGAAGATATTTATAACGCTATTTCAACAAAAGGCGATAAATATAGTATATCAAGTGTATATAGAGCATTAAATCAATTTTGCGATAAGAATATCGCTAAAAAAACAGCAGAAATTGACGGAACTACTTATTATCAATTAAATAAAGGTCATACTCATAGCTTAATCTGTGAAAAATGCAAAAAAATAATGCCTATTAACCATTGCCCAATACATAATTTAATTCATGATATAGAACATAAAACTGATTTTATCGTTACTGGTCATCATTTAGAAATTAAAGGAATTTGCAAAAATTGTCAGGAAAAACTTTCAGAAGAAGAACTAAAAGATTTACAAGATTCTAGTAAAGAAGCTCATAGTACACATAAATGCAAAGATGAAAACTGTATATAATTTAAAAAATTTTAAAAAAACTATTGACAAATTTTTAATAAATTGTTATAATATACAAGCGTTTAGAATGAATGCAAAGTTTGGTGGGTGTGGCCTAGCTGGTTAGGGCGTCAGATTGTGGCTCTGAAGGTCATGGGTTCGAATCCCATCATCCACCCCATATATGCAGGAATGGCGGAACTGGCAGACGCGCTAGACTTAGGATCTAGTGTCATTGACGTGGGGGTTCAAGTCCTCTTTCCTGCACCATGTACTATGGATAGTAGTTAAAAAGTAGAGTTTTTCGACTCTACTTTTTTTCTATTTAAAACCACTTTAAGAAAGGAGTTGTTATGAAAAAAGTTGTAAATATTGAAAAAACTGATTCAAATTTTGAAAATTATACTTTATTTGATATAGAAACAACTGGACTTAATCGAAGCAAAGATTTTATGTATATGTTTGGAATCTGCGAAAAAAAAGATAATGAATTAATCTATTCTCAATATTATATAGAAGATGAAAAAGAAGAAAAAGAACTGATTTTAGAGCTTTCAAAACTTTTAAATGATAAAAAAATTATCTCATATAATGGTGATAGATTTGACTTCCCTTTCATCAGAAAAAAAATGGAAAAATATAATATTCCTAAATTTAATTTTGAAAACACTGATATTTATAGGCAACTCCAAAAGCTAAATTTCTTTTTAGACGAGCCTAGTCTTAAAGCTATAAATTTAGGAAAAAGACTTGGTTTTGATGTGCATGATCATGTTAATCAACAAGAAATGCCAAAGATATTTAAGATGTATCAAGAACTTAAAGACAATGAAATGCTATCAAAATTAATATATCATAATTATATTGACTTACAAGTTTTAAGCCATATTTATGAATATAAAGAAAGTATTTTAAATAGAATACTTACAATTAATAATAAGAATTTTACTGGAGTTATGAAAACTCTTTATATACAAAAAAACTTTCTAGTTATTAGACTTTCTAATCCTAAAAATTTAATTTTAAATTTTCATCAACAAAATTACAGCATTATAAGTAATAAAGACGAAATAAAAATAGAATTGGAATTAGAAGAAGGTCTTATAGAAAACAATATTAAAGCTAAGGTTTTTAAGTCAAAATACGATAATAAAATCTTTAAAGAATCTAAAAATTTAACTGAAAATTTCATACTTATATTAAAGCAAAATAAATTAATTAAAGAAAATTTACTGCTTTTACTTAATATTATTTAGTGTATGAAACATAATAGTCCTTTAATTTTTTTTGTATTTGGTGTATAATAGTATTGGAGGGTCGTTATGTAGTTGTTGGTTTAATTTTTAGGAGATTGCTATGGATGTTGGTGACAAAATATTTTATCCTATGCATGGAGCAGGTTTTATTAAAAGCATAGAAAACAAAGATTTCGATGATGTTAGAGAACGATTTTATGTTATAGAGCTCCCTTTTGAACAAAATTTGCATATCTTCATCAAAGAAGGAGATATAAGAAATTTTCAATTTAGAGAACTCGTAAACCTAGATACACTTGATAAAGTTTTTGACTATCTTAGTTACGAAAAATGCCCTATGCCGAACAATTGGGTTCAAAGGTACAAAGAAAATACACAAAGACTTAAGTCTACAGATATTTTTGAAATAGCTTATGTTTTTAAAGGATTGGCTGTAAGAAATGAGAAAGGTAAACTTTCTCTAAAAGAATTGTTTATGTTAAACCTTGCTAAACGAATTTTGATTTCAGAATTTGTTATGGTAAGTGGTTTTTCAAAGCACAAAATTAACAAAATTATAGAATATTCAACAGAACATTAGGAGGAAAGTATGTTTAAAGTTTTAAGGTACTTGACCTTTGTTTTTGGTGGCCTTATTGGCATCCTGATTGCCTATGGCTTTGGTCAAGTTACGTCGTTAGAATTAAGTAAAGATGTTTTAGTTTCAATTTATGGAGTTTTTGCAATTATTTTTGGTATTATTTTTTATTTTTTATTCCCTGTCATAATTAAGAAACTTACAGACACATTTGAAGATGTTAGAAAAAAGGCTCAGAAAACTCCAACTTCAGATATTGTTAGTGCAATTGTTGGACTTTTAGTTGGTTTAGTTATAGCTTTTTTAATTTCTCTACCGATTTCTAATATAGAGCTTCCTGTTGTAGGAAGCCTATTAAGTGCAACAATTACAATTTTCATTTATATTGGACTTGGTTTTGCAGGAATTAAAATTGCAGTTGATAAAAAAGAGGAATTATTAAAGTTCAAACTTTTTTCAAGAGAAAAATCAGTAAAAAAAGGACAATCTTGTCCTAAGATTTTAGATACTTCAGTTATTATAGATGGTAGAATTTACGATATAGTTAAAACTGGATTTTTAGAAGGACCTATTATTATTCCGATGTTTATGGTTAAAGAATTGCAATATATAGCCGATTCTGAAGATCCTAATAGAAGACAAAGAGGAAGACGTGGTCTAGATATTTTAGATTTGCTTCAAAACGAAAAAGATGTTGAAATAAAAATTGTAGATAAAGATTATAAGAACATTAAAGAAGTTGATCACAAGCTTTTAAAGCTTACAGAAGACTATCATGGAAAGCTAATTACAAATGATTATAATTTGAATAAAGTAGCTTCTCTTCAACAAATTTCAATACTTAATGTAAATGAATTAGCTCTTGCAGTTAAGCCAGTTGTAATTCAAGGTGAAAAACTTATTGTAGAAGTTATAAACCGTGGTAAAGAGCCTGAACAAGGTCTTGGATACCTTTCCGACGGAACTATGATTGTAGTTGAAGACGGAAAAGATTATATTGGACAAACTATTGAAACAACAGTAACAAGCATATTGCAAACACCTGCGGGAAAAATGATATTTACTAGAAAGAATTTAAAATAGTTTTTTAAGGAAACAATTTGTTATATAGAGTTAAATATGATGATTATTTTAAAATCTTATTAAAAGGAGAAATTTATGAACGAAAGAATATACAAATCAACATCTTTACAAGTAGTCAAAGAATTATTTATTTTAGTCTGTGCATGTATATTTTTAGCTTTTATTCTAAAGTTTTTTGTTCAGCCACATGTTAATGCAATTATAGTTGCAGCAGTTGCAATTATATCATTGTATTTTACATTTAGCGATAGAAAATTATATTTAAAAGTAACTGATGACACTCTAACAGTTATTAAAGGTAAAAAAGTTGATGAATACAGGATTGAAGAATGTGATTTTAAAGCTACGTCAAAGAATAATGATATTTTAAATCTAATCGTTATTGATTCAAGTGGAAAGACAAAAAGCTACGATGTATCATTATTAGGTTATAAACAATTTAAAAACCTTATCGAAGACCTTGGAATCGTCGGAAATAAATCAGAATCAATTACTTTAAAAGCAAAATAAATATATAGGAGGAAATTATGGATAATATTTCACAAATGATTAAAAATATGGGAGTTATGGCTTATATAATTCCTGCGGTTTTAATAGTTTATGTTATCGGAATTGTAATTTGGATGAAAAAAAGAAAACAAGGATACGAAAAATGGCTTTCTGACCATCCTGATGCAGTTAAAATTTATCTAGTTACTAGCTTTAGTGCATTTTCAAACAATAGTCTTGCTGGAAGAATTTTAAGTTCAAATGCTTATCCAAAAATAGCATATGAAGGAACTAAATCAGTAATTTATGCATTACCAGGAACAGTAGATGTTGAACTTGCTTATAGTTATACAAGACCAGGCTTAGTACATAAGAATGTAACTAAAACTTGGGGACCTACTAAACTTTCACTTGAAGTTGAAAAGGGAAAAACTTATGAATTAACTTTCGATAAGGATGAAGAAACTTTTAAATTTAATGTACAAAGATAAAAAAAACTTCGACATAGTCGAAGTTTCAGAGCAAAGACAAAGTATAATTTTTGTCTTTGCTTTTTTTATATTTTTGTTTTTATTGTGAAACAACAAGGTTCCCGGGTACCCAACGTATCTACGATACATTTACTTTTGCTAAAGCAAAAGTATGAGATCTCCACAGTCGATTGTACTCAAATCAAAGATTTGAACAATCTTTGCGTCAGACCTACTTTTGCTTGTAAACAAGCAAAGTTAGGGCTAGATTCACTACGGTCGAGATGACGTATAAGGGAAATAACATAGTTTTGTAGCAAGACGTTAAAAGTAAATAAGCTTACGAAAAATAATAATCTGAAACTTCGACATAGCCGAAGTTTTTTATATTTTTTATAAGAAAAACCCTAGCGTAAGTAATAGCTAGGGTTATTTCTAACAAAATCTCATTCTATCAGGATTAATATCTTTTTCTTTTTCGTAGAATTTTAAAATCTCTATTTTATTTTCTAAAATCAACTTTTCTATCAATTCTCTATCTTCAAAATTATAATATAAAATGCTTATTCCACAACAGTGATCCTCTGTTTTTGGTGTAGGTGCTATTGTGCATTTTATACCTTGTTCTTTCATTAATTGATAAAGCTCCTGACCGTTTTTTGTGTCTTTAAAAAATATATAATATAACATTAGCTCATCATCTCTATGAATGCACCAATTCTAGTTTTTAATTGTTCACTATCTGAATCTGTATAGTCAGTTTCGATTCCAAGAACAGGAATTTTTGCTTCTTTCAAAGCTTTTTCTACAATTGTTCCCTCTGTGTCATAAAGTGTACAGAATTTTAAGTTAATATCAATAACTCCGTCAATATTGTATTCCTTAACCAATCTCATTATATCATCAACTCTTTCAGTATTTGGAGTAAAGCATGCGCAGTTTATACTTCCTAAATATCTACGAGTTAAGTTTTCTACCATTTCATCAATAGTATTACCACTTTCGTCAACAAGATGTTCTGAATATCTATTACCTGTACACATTTCTTCACATACAACCATTCCACCGATATTTTCAACTATTTGATGAATCTTCCAGTTAGGAATTGAAAGTGGAGTTCCTGTTAATAAAATTCTCTTTGCTCCTTTTTGATAAACACTTACATTATTTTTAGCTCTTTCTTCAAGTTCATCACAAAGTCTATTTACTTGTGCTGTAAATCTTACTGGATCATCATAAAATGCAATTTGTGTAATAAGTAAAACATCTCTACCTGAAATAGGAACATTTTCTAATTTTCTAAAGCTATTTAATCTTTGTAAAGCTCTTCTCTTATTATTCAATGTTACAATAGCATTCTTCAAACTTTCTTCAGTAATCTTATTTCCAGTTAATTTTTCTAATTCAGCCATATAGGAAATAATTTCTTCTTTCCACTTCGCAAAGTCTTTTTCTCTTTTCATTTGTGGAATATCCATAATATACATTGGAGCATCTTTCGCCAAAATTTCCCAAGCTTTTTTCTTTCCATCACAAGTTGTTTCTCCAACAAAAAGGTCAGCTATTCTAAAGAAAGGACAAGTTCTATCAAATCTTGCTCCAAGTGATGCTTTAATTAATGGACAAGTTGATGTTGGAAGAACTTTTTCTCCACCAGGAACCCAGAATTGAGATCCACTACATAGTCCAGTGGCAATTGCTCCTGCTCCTAGTACAACTTCATCAGGAACGTGGATACAGAAAGAGCCTACAACTTTTCCACCTTGTTTTTGGAATTCAATTAATTCTGCAGGTCTAATTCCATGAATTTCAGCTACAACCATATTGAAATAATCCATACTCTCTGGTCTGTTTTCTTGACTTAAAAAAACATCTCCAAATGCAACAGGTAAAACTTCGCATAAGATATCATGAGTATCAACGTCCATATTTAAATCTTCCCACATTTTTCTGTAATCAGCCATTTTTTGCCTCCTAAAATAAATTTTTATTTATTATCATAGGGACAATTCTCAAATAAAATATCTAATTTATCAACTCTATTTTCATTATATTTCTCTTTTAAAAACTCATAGCCACTTTTTTTATAAGTTTTAAAAACTTCGCCTAGACAAAAATTCTCTATAATCTGATAGTTTTTATATTCCTTATCAATATCATCCAAAATTTGAATTGCTCTTGGTACATATAGCTTTTGTCTTTTTTTGTCTACATCTTTATAATTCGACAATACCCTATCAATCATAGTAATTTTATCTTCCAACGAGAAAATAAATTGAGTATAGAATTCAACTTCGTATAAAAATCTGGAATCTATATCTGTTTTTGAAAGTTTTTGAAGTTTTGAAGAAATAATTTTGGATAGTTCAACTGCATTTAAAAATTTATTTTCAAAAAAATCTCTATTGTAGACTTCTACAACTCTATTTTTTAATTTTTCTATATTTCCGTCATAGAAATAAATCTTATCCTTAAGATTTTCTTTCATTGTTTTCAAAAGTAAAGGACAGGAATTATCTACAACAAGTAATTTTGCATTATAAATTAGAGGACATTTTTTTGTTAAAGCATAAGTTAGTGTTGAATTAACTATGCTACATAAATTTTTTTCATTAGAATAATTTAATATGTATTTATCTACCCCATCCAAAGGTAGAGGTACTAAGTCAAAACCATAAAAAATCTCTTTTGGAACAGTTTTCCCCAAGTATCCAATTATGTATCTTTCATTATCTAATCCCATTATTGTCTCTATAAATGCATTTCTTCTTAGCTCTAAAATTTCTTCTCTCAAATTTTCCATAATCTCTTTGATATAATCATATTCCCTTCTTTATAGTACATTATCATTTAGATATTTTTCAAGAATTTCTATGATAAATTCAATCTTTAAAAGTAAGTATTTGGCAATTTTTAACCATCACCTCCAAAAAAATATTATCATTTAGCCAAACACATTACCTTGTATTACTATAATTGTATTATAACACTAATGTATTATTAAGTAAAATTAGAATTTTTAATGAATAATGCTTATTCATAATAAAGATTAATAATAAAACATTGATTTTATAATAGTAAACACTAAAAAACTCCGATTATATTATCGGAGTTTTTAATACTATTATTTATTTAACTAATACACCATTTGAGTCAAATGTATAGTTTACATTGTTGATTTTAAGAGTTTTGCCTTGTGCGATTAGTCCGCCTTTTTCAGCATAATACCACTTTCCACCTACCATGAACCATTCACTATCAGCAATACGTCCACTTGCATTTGCAAAGTACCAATTTCCATTTACCAATACCCATTCGTTTTGTGAAATTCTACCATCTGCATTTGCATAGTACCATTTTCCATTAACGATTATCCATTCGTTTTTAGACATTGTTCCATTTGCTTCAATATAGTACCATTTTCCATTTTCTTCAAACCATTGATTTGATAGCATTTTTCCATCTTTGTCAAATCTATACCATTCATTATCTATTGATTTCCAGCTATCTTTTACAGCTACTTTTCCATCTGCTGATTGGTATGTCCATGATCCATCATCATTTTGAACCCAATTATATGTTTCTGGATTTTCTGGATTTTTTGCCTTATATTCTACTCCATATTTAGAGAAGTGAGTCGCTACAAATGTTACAAAACTTTCGTCTTGTGTAAATTCAATTTCTTTATTCTCGTTATTATCATTCAAATAGAATACCTTAATAGCTTCTCGACCATTTTCTTTTGGAATTTTAACAGTATATTCATCTATTGGTAATTGAACTTTTTCTTTTGTAACTGAATCTATAAAGTAAATATCAAAAACAACAACATCTTTTGACTTAATTATATCTACTTTATTAACTACTATTTCTTTTCCAACAAGATTTTTTCCTGTTACAGAAATCTTTGTTTCTTCATCTGTAAGTGTTATTTCTTCTTCTGGATTTATTTTACTCTTGTAAATAAAAGTTACTTCTTTAATATCTTTAACTTTTTCTTCATGAATATATCCAATTTCTTTTTCTTCAATACTTCCGTCAGCTCTAACAACCTTATATTTTATAGCGTCAAAATCTTCATTATTTTCAATAGGTCTTACATTAAAAGATCTAAGTTTAGACCATTTGTAACCTCTAACAGTTGTTTCAGGAAAAGCTACTTTTCCATCAGCTGTTTCATGTTTAACTTTTACTTCAGAAATTTCATCAGGAGTAAGATTTTCTTTTTTCCCAACTTGGTCATTTACAACAGTTGCTTTTACAAAAATTTCTTGGTCGAAGTTTACTCCATCAACCGCTACTAAATATTTAAAAGTAACATCTCCATTTGGATTTGATGGACTTGTAATATTTCTTGGACAAATAAGCTCAAACATTTGAGTATTACCATTCCCGTAAATTCCAGTACCATCAGGACTTACCATAATAAAGTTGTCCATACTATCAGAAGTACCTTCATTTTGTAATGGATACCATTCTACTCCATTTTCATCAACTACTTTAATTTTAGTTAATGCTTTATTGAAATTAGCTCCAAACATAGTAACCCAAGTCTTTTTACTTTCTTGGCCAACTGGAGTGAAAGTATGAGTAACATCAGGATGTTCAGTTCCGCCACCTGTTGTTCCATAAGATTGGATTGACATAAAGCTTAAAATAGGCTTATCAGTCAATTTTTCTGTTGGTAAAACTGTTGCAACTAATCTTTTTGCTCTATTTTGTAAAATATTAACTCCAATTGCTGAAGAATATGTTTTACCTTTATCTAAAGATACCATAACTGAATAAGTTTCAGCTTTTTCAGTAGAATTTTGTGGTAAAACAAAAGTTATATTTTGTTCTTTATTATTTACTACTTCTACTTTTACATTTGCTGTATCTGTAATTTCAGAATTAGAAGTTTTATCTTTATTATTCTTTAAGATTTTAACCATTACAGCTTCACTTAAATTTTCACCAACTAATTTTACTTTTACATTTCCACCAATTTTAGTTAAAACTTCGCCCTCAACAATATTTGCTTCATTAACTATTGGTAGAGCGCCTTTGATAAATTGTTCAACAGCTCTATTTTCTCTGTTATTAGCATCTTTAATTATTCTTTCTTCAAGTCTAATTGCTGCACCATTTTTAATTTCAACTGGATTTGCTAAAGTTACAACAATTTTATCTTCAACAATTTCTACCTTATCTTCTGCTTTTAATTTTGCAAAAATATCAGAAGTTTCTTTCTTATATGAAATTCCAGCTTTTAAAGTTTCAACATCCTTAACTGTAAATATTTTTTCATCAAATTTTAAAGTTATTTTTGTTTTAGTATTGTCAATATATACATTACTAGGGTGTAAATCAATGATTTCACCACTTTCTTCGCCACCTACAGTAACAGTAACTTCTTTATCATTTAATTTAACCTTATAAACTTCTTCTTTATTTGAAGTTGCCTTAGGGAAATCTAAAGAAGCACTTTGAACTTTACTTGTACCATTAAAAGTATATGGCATATTAACTTTTGTTTCAACACCATTTTCAACTTTAAAAATTTCAAGTTTAAGCTTATCAGACTCTAAATTTTCACCTTTAACAGTAATAGTATTAACTCCACCATCTTTTGGCATATTTGGAATTTTTGCTTTAAGCTCATTAATTACCATTTTATTTTCTTCAGCACCAGGAGCAACAGTTACAGTAACTGTTGGATTATCTTGAAATGCTGTTTCAGATCCATTTGTATTGAATTTTAAAGTATAAACTTGTTCACTAGTAGTATTATTTTTAGGAAAATCTATTGAGATTGTCTTTCTAGCTTTATCTCCTTCTACTACTGCTTTTTTACCTAAGTTTGTATCAACATTATTTAATAATACTTGTACCTTTACTTGGTCAGCAGTAATATGATTATCATTAACTCTTTTAGTAATTAATTCTAAATTAGCTTTTCCACCTTCTGTAGGTAAGTTTTGATTTTCTGGCGTAACTCTAACAATTGCATTTTCTTCAATTATTTGTTCACCAGGAGCAACTTTAATAGTTATAATTGGTTCGTCTTGATATTCTGTATCAACTCCAATAGTATTAAATTTAATTGTATAAACTTGTTCTTTTGTAGTAGTATTTTTAGGGAAATTTAAAGTCATTGTCTTTTTAGCTTTTTCACCCTTCACTTCTACATTTTTTCCTAAATCTGTTACAACTCCATCTAATGATACTTGAAGTTTTATTTTATCTGGAGAAATGTGTTTATCATTAATTCTCTTAGTAAATACAGTTAGATTAACTTCTCCACCTTCTGCTGAAAGATTTTCAACATCTGAATCTACATTTACAATCGCATTTTCAATAACAGGTCTTGGAAATACTGGTTCTACTGGAGTTACTACTCCACCATTATCTGTTGTAGATTTTCTGATTCTAACAACTTTTTTAAATTCTTCATAGAATGAACCATTATCACCGTTTACACTAAAAGAAACTTCATATTGTATACTTTTTGCAGTTTCATTTTTTGGAAAAGTTAAAGTAACTACCTTTCTACTTGAACTTTCCTTAGTGTCTTCAGAAAAAGTAATTGAGTTTTCGACATCTGCTAGACGTTCTGTCTGACCTTTAACAACTACCTTTGCCTTAATATCATTATCCTCTAAATCAGAACCTTTAAGTGTGAAAACTCTCTTTCCATCTTCTTCTGGAGATGTAATACTAGAATCCACAACTTCCGTTAGAGCACTTGATTCTTTTGCATATGTACTTATTCCAATAGAACTAAATACTATCGAGAACAATAGTACGAATGCAAAAATCTTTTTTAGCATTTTCATAATAAATTGCCTCCATAAAATAAATTTTGTGCTATTAAATTATATACCATAAAAAAATAAATTGCAAATATTTTGACAATTGATTAGCGTTCCTTATGAATACAGCTTTATATATAAGGATATCTTATTAAAGTTAAAAAATTTTTATCTTTTATTGACAATGCTTATTTATTGTGATATACTCAAATTGTCTTCAGGGCGAGGGTCGTTTCCTCACCGGCAGTAAAGTCTGCGAGCATTATGCTGAATTGGTGAAATTCCAATACCGACAGTTAAAGTCTGGATGAGAGAAGAAATTGTCATGCCCTAAAGATGGCATTTTTTTTTGCTAAAATTTAGGAGGTTATTATGAATAAAAAATTTGGTATTTCAGAAATCACAAAAATTGCAATTCTTGCATCTATATCCGTACTTTTGATGTTTATTAAAGTTCCACTACCATTTGCACCAACTTTTATGGAAATAGATATTGCAGAGCTACCTGCTCTAATAGGTGGATTTGCAATGGGACCACTTGCAGGATTTTTAATCGTTTGTATCAAGCTTTTATTAAATATTATAATTAATGGAACAAAAACTTTTTATGTTGGAGAGCTTTCAAACTTAATAGTTTCATCAACTTTAGTTTTAACAACAGCTTTTATCTACAAACACAATAAAAGCAAAAAATCTGCTTTACTAGGACTTGTAATAGGTAGTATTACAATGTCTTTAGTTGCAACATTAAGCAATTATTTTGTTATTTTCCCACTTTATGCAAAACTTTTAAAGATTGACTTAAATGCTTTTGTAGGAATGGTTGCAAAGATAAATCCACTTGTAAAAAGTTACTTTACATTAATGTTATTCTCAATATTACCTTTTAACTTAGTTAAAACAGCTGTTACTTCAATAGTAACATCATTATTATACAAAAGAATATCACCAATATTAAAAAGAAAATAAATTTAATAATCATATAAAAAAACGACAAATCTTGAAGATTTGTCGTTTTTTATTAAATGTTTTATTAATTAATTCTTTCCATAAATACCTTTCCATCTATCACTTTAATCACATTATCAAAGTTTTTAAGATGTTCAATTGATGTATTATGAGTTACAATCAATACTGTTTGATCAGATTTTAATAAAACATCTTCTAATTTTGAGATGCTTTCTGTATCAACACCTGTAAAAGGTTCATCTAAAACTAATATATCTCCTTTTCTACACAATATACGAAGTAGTGCTAGAACTCTTTTCTCTCCTCCACTAAAATTTGAACAGTCTGTAGTATTTCTATTAAGAATATCATTGATTATTGAAATTTCATGAGCATTATTAGGAATGTAATCATAAGAATATGAATCAAAGACCGTTATATTTTCCTTTACAGATGCACTATAAATATGCTCATGTTGACTCATATAAAGCAATGAATTTGATAAATTAAGCTCTGTTACATTTTCTCCGTCAATACTTACTTCCCCCCGAATTGGCTTGTGTATTCCAAGTAATAAATTTAAAAAAGTTGACTTTCCTGCACCTGATTTACCAACAATTGCATATTTTTTACCTTTTTCTATTTTTAAGTTTATATCTTCTAGTTGTAGTTTATCAACTGTGAAATTTACATTATCAAAAATCAGCTCATTTTTAAATTTTTCCAATTCTTTTTTGCTTTCTGTTTCTGATTTTTTATTTAAAAATGAAAGTATATTTTGTTTTGTAGAATTTACTGAACGGATAGCCGTAATATCATATAGCAAGCTATCAATAGGGTCAATAAAAGCTGAAGAATAGCTTAATGTCGCTATTGCAACACCTACAGTTATCTCCTTTTTATAGAATAAATATCCTACAATCGCAAAAGTAAAAGCCCTAACCATTTTAGTCATTAAATCACTTAATCCAAGTACCAGTGCCTTTTTCTTTCCAAATTCATATCTTTTATCTGCAGTTTTATGTAGAATTTCATTATGTCTGTTTTTTATATTTTCAATCGTTTTAGAATTTATTAAGCCAAAACCTTCAAGCAAATCGGAAATAGTTGAAGTATATTTTCCAAGATGCCTTTGGTAATTACTTCTGCTATTATCTAACATTTTTCCGAATATCTTTGGAATAAAAATTGCAAAAATAGAAGATAAAACTACAACTAGACCAATTTTATAGTTGATATTCATAAAGATAATAACTCCATAAATCAACATCATATTTACAGAACGAATCACATCTACAATAGGTTGTAAATAATCTTGTTCTAATGCAGTAATATCATTTGATTGAATAGAAATATATTCCCCTATTGGTTTTTCGTGAAAAACTTTATTATTCATATTAAAAATTTTATCAAAAAAATTCTTTTTAAGTCTTGTTTCAAACGAAATTCCTGATTTAAATGCTACTAAAATGCAAAAATATTGCATTAGTGAATAAATTCCAAGTAATAAAGCATATAATAGAATTGCTAAAAATATTTGACTTGATGTACTTTGCAATCCATAGTCGAATAACCACTTTTGAATCAATGGAGTTAATGCTAAACAAATAACTCCTATAAAATCCAATACTACTTGAAGAATAATATATTTTTTAACTTTAGATAAATAATCTTTCATTTCTTACTCCTAAATATTTATAGTAAAATAAAACTCTTTTTTTAACTATACATAATTAATTAAATTATATCATACTTTTCATTTCTATAACTTTTTTAGCAGTTAAGTATGATGAAATTAAGTTCTCTTTTTAAATTGTTTATGGTAAATTTAATTATATCATACTAAAAGTCAAAATAAAATCTTTAATTTTTAATAAATTTATGCAATTTAAAACTTTACTTTTTCCTTTTTATGATGTATAATTGTGAAGATAAATTTAAGGAGGTTAGTTATGACAAATTTAGTTAAGCTTTTTGTTACAAATAAATCTAACTATTTTTATTTTGTTTTGACGACTCCTTTTTTCAATTTTAATAACAGACTTTTTGTCTTAAAAAATATTATATTTAATTTTTAATGGAATAACTTTTGTTATTTCATTTTTTTTATATATTTTTTAGACTTAAGTCTATGGAGGTTTTATGAATAACAAAGAAATTATTGGCGTAAGGGACAAAGTTCCTTTTTCAATGCTTATCCCTTTAAGTTTGCAACATACTTTTGCTATGTTTGGAGCTTCTGTTTTAGTTCCTATTCTATTCAATGTTAACCCTGGTATTGTTCTTTTGATGAATGGTATTGGAACATTGTTGTTTATCTTTATCACAAAAGGAAAAGCTCCTGCATATTTAGGTTCAAGCTTTGCCTTTTTGGGAGTTGGCGGTGTTATCATAAACACTATGGGTTATAGATATGCGCTTGGTGCTTTTGCAACTACTGGTTTTCTAGGTTGTATTCTGGCGTATATAATCTATAAATTCAGAACAGATTGGATAAATATAGTACTTCCACCTGCAGCAATGGGTGCTGTTGTATCTCTTATAGGTCTTGAGCTTGCAGGAAATACAATAAGAGGTGGAAAAATTGGTGCAAATATATTGACTGAAACTTCAACTAATGCTGATGTATATGTGTTCTTAATAACACTTTCTGTTGCGATTTTAGGTTCAGTAGTATTTAGAAAGTTTTTAGGAACTATTCCTATACTTATAGCAATTATTTGTGGATATATTGCAGCTCTTGCTTTTGGAATGATAGACTTTTCAGCAGTTACTTCTTCAACATTATTTACAATACCAGATTTTCAATTCCCTATTTTTGACTTCAAAGCAAGTTTAATAATGCTTCCAGCATTACTTGTAATAACTTCCGAACATATAAGTCACCAAGTTGTAACTAGTAATATAATAGGTCATAATCTTTTAGAAGATCCTGGTTTACATAGAAGTATCTTTGCTGATAACTTCTCAACTATGCTATCTGCTCTTGTTGGTGGCGTTCCAACAACAACTTACGGAGAAAATATCGGTGTAATGGCTGTTACGAAAGTGTACTCAGTTTATGTAATTGCAGGTGCAGCAGTAGTTTCAATCTGCATGGCATTTATAGCACCTTTAAGTATGTTAATTCAAAGCATACCTGGAAATGTAATCGGTGGAATAACATTCTTACTTTATGGAATGATTGGTACGTCAGGAATAAGACTTTTAGTTGATTCAAAAGTTGACTACTCAAATAGCCAAAACTTGATTTTAACTTCAGTTGTATTCGTAACAGGACTTAGTGGAATATCAATTAATTTCTTCGGAATGGAATTAAAAGGAATGGTTCTTGCAAGTATGGTCGCAGTAGTATTAAGCCTAATATTCCATTTCTTAAACAAATTTGGACTGTCAAATCATAAATAAATAATAGATAAAAACAAAAACTCAGCTTTTTTCAAAGTTGAGTTTTTTAAAATCCCTAATTCTATAAATTATTTTCTAACCATTTTTGTAATTCATCAAAATCGTAAAATCCACTTAAGGCTAATCCATCTTTTACTACGTAATTTTTACATTCTTTCTTTATATCATCAATCATTCTTCCAAATCCCCCACCACCATGAGTGCAGAAAGGAATAATTATTTTGCCATCCAAGTTGGCAGAACGTAAAAAAGTAAGAACTGGTGGTGCAAAAGTCTTAAGCCAATTAGGTGAGCCTATAAAAAATACATCTACATCATCAAGATTCCCTATTTCTTCAGTTAGAGGTGGACAGTATCCCTTATCAATTTCAATTCTAGCTTCTTTTACAGCAGTATTATATGAAAAAGAATAAGGTCTTAGTGGTTTTAATTCCAATAAATCTCCGTCTGTGATTAAAGCAATATCTTCCGCTAATCTCCTAGTTATTCCTGAATAGGAATAATACACAACTAAAATTTTCATCAAAATCTCCTTAAGTTTCAAATTGAAACTAAATTTTTAATTATTTTTTAAGATAGCTTTGAAGAATTCTTCGTTGTTTTCAGTTTTCTTTATGTTTTTTACTAGATTTTCCATAATTTCATTTGTATTTGTATTTGAAAGTTTTCTACGAATTAAATTTGCAGATTGAATTTCTTCTTCACTCAAAAGTAAGTCATCTTTTCTAGTACCTGATTTATAAATATCTATGGCAGGGAAAATTCTAAGTTCTGAAAGTTTTCTACTCAAATGAATTTCCATATTTCCAGTTCCCTTAAATTCTTCATAAATCATATCGTCCATTTTACTTCCAGTATCTACAAGAGTTGTCGCTATTATAGTTAAACTTCCACCATTTTCAACATTTCTCGCAGATCCAAAAAATCTTTTTGGCTTATGCAATGCAAAAGGATCAAGTCCTCCTGTAAGAGTTTTTCCAGAGGAAGGTGTATTTACATTGTAAGCTCTTGAAAGTCTTGTTATGCTATCAACTAGAATAACAACATCTTCTCCAAGCTCTACAAGTCTTTTTGCTCTTTCAAGTACAAATTCTGCAAGTCTTATATGATTTTGAGGCAATTCATCAAAAGTTGAAGCAATTACTTCAGCTTTTGTAAATCTCTTCATTTCTGTAACTTCTTCAGGTCTTTCTCCAATAAGTAAAACAAAAATCTTGCTCTTTGGACTATTGATTTCTATACCTTTTAAAATTGAACGAAGTAGGCTTGTCTTTCCTGCCTTTGGAGGAGCAACAATTAAAGCTCTCTGTCCCTTTCCAATAGGAACTATAAAGTCAATTATCCTAGTTGAAACCTCTTCTTTTTTTGTTTCCAAAGTAAATTTTTCATTTGGATAAATTGGAATTAAATCATCAAAATCTTTTCTAGCTTTTAGTTCAGAAACCTTAATGTCATTTATTTCATTTATATAGATAAGTGGAGAAAATTTTTCAGTTTCTTTTCTTTCTCTAGTTAATCCTAAAATCTTATCTCCCTTTTTAAGTCTAAATCTTCTTATTTGAGTTGGAGAAACATAAGTGTCTTCCTCTCCAGAATCATAGCCATTTGAACGTAAAAAACCATAACCATCTGCTGTTATATCAATGAGTCCACAAACTGTTGTAGTATTGCTCTTTGAATCATTTTCATCTGGTTCATTAATAATAATTTTTTCAGAATCTTCGCTTTCAAAGCCATTATCAGCTTTTAAAATTTCAGAAATCAACTCATCCTTTTTATACTTTGAAACATTTGCAATTCCATAGGACTTTGCAATAGTTTTTAATTCGTCAAGATATTTTCCTTTTAAAAGTTCTATATTCATACTATCTCTTAATCTTTGTATATTCAGGTTTTTTAGAAATTCTATGAGTTGCCTCAATTCTTCTAACTGTTCCTGTTTCAGCTCTCATTACAACTGAGTAAGTCTTAACTCTATCATTACCGATATGTCTAACCCCGTCTAATAATTCTCCGTCAGTTACTCCAGTTGCTGCAAATAGAACTTCATCACCTTTTACTAAGTCATTCATTTCTAAAACTTTTAGTGGATCTTCAAGTCCCATAGCTTCACATCTCTTAAACTCTTCTTCATCAGCTGGAACAAGTCTTCCTTGGAAAACACCACCTAAAGCTTTAATTGCAGCAGCAGCTAAAACTCCTTCAGGAGCTCCACCAATACCAACCATTAAATCACAACCACTGTTTTCAATACAAGTTGCAATAGCTTGTGCTATATCTCCAGCTTCAAAAAGTTTAATTCTAGCACCAAGTTTTCTAACTCTATCAATAATATCTTGATGTCTTTCTCTATTTAAAATACTTACAGTAACTTCACCAACTTCTTTTCCTAAGGCTGTTGCAAGTCTTCTAATATTCATTTCAATTGGTAAATCAATATGTATGCAATCAACTGCTAAAGGACCAGCCGCAATTTTATCCATATACATGTCAGGAGCATGTAACAAACATCCCTTAGGCGCACATGCAGCAACTGCAATCGCATTTGGTAATCCATTTGCTACAAGAGATGTACCATCAACTGGGTCAACTGCAATGTCAACTTTTGTAGCACCTTGTTGTCCATTACCTACAACTTCTCCGATATATAACATAGGAGCTTCATCCATTTCTCCTTCACCGATAACAACAGTTCCTTCCATTGGAAGTTCGTTGAACATTGATCTCATGGCTTCAACGGCAGCACCGTCTGCTCCATTTTTATCTCCTTTTCCTAAAAAGTAAGATGAACGAATTGCCGCAGCTTCTGTAACTCTGACTAAATTTAAACTTAAATTTCTATCCATAGTTTCCTCCTATTATTTAACACTTTCCCAATCTTTTAAAAACTTTTCAATTCCTATATCAGTAAGTGGATGTTTTAACATTTGTTTGAACACTTTATAAGGTACTGTTGCAATATCTGCACCGCTCTTAGCTACTTGAAGAACATGCATAGGAGTTCTTACAGATGCAGCAATGATTTCAGTTGTAATTGCATAATTACTAAATACTTCAAAAATATCTTCAATTAAAATCATTCCATCAGAACTTATATCATCAAGTCTTCCTAAGAAAGGACTTACATAAGTTGCTCCTGCCTTGGCTGCAAGAAGTGCTTGAGTTGCAGAGAAAATTAAAGTAACATTTGTCTTAACACCCTCTTTACTTAAAACATTAACAGCCTTTAATCCCTCTTCAGTCATTGGAATTTTAATTACAATATTTTTATTAATCTTACAAAGTTCTCTAGCTTCTTTTACCATTCCTTCTGCTTCAAGACTGATAACTTCTGCTGAAATAGGTCCATCAACAATTGAAGTGATTTCAGTTATAACTTCAACAAAATCTCTTCCCTCTTTTGCGATTAAAGATGGATTTGTTGTAACTCCATCAAGAATTCCCCATTTGCTAATTTCTCTTATTTCATCAACATTAGCTGTGTCAATAAAAAATTTCATCTATTGCCTCCTAAAAAAATAAATCTATTCGTTTATATTTTACCACAAAATTATTTAAAATGCTAACAACTTAATAAGAAAGTTGTTTTTGTAAAAATGGGTATAATTAATACATAACTATATTTGGGAGTGGAGGATTATATGAATAAGTTTTATAAAGAAATATGTAAATATTATGAAGATATTTTTCCAAAAAATGAAGCACAACTAAATTTCTTAAATAGCATTTCAGAAGGAAAGGACTATTTAGACATTGGCTGTGCAACAGGACTTGTTGCAAAAAACCTGGAAGAATTAGGTAAAAATGTTACTTGTATCGACCTAGAAGAAAGCATGGTAAATGAAGCAAGGAAAAAAGGACTTAAAGTATATGAGAAGAATATGCTTGAACTTGACTTTGAAGAAAAATTTGACGTTTGCTATTGCATTGGAACAACAATTGCCCATTTGGAAGACATAAATCAAATATGTAGCTTTATACTAAAAACTCTTGAACTTTTAAAAGAAGATGGAAAATTAGTATTAAGTTGGGTAAATTTTAAACCATTTATCCTTAAACATGACCTATTTCTTGGAGCATTACCAACACTTGGAACAAAAGTAAAATTCACAAGAAATTATTATAGAGAAAATAGCAAAATCCGTTTTAATACAGTTCTTACTACAGAAAATGAAAGTTTTGAAAATACTCAACTTCTAGTTCCTCTATTGGTTGACGACATAATTTCATTTGTAAATACACTCGGACTAAAATACGAAATCTACGGAAGCTTCAAAAAAGAAGAATTTGACGAAGAAAACTCTCCGTCAGTAGTATTTGTAATAAGTAAATAGATAAAACAAAAGCCTTTAGAAATTCTAAAGGCTTTTTTTAATCTTAAATAAAATTGATTATTTTCTTTTTTTAGAACTAATTACAACTCCAATTGCTCCTGTTAAAACAGTTGCTACGCTTAGTAATGCGCTTGAGTTTGCAATTCCAGTTTTTGGTAATTGACCATTTTGTGGTTCTTTTTCAACTGGTTTTTGTGGTTCCGGTTGAGGTGTTGGCTTTTGTGGTTCTGGTTGTGGTTCAGATGTTTTTTCAACTAATTTGTATTCGAAAACCACATTAGTTGTACCTTCTTTTAAATTACCATTTTCTGGAGCAGATGTAGCTGAAACTCCAACATATTCATATTCTTTACCATCATAAGTAATTTTTGCAGGACGTTCATTTTCATTTTCTGCAGCATTATACTTAACTAACTTTCCATTTTCTCCATAAATAGGAGTTTCTTTTGTATCGTTATAAGTTTCTTTAATTTTTGTATTTGTTCCTTGGATAACATAATCAACATCAACTTTTCCTAAATATAATGCAGAAACATCTTGGTCTGCCATATCTTCTTTTTCAGAAATATAGTAAGTTACACCCGGATTAGCTCTTAAAGTAAAGATTTTTGCATAATGGAAGAAAGTCTCTTCTTTAATATTTGTATCTTCTGGAATATTAGTCCAATCTCCATTATTTGGAGTTATATAAGTACTTGGATTTGCAACAGATTTGATAAGATGTCCATTTTTTACATACTCTTCTGTTACTAAAGTAGGGTCTCCTATTCCGCCATAATTAGGAATTGGAGTTCCTTCCTCATCTTCCTTTTCAGATGGCAAACCTAAAACGTGATTATGGTATTCTTCTAAGCTTTGAGCTCCAGACTCATAACCAGGCGCTCCATCTTCTTGACTTGCTTTCCATACCATTCTAGCATCAATCGGTAAATATTTAATTTTCTTTGCTTGTTCTAAAGGAACACTAATTTCAAGTTTAACTGCTTGACTTCCATTAACATTATGAAAAACACCTAATGTAGTTATATATTTTTGATCATCATAATTATATCCTAAAAGATAATAACCTTTTTTTCCTGCAGCAACTTCTTCTGCACTTGGTAAATCAATATCATCAGGGTCATCAAGTGACGGATCATCCATTTTCAATCCTTTTAATGGTAGATTTGCATTTACAGGTTTCCCATTTTCGTCTCTAGTTCCTATTAATGTTAAATTTATTTTAGCATTTGGTATAGGTGCAAAACGAATTGTAACATCACTTACTGTTTGACCATGGTCACTTGAATGCATTCTTTGAAAAGCAATGATATAAGAGTAGATTACACTTTTACCATCTTCGCTTAATCTAGCTCCTTGTCCTTCAACATTAATATGTCCACCTTCACTAATTAAATTATCAGCTTGCGGTATTGGATCTTCAGCTTTAACATAGTTAGAAGCATTTCCAGATACTAGAACACTAGCTGAAACTGCCATGCAAAGAACTATATTTTTCAAACTCTTTTTCATTAAAATTCCTCCTAATTAAAAATAAAAAAATTTTTTAATTTTATAAAATATCACATAAAAAAATGTGAACAATATGCTTAATTGTATCATTTAAAAAATAAAAAGTCAATTAAATTTTACTGTTTTTAGCATAAATTTAAGCATATATTTAGAAAAAGAAAAGCCTTTAGAAATTTCTAAAGGCTTTATTCTTTAAATAATATTTAATTATTTTCTTTTTTTAGAATTAATTACAATACCCATTGCTCCTGTTAAAACAGTTACTAAACTTAGTAATGCAGATGAGCTTGCAACACCAGTTTTTGGTAATCTATTACCCTTTCCTGGATCTCCTGGTTTTCCAGGTTTTCCTGGTTCTCCCGGTTTTCCAGGTTTTCCTGGAACTACTGGTTCTTCTTTAAGTTTATAGATATAAGTTACGTGCTTATCTCCTTCAATTACCTTTCCAGTTGTAGAATCTGAAGATTCAAGATGTCCTTCACTATCTACAGAACCCACTGTATAGTTTCCTGCTGGTACTAATACATAAGTTTTACCATCTTTTACAATTTCTTGTGGTCTATTGTCTACTACTGTATCGTAATCTTTATCTACTGGTTGAGCATCTTCATCAGTTACTCTAGATTTAATTACATTACCTTCAGTATCTTTATAGTAAACATATACATTACCTTTTGGTTGTGCTGGATCTGGTTGTGGTTGAGGAGTTGGATCTTCTTTAAGTTTGTAAATATAAGTTACATTCTTATCTTGTTCAGCTACTTTTCCAATTATTGGATCTGATGATTCAAGATGTCCTTCAGCGTCAACTTGACCTACTGTGTAGTTTCCTGCTGGTACTAATACATAAGTCTTTCCATCTTTTACGATTTCGTTTGGTCTATTGTCTACCTTTGTATCATAATCAGAATCAACTGGTTGTTGATCCATATCTTTTACAGAAGCTTTTAATTCATTTCCTTCTGTATCTTTGTAATGAACATATACATTACCTTTTGGTTGTGCTGGATCTGGTTGTGGTGCTGGATCTTCTTTAAGTTTGTAAATATAAGTTACATTCTTATCTTGTTCAGCTACTTTTCCAATTATTGGATCTGATGATTCAAGATGTCCTTCAGCATCAACTTGACCTACTGTATAGTTTCCTGCTGGTACTAATACATAAGTCTTTCCATCTTTTTTGATTTCGTTTGGTCTATTATCTACCTTTGTATCATAATCAGAGTCAACTGGTTGTTGATCCATATCTTTTACAGAAGTTTTTAATTCATTTCCTTCTGTATCTTTGTAATGAACATATACATTACCTTTTGGTTGTGCTGGATCTGGTTGTGGTGCTGGATCTTCTTTAAGTTTGTAAATATAAGTTACATTCTTATCTTGTTCAGCTACTTTTCCAATTATTGGATCTGATGATTCAAGATGTCCTTCAGCGTCAACTTGACCTACTGTATAGTTTCCTGCTGGTACTAATACATAAGTTTTACCATCTTTTTTGATTTCGTTTGGTCTATTATCTACCTTTGTATCATAATCAGAATCAACTGGTTGTTGATCCATATCTTTTACAGAAGTTTTTAATTCATTTCCTTCTGTATCTTTATAATGAACATATACATTACCTTTTGGTTGTACTGGATCTTCTTTAACTTCTTTATAAACATAAGTTATAACTGATTTTGGTTTGTCAACTTTTCCTGTTATTGGATCAGAAGATACAAGATGTCCATTTTCATCAACTTTACCTACTGGATAATCTCCCTTTGGTACAAGCTTATATGTTTTACCATCTTTTTCGATAGTATTTGGTTTTTCACCTTCTTCAGTTGTATCATATGGTGTATCATATGGTGATTTTGGTGTATCTTGTTTTGGATCTTGAAGTTCATTACCATTTTCATCTACATAAGTGATAACAACTTCGCCTTCTTTTGGATCTTCTTTAAGTTTGTAAATATAAGTTACATTCTTATCTTTTTCAGCTACTTTTCCAATTGTAGAGTCTGATGATTCAAGATGTCCTTCAGCGTCAACTTTACCTACTGGATAATCTCCCTTTGTTACTAGTACATAAGTCTTACCATCTTTTTCAATTTTAGCTGGTCTATTATCAACAACTGTATCATAATCTGAATCTATTATTTCTTTATCCATATCAGTTACAGAAGTTTTTAGTACATTTCCTTCTGTATCTTTGTAATGAACATATACATTACCAACTTGTTTGTATACATAAGTTATTGTTGATTTTGGTTTTTCAACTTTTCCTTTAATTGGATCAGAATTTTCAAGATGTCCATTTTCATCAACTTTACCTACTGGATAATCTCCCTTTGGTACTCTCTTATATGTCTTACCATCTTTTTCGATAGTGTCAGGTCTTTCGCCTGGTTCATCTGCATTATATGGTGTATCATATGGTGATTTTGGTGTGTCTTTTTTAGGATCTTGAAGTTTATTACCCTTATCATCAACATATGTGATTTCAACTTCACCTTTTAGTTTACGGAAATAATAGTTTACATCAGTAGATCCGTTTGGTGGAGTTGGAATTGAATAGTTATTTGAGAATGAAGTAAATCCTTCCAATCCTATATAAGTAAAACTTCCATCTGGTTGAGTTACTTTAGTTTTTGCTACAATAGCAGTAGTCTTTCCAGCAATTACATTCTCTGCGTTATTACCTTTACCAGCTGCTGTAAGTGCAACATCTGGACCCTTTGTAAATGGCTTATCATATTGTCTTGGTTGCTTATCTTCATCAGCTATATAAGTAACTTTTTCAGTTTTAGAAAACCATCCAGTTATAACAAGAGATCTGCTACCTGCTGTTTCAGTAACATCAATATAGTAGTCCCCATTTTTGCTGTCTACTCTAGTTACTTTACTTTCCGGAGCTGTCCATATTTCTCCCGGAGCATTTACTTTAGTTGTATATAATAAAGTGTATTTTGAAACATCTGTTGATCCAACATCATCTCCATTGAAATTGTCAACTTCTGATGGGTCAAGAGCATAAAGTTTAGTTACTGTTGAACCTTTTGAATCTACAACTTCAGAAATACGTTTAACATAGTAATGGTTAGCTCCACCTTTAAGTTCAACTAATTTTTGACCTGCTACATGTTTAACAAGACCTGTTTTTGGTTGGTTGTTGTCAGTTGTAGCTTCTATTCTTTCATATTTTTCAATATCTCTGTTATCTGATGCAACATATTGTTGACCAGAAATACCATTTTGAACGTATTTTGTAATAACTTCTTCATCACCTGTTGGTTTATAAGGTTGTCCTTCAGTGTATTTTGACTCATCAATTTCTCTGTAGTAAGTTATTTGTTCAGGTTTTTTAAATGGTACTGTAGTTTGAACATTAGGTTTGTCTTCATTTTCGTTTCCTGGAAGTTCAGTATCACGAACTTGAAGTGTTTCATACTCAAGATTTGCATGTACTAATGAGAATGTTAAAGTACCAGGAGTTGGTCCATTTGCAGGTACATAAGTCAATGTATTTGTAACCCCTGCAGCGTTGTTTGTAATGTAGCTTGGTAATTGAATATCGCTATCTCCCGCATTAAGTTCTCTAGTATAAACTTCAGCACCTGTTGATTTTTTAACTATACGTAAGTATACTTTTGGATTATCTCCAGGATTACCTGTGATAGCATCTCTATCTACAGAAAGAGTTGCATAGTAATCAAAATTTGTTTTTGTTTTTGTGTTTGGATCTGTTCTAAGGAACTGCCAAACTCCAAATGTGTAACGACTAGCATTTGGATCTAATGCATAACCCGCTTTGTTGAACGGAGCATCTGTAATTGACGCATTATTTGGATCTGTAATTACAGGTGTTGTTGTTACGTTCTCATCAGCTTTAACTGTATCTATCACGTTAAAATATTTAACGGTATTTCCTGAAACTAGAACACTTGTAGATAAAGCCATACAAAGAACGATCTTTTTTAAATTCTTGTTCATTAAATTCCTCCTTTTTTAAAATTTTCCTTGAATTTATTTAATTATTATTCAAAATTAAAAATTTCTCTAAATAATCACTTTAAATTGTATCATTTTGTCTTGTAAAAGTCAAATATTTTTATATCTTTTAGTCATAAAATTTTTTATTAATAGCAATTTTTTTACCAAAAATCATAAATAAATCATTTTTTTAACAAAAAATGTCGATATTTTTTTATTATATCGACATTTTATCCTCTTATAAAGCTGTAATTGCAGCTATTGTTCCAAAAACAACTCCTGGTACATTGGCAACAATAATTGGCCAATCTTTTTTCTTTTGAAAAAATCCATAACTGCACCATAAAATACAGTTAATTGCAGCAACCATAGGTTGTAAAAATCCACTCTTATTACCATTTAAATTGTTAATAATTTGTGGAAAATAAGAAATGTACATAAGCATTGCAGTACATGTTGCTATCCATCCCAAAATTTTAAGAGTTTTTTGACTCATTACTTTTCCTTCTTTCTTTTTAAAATATAGAATATATTATACCATATTTTTTTAATTTATAAGATACTGTATAATAAATTTTTTCTATTTTTTATAAAATTCAGGATTAAATACAATTGTTCCATATTTTAATTTTGGAAGTTTAAGTATATCATCATATAATTCATTAACCTCTTTAGACGGCTTTATAGATAAATGCTCTATATTTTCAAGACTTAAAAGTGGAGTGTAATCCTTACTTTTTACAACACTTGTAAAAAATCTAAAAAATCTTAATTGCTTCATATCTTTCAAAAAATCAATAGAATCTATATGAATATTTTTCGGAGCAAAGGAATCTCCCTCAATTGTAAGACTTTCCAATTTTTTTAGATTTGTAAGTGGAGTATAGTCAAGAATTTTTTGAAAATTTTCAACAGTTAAAGCTACTAAATTTTCTAACTTCGAAATTGGTTCAACACTCCCTACACTTGAACCTGAACCTAAATGAAGAAATTCAAGATTAACAAGATTTGAAATCTTTGAAATATCTGGATAAACTCCCCATTTAATATATAATTTTTTAAGATTTTGTTGAGAGCATACCGCATCAAAAAGTTCTTGTGGCATTCTTGTACAAAATGTAAGTTCTGTAAAAGCTGTTGGATTTTTAATTAAAAAATCACACCATTCATTTACAACATTTTTTCTTGCCTTTGCAGTTTTGTACTTTGAAGTAGAACTATCATCCAATTGAGTACAATTAATTATAATTGCATTTTCTCCATTATATTCAGAAACCTCAACAATACTTCTAGGTCTATTTTCATTTTTGAAGTAATAATCATAACCGTATATTAATTGTTTTTCATTTAAAACCATTTTTTACTCCTTTCTATTTAAGAAGATTATATCTAAATTTTCATTGTAAATACTTTATTCTGATTATATCATAAGAATATATTTCATTCAATTTAAGTTGATATGCTTGTGGCTTATAAGATTTACATATTTTATGTATCTTCGATACATTTACTTTTGCTAAAGCAAAAGTGTGAGATCTCTCCACGTTGGTCGAGATGACGTATTGGGGTATATATCTTCGATTAATAGCTTAACGTTAAAGGTAAATAAACATCAAATATTATTAAAAAAAAATGAATTTAGAAATTGCATAAAAAATAAAATAATTCACGTGAGGATGTTAAGCAAAGAAAATCCTCCTAACACGTCATCTCGACCGGAGTGAAACGAATGGAGCGGAGAGATCTCAACTATTGCTTGTAAACAAGCAATAGTAAGTCCTGTAAAGGACTTATATAAAAACAAAAAATATTATAAGAAAAATTTTTTATTTATTTTAAAAAATAAAGTCATTCTATTTATATGTTTTATTAATTGAAAATTTTCAAGTCATAACTTTTTGCAAAGAGATACTCCAAACACGTCATCTCGACCGAAGTGAAACGTAGTGGAGAGATCTCAACTATTGCTTGTTTACAAGCAATAGTAAGTCCTGTAAAGGACTTATATTAACAATATAATATTTATATAACTTCTATGAAAATATCCTAAAAACTTTTAGCAAATAATTTTTTTCGATGTATCTTCGATACATTTACTTTTGCTAAAGCAAAAGTATGAGATCTTCTCAGTCGATTGTACTCAAATCAAAGATTTGAACAATCTTTGCGTCAGACCTACTTTTGCTTGTAAACAAGCAAAGTTAGGGCTAGATTGACTTCACTTCGCTATGCTACGTTTCGCTCAAGATGACGTGTAAAGGAAGCACCTTTGTTTAAGAGATAGACGTGAACAGTAAATTAACTTCAAGTATTATTATTAGAAATTCTATAAAAATAAAAAGTTTCGCGTCAATCTCATTTCCACAACAAAAAAGACGATTTCTATCGCCTTTTAACTTATACTATCTACCAACGTTTCATATTTTTTTCAAATTTTGTCGTATATGCTTCTTTTAGTTCCTCAGCATCTATTCCATAGCAAAGGAGAACGTCATTGTAATACATGAGAACATCTGCCATTTCTTCTACTAAATGTTTACGAAGTTCTTTGTCTTTAAGAGATTTTTCATCTCCATTCTTTTTTATTATATCTATAACTTCTCCAATTTCACCAATCATCCATAGTAGTTTATTCTTGCCAACTTCTGGACAAATTTTTTCCCATTTATCCTTATACTTATCTTGTAATATTCTTTGCATTTCAAGCATTTCATTTATATTAAAATCACTCATTCTACACCAACTTTCTAATTATTTTTTAAAAAACGAACTAGGAATAAGATTAAAAATAAATATTATAAGAACATAAATCAATATTCTTCTATAATCCGTTGATGCTACTTCAAAAAACGCTTCCCAACTTGTATTAGTAAAGTAACTATCATATTTTATAACATCGTAAATAAATTTAGTTAAGCATAATATCGCTATTAAATAACTTATAAGTTTATAAAATATGAAACTCCTATTTTGAATTTCCATAACACGACCAATTATCGTGAAAATGACTCCTCCAATTGCTATTATTAATAACATAAAGCCTCCTATAAAATATATTATTTAAACTTTTTAAATCAATAACTTTTTAGCATTTCATTTCCTATATATTTTACATTATATATACTTTTATTTCAACATAAATTTTTACATAAAAAAACAGCCGATTTCTCGGCTGTATTATAAATTATTTAATTATATTCTTATTAAATTCAATTTCAGAATTTTTAAAAAATTTTATCTTTCTAATTCTTTTTTCAACCTTTTTAGTTTAATTAAACAATGAACAAAAGCAAATAAGTATATCAAAAATAAAATTAGCAAAAATACTCCAGAATATATATCTACAGTTCTATGAGTATCATTAGCAAGTCTTAAACCATTTACACCTATAGCGATAAAGAAAAAAGTTAATGAAGGAAACATTCTAGTTTTAAAAATATGATTAATCATATTTAGTTTAGATTCAGAATCAGAAAAAATCTCTTTTTCAGCTTCTGAATCATCATTAATATTTATTTTTCTAAAGTAATTCCAACCAAAACAGGAACCAATATATTCCCAACCATAGTCCTTATACATTTGTACATAATCTTCTGTTACTTTTTCATTTTTAAAATCTAATCTATAATTTGAGTTTTCTTTCTTACATTCTTCAAAAATGAAGAAACAAAGAAATCTAGACTTAACCAACTTCCAGCCATTTCTATGATTTTCCTCTAGCCATTTTTCTATTTCAACATAATCACCAATTGTAAAAAATCTTATTTTAGTTTTTCTTCTAGCCATAATATTCATCTCCAATGCTATTTTTATACAATCTTTTTATTCTATCTAATTCTAAATTTAATATTTCTCTACCTATTTCAGTTATTAAATAAATTTTTCTTTTATCTTCTTCTCTAACGAAAGTGATAAGTCCGTCTTTTTCCATTTTTGACAAAGTTCCATACATTGTTCCCGGACTTATATTTATTTCATTTTGAGTCATTTTTTTGACTTCCTGCCCTATACCATATCCATGATTAGGAACTTGTAAACTAAACAGAATATAAAAGGCAGTTTCTGACATAGGCGCATATATTTTCTTTAATTTTAAATCCATATTTGACTCCTTATATCAAATCATTATATATCGTATCTCGATGTATCTATAATATATCACACTTCGATATATCTGTCAACATTTTTTTAATTTTTTCTTAAATTATCCCATAAAAAAACAGCCGATTTCTCGGCTGTATTATAAACTATTTTATTGATGCTTCAAATATACTTTGAATTGAACTGTCTAACATTTTGTCAAATTCTTCCTGAGTTTGATTTACATTAAGTCCTTCTGATAAAGCTCTTGAGAAACTTGCAATAACTCCATGGTTTTTAGCAAGAAGTTCATTTGATTCTTCTCTTGAATATCCACCTGAAAGAGCAACAACTCTAACAACTCTCTTATGGTCAACTAATTCTTTGTAGAAATTAGGAACAGTTGGTAATGTAAGTTTTAACATCACTTCTTGTCCTTCTTCTAATTTATCAAGTTCTTTTAAAATTTCTCTTTTTAAAATTTCTTCACATTTTTCTTTTTCATCTGAATTTATATCAACTTCAGGTTCAACTATTGGAACAAGTCCACCAGCAATTATTTGTTTTGCAAAGTCAAATTGTTGAGCTACAACTTCTTTAATAGCTTCTTCATTTGCTTTTTTAATTACTGAACGCATTTTTGTTCCAAAAACTCCATATTCAACGCCTTTTTTTACTATTTCAGCTAAATTTGGAATTTCTTTCATAAGTTGAACACCATCTTTTTCTTCTGCTAAGCCTTTGTCAACTTTTAAAAATGAAACTATTCCTTTTTCATTCCATAAATAGTCCGGAGTGAATTTACCGTTAACTTTTCTTTCCATTGTCATTTCAAATAGAATTGCTCCTAATATACGTTCTTTATTAAACGCCTTTGAAGTAACAATTCTTGAACGCATTTCGTGAATTAAATCGAACATTTCAGCTTCATTTGAATAAGCATCTTCGTTTATACCATATAATCTAAGCGCTTTTGGTGTACTTCCACCACTTTGATCTAAAGCTGCTATAAAACCTTCATCGTTTTTGATTCTGTTAAATTTTTGTAAATCCATATTTTCGCTCCTTAAAAATTATTAAGTAAATTTTACTCTAAGTATATTTTAACATATTTTCAGTTATAAATCTATTTATATTTGATTTTATGAATAAGTATTATTAAAACTAAAACAAATGAAATGCTGTTTGCAAAAATCAGTGGAAAATCTTTTATCATTAATCCGTGAACTAACCAAAGAAAAATTCCTGTTGTTTGCATAATACACATTATCAAATAAAGAGATTGTGTATTTTTATCTTTTATTATCTTTATTACTTGCGGTGCAAATGCGAAAGTTGTAAGGCAAGCTGCAATTATTCCTATCATATATCCTCCTAATCTTCATTTAATGATTTTATCACAATTTGACCATAAAAAACAACTTGACAAAAGATTTTATTTATTATAGTATAGACTAAATAGCTAATTAGGAGGTAAATATGGAATTTAAGACACTTTTTCCTGAATTTGAATCATTCGATAAAGGATATTTAAAGGTTGATGATATTCACGAAGTTTATTATGAACAATCCGGAAATCCAAATGGAGCACCTGTTGTTTTTGTTCACGGCGGACCAGGTTGTGGATGTGGCGACAAATCTAAAAGATTTTTAGATCCATCTTTTTATAGAATTATAACAATCGACCAAAGAGGTTGCGGTAAAAGTAAACCATTTTTGGAATTAAAAGACAATAATACACAAAATCTTGCAAAGGATATGGAAAAGATAAGAGAACATTTAAAGATTGATAAATGGCTTGTTTATGGTGGCTCTTGGGGAACTACACTTTCCTTATACTATGCAGAAAATTATCCACAAAGCGTTGTAGGTTTAATTTTAAGAGGAATTTTCTTAGGAAGAGATGAAGATGTTAAGTGGTTATATCAAGGTGGAGCAGGAATGTTCTTCCCTGAAGCTTTTGAAATCTTTAAATCTCCTTTTAACGAAGAAGAAAGAAAAGATTATATTAAAAGTTACTATAAATACTTAACTTCAGACGATTACGAAACAAAGAAAAAATACGGAAAATCTTTTAGTGCATTTGAAAATTCAGTTGTTGCTCTTGAACCGAGAGTTATTTCAGAAGAAATCACTGATGAAGATATTTCAATGGCA
Source organism: Parvimonas pharyngis (assembly GCF_046569675.1). Taxonomy (NCBI): domain Bacteria; kingdom Bacillati; phylum Bacillota; class Tissierellia; order Tissierellales; family Peptoniphilaceae; genus Parvimonas; species Parvimonas pharyngis. The sequence continues at coordinate 201,455 of NZ_JBKICJ010000002.1, forward strand.
ATTATGGAATGCCATTACTTTGTAAATAATTGTTTCTTTGAAGAAAATTACATTTTAAATAATGTTGAAAAGATTAAGGATATTCCTACAATAATTGTTCATGGCAGATATGATGTAGATTGCAGACCTGTTGGAGCTTATTTATTGCATGAAAAACTAAATAATTCAAAATTGATTTTCCCTATTTCAGGTCACACTTCTTTCGATCCTGCAATGACTCACGAGCTTATTTTAGCACAAGAGGAATTTAAGAAACTTTTTTAGATTCTTCTAAATAAAGGAGGTTACTATGGAAGCAAAAAAATTTCCAAAAATAGTTTTTACACTATCTTTGATTTCATTTTTAATTACCATATTACTATATTCTGTAAATTATCTTACAGATTATACAAATGATATAGATGGAATATATTTTTTAGTACTATATGTATCAACTCTTATTTTACTTGGATTTTCAATATATTTTACAAGAAATTTAGCAAAAATTTACTCTATAATATCTGTAATTTTTTTCTTAATTACATTTAATATTAAAAGTATTATGATTTTTATATTGATTTTATTAAATTTAAATTAAGATAATTTAGTAAAAATATTATCGCGATAACAGAGTTATATTTATAATGTATTTTATATTGGTTTCTGGAGGTTACTATGGAACAAAAAAACAATTTACCAAAAATAGTTTTTACACTATCTTTGATTTCATTTTGTATCACAGCCTTTTGGGCTGTTGCTGTACACTTTTCAAACTTAAATGTAAAAATTTTATTGGCATTACAACCTATAACTTTAGTTTTACTTGGATTTTCAATGTATTTTTCAAGAAATTCTAGAAAGATTTACTCTTTAATAAGTGTAATTCTTTTCTTAATTACCTTTAATCTAGAACGTATAATGAGTTGGAGGTTTGATATGAAAAAAGAAAATTTATCAATAATACTATTTTCAATAGGTGCTATAGTAGAATCAATTTTACTCCTATATGTAAAATCCTTTGAAACAGGACAAGGAATTCATCTGCCAGATTATATTGGGTATTTAGGATTCTTTTTCCCACAGATAGTTGGAGCAGTTGGAGCTTACTTTTCAAGATATTCAAAAAAAGTAGGATTGTGGATAATTTTAAACTTAGGCTTGATATGCTCTACCGCTTACTTTTACCTAGCATATCTTGAAGTAGTTGACTAGGAGAAAATATGCTAAAAAATGATTATATAATGAGAAAAATTGAAGAATGGATAAGTATGATTTTAGAGTTTGTCTTTAAAATCGACAAAAATTCTTCACCAGAAAAACTATTGAAACTAGAAGCAAGTAAAGAAATTTTAAAAGATTTAAAATCAAAAATTGATGCTGGTAATATAAACGAAGCAGAAGATGCTTTATTTAACCTAATTAAATTCAAAACTCAAGATAGTTTATTAATAGGACTTTTATTTTATTCATATCTAAATGAAAAGAGTTCAAAATTCTTAAACGAACATGATTTTGATAGAGAAGAGATAAAAACAGGCATAAAAGACTTGCTTAACGAATGCAATATGAATAGTTTATCAGACCTAATTTAAAAAAGCTGACTTTTTAGTCAGCTTTTAGTATTAAATTGAGTATTAAACTAGAAATTAATAGACTTTTGTGTTAATATTATTATATTAACCAAAAAGGAGAGTTATATGTTTAATCCAATTAAATATGAAGGAAACTTAGGAGAACAATACTCCTATTTAATAAAAGATCTTTACGAATTATGTAATAACGAAGAAAATACAATAGCAAATTTATCAAATGCATCTGCCCTATTAAATTTCTTTTTAGAAAAAATCAATTGGGTAGGATTTTATATACTAGATGAAAAGACAGATACTCTTGTTCTAGGACCTTTTCAAGGACTTCCAGCCTGTGTTAGAATTCAGAATGGAAAAGGTGTTTGTGGAACGAGCGCAAGTCTTAAAAAGACTTTGAATATCGAAAATGTTCACAATTTTGAAGGTCATATTGCCTGTGACAGTAAGAGTAATTCAGAAATTGTAATCCCAATTTTTAAAGACGATAAATTATTTGGTGTGTTGGATATTGACTCACCAATTTTCAACAGATTTTCAAATGAAGAACAAATATTCTTAGAAGCATTTGTTAAACAACTAGAAAATCACATTTAAGGAGGCACTATGAAAAGACTATTTAAATTTTTTCTATTCGTAGGTTTTTGCTTAATAATCCTTATTCAGTCATTAATTTTCGGTTCACAAAAAAACGATATGGATACTTATGAAAATTATGTTCTAGTTCTTGGAGCAAAGGCAAATAATGGAAATCTTTCAAAAACTTTAATAAATAGACTGGATACAACAATCGAATACTTAAACAAACACAAAACAGCAAAGGCTGTTCTTTGTGGAGGAAAAGAAAATAACAACGAGCTTTCTCAAGCTGAATATATGCAAAAATACTTAATTGAAAAAGGAATTGATAAAGATAGATTAATCCTTGAAACAAAAAGCAAAAACACTTTTGAAAACATAAAGTTTGCATTAGAAAAACTTGATAAAAAACCTTCAGAAATTATGGTAATTTCATCAAGTTATCATTTATTTAGAGCAAAACTTATAGTTTATAGATTTGGAGTTTTGGCAAAAACTGTTCCTGCAAAAACACCAACAGGAGCTTTTATTTCATCATATTTCAGAGAAACTTTTGCAGTTGTAAAAACATATCTCAAAGATAAACCAACAACAATGGATATAATAAACTTACACCAAAAAAACAAATAATTGCGATTAAAATATTATATTACCAATGATTTAAACAAAAAATTTTAAAAAAGTGTTGACAAATCAAAATAAAAGGTATATAATATGTAGGTAATCGTAACGGGGTGTAGCGCAGTTTGGTAGCGCACGTGGTTTGGGACCATGGGGCCGGGAGTTCGAATCTTCTCACCCCGACCAATTCCTATGAGTTTTGCTCATAGGATTTTTTTTATGATTTTTTTTATTTTCGTTTCAAATGCAACAGATTTTCATTCTAAATTAGATTATAATATTATTACAATAAAAAATAATTAATAAAATCAAATATAAAGGAGAATTAAAAATGAAATTAGAAAAAAGCACAAAAATTGGTGAATTAGTTGAAAATTATCCTGAAGTTAAAAACTTCTTAAAAACTTTAAGTCCAGAATATTCAAATCTTGATAACCCAGAATTATTTGCAATGATGAAAGATATTGCAACTCTTGAAATGGTTGCTATTAAAGGTGGATTTGAATACGACGAATTAAAAGAAAAAATAGAAAATTTTATTAATGCTTAAATGCATCCATACTAAGACAAAAAAGCAGGGTTTACCCTGTTTTTTTTGTTGTTGTAAAAAAATATGATTATGGAATTTTTATCCGATGTATCTTCGATACATTTACTTTTGCTAGTGCAAAAGTATGAGATCTCTCCATTACACTCAGCTTCGCTTCGTTACAGTCGAGATGACGTATAAGGGAAATAACTTTGTTTAAAAGACAGACGTTAAAAGTAAATTAACTTCTAATATAATTTTAAATAAGTAGAAAACAAAAAAATAATATAAGAAAAACTTTTTTTATTTATTTTAAAAAATAAAATCTTTTTATTTATATATTTTATTAATTGAAATGTTTCACGTCATAGCTCTTTGCAAAGAGATGCCCCCAACACGTCATCTCGACCGTAGTGGAGAGATCTCAACTATTATTTGTTTACAAATAATAGTAAGTCCTGTAAAGGACTTATATAATAAAAAAATCTTTATGCAATTACAACAAAATTATCTAAAAGACTTTTAATGAATAAGCCTTTTACATTATATGTATCTTCGATACATTTACTTTTGCTAATGCAAAAGTATGAGATCTCTCCACGTTGGTCGAGATGACGTATAAAGGAAGTATCTTTGTTTAAAAAATAGACGTTAACGGTATATAAATGTCACATTTTATTAATAATGTCACTAAGAGATTCCCATAGCTATTGTATAAAATTATATAAAAACTGCCTTAGACCTACTATTGCTTGTAAACAAGCAAAGTTAGGGCTAGATTCGCGTTGGTCGAGATGACGTGTAAAGGAAGTAACTTTGATTAGTAGCTAGACGTGAACAGTAAATAAGCTAAACAAATTATAAAAAAGGTCTAGTCTACAATTAAATTGCAAACCAGACCTTTATTTCTTATTATTTTTCTGTAAATTTATACATTGCTATTGAACTTGCTATTGGCAAATTAAAGCTGTCTATATCCTCGCTTTGTTCTATGAATACTGGAGTTGTTCCACTTAAGTCAAAGTTTTCAAGTCCATGTGATTCATTTCCAAACATTAATGTAAAAGGCTTTTTGATTTCTACATTTTTTAGAGATACTGAGTCTTTGTTTAAAATGAAAGAATAAATATTATTTTCTTCAAAAGTTTTTTTGTATTCCTCAAAAGTCTTAAAGATTTCTACATTCATCTTAAAGATTGCTCCCATTGATGCTCTAATAGTTTTTGGATCAAAAACATCGCAACCATCTATTATTACAATATTTTTAAAGCCAAATCCTAAAGCAGTTCTTAAAATTGTACCTAAATTTCCCTTATCTCTCGGCTCACATAATAGTATGTGATTGTCTTTTTCTATTTTTACGAAATTCTTTTCAAAAACTCCTATTACAAATGTATTTTCTTTGCTTTGAAGTTTATTTACAATTTTATCATTGTAGATTAAATCTATCCCTTTTTCATTACAAATTTCTTCAAGTCTATTTTTATCGTCATATTTTGAATGTACTAAAACTGCAATAGTTTTGTACTTCTTTGACTGCAATAGCTCGATTGTAGGGAAAGCTCCCATTGTGTATGAAAAATTCAAATCTTTTTTATATTTACAAAATTCCATAATTTACCTTAAATTAATTTTTAAATTATCTTCTCTTTTTATCACGTTTAGGTTTTTCACCCTTTTCGCCTTTTTTATCCTTTTTAAATTTCTTATCTTTTGATTTTGCAGAAAATTTTGAAGAATCTTCTTTTTTATTTGCAAGTTCAACTAAAACCTTAAAGCCCTTTATATGAGCATTATTTAAGTTATTTACTGCATCTTTAAGTGCGTTTTTATGAATGTTTACAAAGCTGAACTTTTCGAAAATTTCAATATCTCCAATATCTCTTGAGCTGATATTTGCATCATTACAAAGCGCTGAAACTATATGTCTTTGAGAAACTCCCTTTCTTGAACCTATATTGATATAAATTCTTCCAGAGTTCTTTTCAGTAACATTAGACTTTCCACCCTTATTTGAAATTGAAGTCTTATCATTTCCTTTTTTCTTATTATTTTTCTTAATATCGACATCCATAAGCTCTTCATGATTGTTAAGCTTATTATTTTCATTATAATGTTTTAAAAGACAAGCTGCAATATCAATCGGAGAATAATCTTCACTCATTAAAATATTTATAAGATTTAACTCTTTTGTATGCTCATTCTTATTGATTTCTTCCTTTATTTCTTCTATAAATCTTTCTTCATGTCTTTTTATTAAGTCTTTAAGAGTTGGCATATCTCTTTTTTCTATTTTTGTCTTTGTATATTTTTGGATTTGTGATAAAGTATTCATTTCTCTTGGAGAAACAAAACTTATAGCAGTTCCTTCTCTACCAGCTCTTGCAGTTCTACCTATTCTGTGAACATAATATTCAACATCTTGAGGCATATCATAATTTATAACTAAATCTACGTCATCAACATCAATACCACGAGCTGCAACATCTGTTGCAACTAATATATCAATTGTTGAATTTCTAAACTTATTCATTACTCCATCTCTTTGGATTTGTTTTAAGTCTCCATGAAGTCCATCTGCAAAATATCCACGAGATTGAAGTCCTGCTGTTAGTTCATCAACCATTTTTTTAGTATTACAGAAAACAACTGTAAGTTTTGGATTTTGAACATCTAGAATACGAGATAAAATTTCAAGTTTCATATTGTGTTTAAGTGCAAAATAGTATTGAGTTACCTTTGGAACTGTTAATTCCTTTGGCACAACTTTAATAAGTCTTGGCTCACTTTGATATCTTGCAGCAAAATCCATCATTTCTTGATCCATTGTAGCTGAGAAGAAAGTTGTTTGTCTTTCATAAGGTAAAAATCCTATAATTTTTTCAATATCTTCTCTAAAGCCCATGTCAAACATTTCATCAGCTTCATCTAGTACAAAAGTTCTAATATTTTCTGTTTTTAAAGTTTTTCTCTTGATATGGTCTATAACACGTCCTGGAGTTCCAACAACAACTTGTACTCCCATTTTCAAAGAACGAATTTGTCTTTCTATTGGTTGTCCACCATAAATTGGAATAACTGAAACTCCTTTATATTTTGCAAGCTTTGAAATTTCTTCTGCAACTTGAATTGACAATTCTCTTGTTGGACATAGAACCATAGCTTGAGTTGTCTTATTATTTCTATCTACTTTTTCTACTATTGGAATACCGAAAGACGCAGTCTTTCCTGTTCCTGTTTGTGCTTGACCGATAATGTCTTCATCATTTAACATAGTTGGTATTGCTTGTTTTTGAATTGGAGAAGGTTCTTCAAATCCCATTTCAACAATGGCTTTTAAAACTTCCTTCGACAAATTAAAATCACTAAAATTTTCTATCATATTTTTTCCTTTCTTTCTTTCGTGAACCTTAACGTTAGTTCCGAAAGAAAAAGACAAAAACAAACTACACATTAAATATCACGACTTATTTTTGAGTAATAACTTAAGCATTAATTATAGCATAATCAAAGAGAAAAGTAAAATTTTAAAAGCAAAAAAGCCACAATCGTGGCTTTCGTTTTAATTAATTATTATAAACATTGACAATTCTTTTTTCAAAAGTGGAAAATTCTTGTCTATAAAATTTTTATTTCCGTTTGAAAAAGCAGTTTCTAATGACGGAATTAATCCCTCAATATAGGCTTGACTAAACATTGGAATTTTATCTTTGTTTTCTTCATATAACTTTTTGTATTTTTCAAAGTCTGCTTTTCTTGAATCTTCTTTTTGGTTTTCAACCTTTTCTTCAGAAATTTGAATATATTTTGATAACTCTGTCTTTAAGGCTTTTAGCTTTTCTTTAGCAAAAGATTCATTATTTTTTGTCAATGCAGTTCCTATTGCATTAATCAAACTTTCAATATATGCTTGGTCTGAAACGGAAACTTTTTCTTTATTCTATTCATATAACTTTTTATATTTTTCAAACTCAGCATTTTTATTATCTTTTTTAATTTCTTTTTCAACGGAAACTTTCTTTTCAAACTCATTTATTTTTTTTAATTTTTCATTTGTATTTTCCATTTTTTTGATTTCTTCAATAATTCAGTTTGATTTTCTTTAGACTTGATTAAATTTTCCACTTCTGAAATTCTATGCTTAACTAATTTTGATACAATTTCTTCTGAAACTTTTAATTTTTCACTAATAGAATTAGGAAGTTCAAACGCTCCTTTTGGGAAACCGTCAATATGATAAATATTGAAATATTCTGAACCGTCTGACAAAGTAGCAACTTTATGATTAATAAAGTATCCTGTTTCATCAAAGCCGATTATTTCTGAATTATCAAACTTAAACTTAACCTTTGTCGGATTAACGCTTTGAGTTCCTGCATAAGTATGAGAATGGTCGCCATGCTTATAATATGAAATAATTTCATCAGGAGAAATATCTTTTAAACTCTTTTCCATATTTTCACTTTCAAGAACAATTTTATTATCTTTTTTAAAAAGCTCTTCATATTTTTCTTTATCTAAGCTATATTTCTTTCCATTATAAATAATATGATAATAGTCGCCATAAGATTGGACATCTATTTTAACTTTTTTTCCATTAATATATACTTCCTCAACAGTATATCCCTTATACTTACGCCTTTTTGAATCATTTTCTTCAAAAAGACTCCCATCTATCTTTTCTTTTTCTTTTTCTTTAACTTCTTTTTTGCTACCACAAGCACTTAAAACTAAAGCACTAAGTAACAACATAGCTATCGTTCTTTTTTTCATAAACCCTCCTAAACCCTATTATTAATAGGAATAAATTGCATTTGCGTTTATGATACCACTTTATCATAATTTTGTTAACATAATAAAAAAATATTGATTTTTAAAGCATTTTTTTAAATTTCTGTGGATAAATTTATATTTTATACACTTTAAAAAATATATTTTTCCACAATTTTATTAACTTATCCACAAAAATTGTGAATAAATTTACGAATTAGCTAAATACCATATTATTCTGTTATTTATTTGTTTCTTTTGGGTAAATATATTACAGATTTTTAGAATTTAAAGGAGGTATTTATGCACTACGATGACCAAAATTATAGATTAGCTCCTGAGGCAAGAAATCCCGCCCTTCAAGTAACACATGGCTGTTCTTACAATAAATGTAGTTTTTGTAGCCTATACGGAAAAATGTCTTACTCAATGTGTGATAAAGACGAAATATTGGAAGATATAAAAGAACTTTCTAAAAAAGATGATATTAATAGAATTTACTTAACAAACGGCGACCCTTTAAATTTAACTTACGATGAATTAATGTGGGTTTTCAATACTGTTAGAGAATATATTCCAACGGTAGAAACTTTTACAATGTTCGCAACTATACATAATATAAGAAAAAAGACTTTGGAAGAATTAAAATCTTTAAAATCACATGGTCTAACAGATATTTACATAGGGCTTGAAAATATTTCTGATGAGGGATTTAAACTTGCCAATAAAGGTTATGATTTAAAAACTTGTCTTGAACAAATTGAAAAAGTCAAACAAGCCAATATCGATATAAATATAATGTTAATTCCGGGTCTTTTAGGCGAAGGTATGGGAGAATTTTCAGGACTTACCAATGCAAAATATTTAAATATGATAAAACCTAAAATTATAACTTTTACAGGTCTTATGGTAATTCCCGGAACTGAACTTTGGTACTTAGAAAAAACAAAAAAATATAAAAGGGCGATGACTTATGATAGAGTCGTTGAGATGAATACTTTTTTTAATAATATAAATCTTGATGATGCCTATTTTTATTCTTTCTATACAACAGGAACAGATGAAATTTTGTATTATTTAAAGAGTTACAATAAACCAAAAGAACTTTTTTTTCCACTTTTTAATTTTCATAAGTTAAGTGGTTATTTACCTGAAGATTTAGAAAAATCAAAAGATATCTGCAAAAAAGTTTTAGACAATTTCTCACAAAAGGATTTAAGGCAATTAGACCTTGCAAAGAAAAAAATGCATAGTCCTAAAAATCCATCTTACAATAAAAATTAAAACAATAGCAAAAAAGACGAGGAAACCCTCGTCTTTTTGAATTTTAAACCATTATTAGAAATCTACTTCTCTATCATAGAAACAACAAGTTAATAATTTTTCCATTTCAGCAGGTGTAATTGCTCTTGGGTTTGAACCAGTACAAGCATCTCCTACTGCAAGTTCTGCAACTTTTGGAAGTTTTTCATTGAATTCTTTTTCGTCAATGATTCCACCTTAATATTCTTTAATACAAGTTGGAATTTCTAATTCTTTTTTCATTCTTAATAATTCGTTAATTAAGTTTTGTGTGCTTTCAGTATCATTTGCTCCTTCAAGTCTTAAGAATTTTGCAATTTCTGCATATCTTACTTCTGCTGATTTTTCTTTTGCGTTAAATTTAATTACTTTTGGAAGATACATTTCATTTGCACAACCATGAACAATATGTCCACCACTATAAGCTGCACCTGTTTTATGAGCCAATGAGTGAACGATTCCTAATAAAGCATTTGAAAATGCCATTCATGCAAGACATTGTGCATTATGCATTTTTGCTCTTGCGTCCATATCCGTTGAATGAATTAATTAAGTTTTCTCTAATCATTTTGATTGCATGAAGAGCAAGTCCGTCTGTATAATCGCAATGAAGAGTTGATACATAAGCCTCAATAGCATGAGTCATAGCGTCCATTCCTGTATGTGCAACTAATTTCTTTGGCATTGTTTCTGCTAAATCTGAATCTACGATTGCAATGTCAGGAGTGATATTAAAGTCAGCTAAAGGATATTTAATTCCTTTATCATAGTAAGTAATAACTGAGAAAGCAGTAACTTCTGTTGCAGTTCCTGATGTAGATGGGATAGCACAGAATAAAGCTTTTGTTCTTAATGTTGGGAAGTTGAAAGGAATACATAATTCTTCAAAAGTAACTTCTGAATATTCATAAAATGCCCACATTGCCTTTGCAGCATCTATTGGAGAGCCTCCCCCTACCGCAACAATCCAATCAGGCTCAAAGCTTTTCATAGCCTCTGCACCTCTCATTACAGTTATTACGATTGGGTCAGGTTCAATACCTTCAAATACTTCTACTTCCATTTTGGCCTCTTTTAAGTTATTAACTATTTTATCCAAGAAACCAAAACGTTTCATCGCACTTCCGCCTACTGCAACAAAAGCATGTTTTCCTTTTAAATTTTTAATTCTTCAATGGAACCTTTACCATGATATAAATCTCTAGGTAATTTAAATCTTGCCATTTCAAATTTCTCCTATGTAAATAATAATATGTACAGTTTTTTTGCAAAAAACCTTATCATTAGTATATCACTTTAATATTCAATAGTAAAAATAAAGTATTTCGTCTTTTTTAAAAATAAGTTAAATTTTTTCACAAGTAATGAATAAAAATGTCATAAATTGTTTTTTTAGTAAAGTTTTCTTCAAATATTAAATTAAAAAATAATGATTAAGTAAAAAATAAATACTATTTCAAAATACTTTTACACAAAATTTATTAAAAAAATTAACTAAATGCTTAAAAAATTTATATAACAAAAAAAGTTATGAAAATATTTTCATAACTTTTTTCGCATTTATTTATTTTTACGGAGGATTTATAAAAAAATCTCTACTAGTATGCTATTTAATCTTCGTCATTACCGTTATTATCGTTATTTATATCATTACGATTGTTTCTGTTACGGTTATAACTGTTAGTCTTTTTTTCAACATTATTTAAGTTAAATTCTGTGAAAGTAACTTCTAATGTTGTAGATTTCCCATCTCTATAAACTTCAATCTTTACTTTATCTCCTATTTTGTAATTCAATAAAGCTGTTTTTAAAGTAGAATTTGATGTAACCTTTGAGTCACCAACTTTTGTAATAATATCTTTTGATTGTAATCCTGCTTTGTCAGCAGGTGAACCGGATAACACTTCATGAACATAAACTCCTGAGTCAACTGGTAGTTTTTCTTGTCCTAAAACATTATATTTTGTAACATCTATTCCTTGAACTCCTAAAACAACACTTTCAAACTTACCATTTTGAATAATTTGTTCTAAAATAGGTTTTGCAAGGTTTATAGGTATTGAAAATCCGATTCCATCACTGTTACCAGCTTTTGCTGTATTTATTCCGATAAGTTGACCTTGATCATTGAATAATCCACCACCACTATTTCCTGGATTTATTGCGGCATCTGTTTGGAATAAACCTTCCATTGTAGAACCGTCTTGTAATGTAATTACTCTATCTTTTCCTGAAATATATCCAGATGTTAAAGTTGATTTTAAATTTATACCAAGCGGATTACCGATTGCTATTGCTTTATCACCAATTGAAACTTGTGAACTATCTCCAAATTCAACAGCTTTTAAATCAAGTCCTTTCGGATCTATTTTAATAACTGCTAAGTCTAAAGTCTTATCACTCCATAATACCTTAGCTTCTTTTTTTGTACCGTCACTTAAAATTACTGTTACGGATGTTGTTTTGGAAGGGTCAACAACGTGATTATTCGTTAAAATATATCCTTCTGAACTCACGATTACCCCAGAACCAAGTCCACTTGTTTGTTTTTGATTAGAAAACATATCTTCAGAAACTCCAACAGTTGTAATTCCAACTACGGAACTCATTGCTTTTTCTGCAACTGCTTTTTCTACTGTTGTACTTCCGGAATTATTTACAGTGGTTTTATTTGCATTCTTATCAGTCGGAGACTGATTAAGACTTGACTTTTCAGATTTATTACTATTTAGGTATAAACCTGTTCCACCAATACTTATTGAACTAGCTAGAATAATAGCTAATACATATTTTGCAAGTGATTTTACTCTACCTTGCTTCTTTCTCTTTTCAAATTCTTTTTGAACAAGTCTATCAACATAAGCTTCAAAATTTTTATTATTTGTTTCTGTGTTTCCTAAATAGTCTTCATCAACTATGTCATTTATTTCTTCTTCAGTAAAAAGTTTTTGTGTTTCATTTATTTCGTTTTGAATATTTTCATTTTCATTGAAATTATTTCTATTATCATTCATATTATCACCTCATTTTTAAAATTTTTTATTATCTTGGTTATATTATAAAACATTAACCTTAAAACAAACTTAAAGAAAAAAACTTTTTTAAAAAAATTTTTTAATTTTTAAAACATCTACTTTTCATTGAAATTTAGTGATATATAAATAATTCTCGAATACATTATCCCTTTTACTGACTATATTATATAATCTGAAACTTAAATGAACTTAAAAAAAAAGAAGAATTTTTGGTTGTATAATATTTAGTAATTTTAGGTAACGAAAAAGAAAATATTAAGGGGATAGAATATACGAGTAGAGAGGATTTCGGGTCAATCAAGGTATGAAACAAATGAAAGGATAAATGCCAAACTATCTGATCTCAACCAGAATATATTGACCTATGGAGGTAATTATGCTGATGCCCTTTCAGCGGTCAACCTATTAAATGGTAGCAACAAGATAGTTTTGCTCAATAATAGGAATATATCAAGCTTTAATGCTAAGCTTATCAGGGAAAATACAAACCTAGTAGTAGGTGGACTTTTATCCAAAGAGGTTGACCGCTATAAAGGCTGATTTTTATAAGTAACAAACTAGGGCTATGCTTTAAGCATAGCCCTTATTGTAGGAATAAAGAACCACCAGTTAGGCTGGTGGTTTTATTTTGCTATTTAGTTAAATATGACAAGTTTAGTCTTGGCTAGGGTAGGCATAAAAAATAATCCTGTACGGTGCATCTCCTAGGTATCCAAAAGGATAGCAGGTGCAGACTATTAAAACCTCCTCGTCATAATTTTTGATGATGCTCTTATCATCCCTAGGCACTATCTTAATATTCTTGACTGTATACTTGTAGTTGCCTTTTGAGTTTTTAAAATAAAAGCTATCACCCTTTTGTATCTTATTGAAATTCGTAAATACTGTATTCCTATGACCTGCCAAGAATATCATGTTATTTTCTCTAGGCATATAAGAACTAGATAGGTGACCTACACCCTTGTCTAGGCTATCAGAATCTGTTCCTTCAATGATAGGTATTTCCCTATCTAGTCTTGGTATATTGAGTATTCCAATAACATCTCCAACCTTTACTTCTTCCTTAACATCTTCACTGTCTGCCTTGTCATTATTTTTTTCTTTAGCTTGAGCCTTGCTTTCCTTTTCTATTTTAGTTTTGGCAAGCTTCAAGTAATGATTTTGAGTAACCTCCATCTTATATAGGTTAACCCCTACATAGATAATGACTGCTAAGCCTAGAATCATTAGTATTTTACTTATTTTTGATCTCATTATTTATCCTGTTTTTTCTTACGTGATAGAACAAAGCCTAGAGCTAACGATAAAACCCCACCTGCCCCTAATGACCAAATGCTTGAGTTTGTGTCTGGTAAGCTATTTTCAGAAACCTTAGTTATCTTGTAAGTATCCTGTGGTTTGCTAGGTACATACTTGTTTGGTACTGGCTTACTTGGCACTGGATTTTTAGGTTCCTCTGGCTTGTTTGGAACAGGAGTATTTGGAAGTTCACAAGTACCACACTTTATATCATGAGAAATCTTAGTAGTTGGTAGCTTGATATACTTTTCGTCTAATCTCCAGTTACCTGAAACATTAATGCTTGCTTCCTTTATATCCTTGCTAAAGTCCTGAGGAGTAGCAAACTTTTTATGAACTGTAAATGAAAGGGCAGTTCTAGCTGGAATGTCTCCAATATCAATCGTTAGGTTGTCTCCATTTATCTGAATCTTTGACTTGTACGTATCCTTGTTTACTACATTTAGGTCTGAATAGAACTTCTTACCAGTTACTGCTGGATAGTACCTATTTACAAGCCAATCAGTTGTATCCTCTATTGTAAAGTTATCCTTTAATTCGTAAGGTAGCTTTACAGTGATTTTACCATTCTTGATAGCATAGTCAGTCGCAAATACGAATCTCCAATGCTGCTGCTTTGTGCTTTCATTTGGTCCATCTTGCCAGTGTTGAACTTCAAGGTTACCTGGTCCTGATAGCTTTTCAGCGGCCTTCTTTTCAGTTTCAGTAGTGATACTGTGGTTATTTTCATTTATAATTTTTTCTGTATATCCATTGTTTGAATAATCTTTTAGGCGAGTATCTATTTTTGCAGATGCATTTAGATTTACCTTGTCATTTATTTTCTTTTCAACTGTTATGATATCACAAGCTCCGTCTTTGCCCTGCTTTACGATACTAATATCTTCACCAACTACGTATCCATTCTTAGTTGGAGTACCATCCTCGTTGTAGAAGACATTCTGACGTGACTTATAGTCCTTTTCGTCTATTGTATTTTCCTTAGTTTCGTTGATCTTATATTTGTAAGTTGTGCTGTTTCCAGGTAGGACTAGATTATCAAAGTTCCATTTTCCCTTCATTTCAGCAGTGGCCTTAGTATCCTTTATGGCATTGTTGAATTCTTCATTTGTATCAAACGTCCTGTGGAACTGTAGGCTCCCTGCAGTCCTTGCTTCTAGCTTACCAAGATTAAAGATTATCTTATTAGCATCTATTACATAGTCTGGTATTACGTTAGGGTCTATTGTATCATAGCCCGATTCATTTCTATAATATCTTTCTGTTAACCACTTACTTGCATTAGATATCTTAAGCTTACCATTAGTTATAAGTGTATTTAAATCCCCATATGGAAGACCAACCTCTAGCTTGGCATCATCTATCTTATAATCAGTGGCAAAGTTAACCCTGATATTTTCCTGATTAGCTGTCTTGTTAGTCCAGTAGTTAAACTCCATATCACCAGCTCCATAGAACTTCTCGTAGTCAGGATTTGTATGGTCATGGGCCTTGTTGTAAGGGCTCTTTGTCTTTTCCTTGTTTAATTCACTTTCTGTTCCGTCACTTGCTTCCATCTTTGCCTTTAGGTTGACACTATTTTCCTCTTTAGTTGTGGTAACTGTGTCTGTACAGGCATCATCATAGTTTTCAACTGACTTACTTTCTGGTTTATTTTCCTTACCAGCAAGTTCATTTTCGCTGCCTCCATTTGTAGTTTCCCCTGTATTATTTGTAGCAGGGGTACTGATGCTAGTGTTTGCCGAAGTTGGTGGGCTGATGGCTTCATCCGCGAGTAAAACATTTTGCGGAGAGCTTAGGGTACATGCTAGTGTGACCGATGCTATTAAAACTTTCTTCATTCTTTAAATCCTCCTAAATTCTTACTTTATAAAATTCAAATCTTCTTCACCTATAGGTACTTGTCCTTGATGAAGTGTGTTATACCAATGCGTATAACACTTAATATAAATATCTAAATGATAAACAATTACGCAAAATATCAATTTTTATGGTTAATTTTGTACAATTGTTTATTACCTGTATTATATTTACAATTGTTTATTACCCGTATTACATAAAATAAAACATCAATACATTGATTCTTACCGGGAAGACTAAATTTAAAAATATTAGAAAAAGGAAATTAAAAGAGTATCCTACGGATATAGGAGTTTTAGGAATTTTAAAGCAAGGATAATGCTAATGGAAAGGTATAAAATACAAAAGGGCAACATCCATAGTTATCCGTTTGCTATGGATGTTGCCGCATAATTTAATAGATTTTGTTGATTTAAATTATCACCAACGTTATTTGACATAGAGTCGAATTTTTCTCCTCTTTAAAAATTTTTGATAATATTATGAAAAATGATTATTCAACTAGATAATTCCCATATCTTTTCCAGCTAATTCGAATGCTTTTACAGCTTTATCTAATTCTTCTTTAGTATGAGCTGCAGAAATCATACAACGAATTCTTCCTGTTCCTCTTGGTACAGTTGGGAATACTATTGCTGAACCAAATACTCCGTATTCTCTTAATTTCTTAGAAAATTCCATAGTCTTTGCTTCTTCTCCGATAATTACAGGAGTAATTGGAGTTTCTGAATGACCAGTGTTAAATCCTAATTTTCCTAATTGTTCTTTGAAGTATTTTGCATTATCCCAAAGTTTCTTTTGTAATTCATCTGTTTCAATTAAAGTTTCAACTGATGCGATACAAGCTGCAGTATCTCCAGGAGATAATGTTGTACTAAATAGAACTGGTCTTGCTCTGTGGTTTAACCATTCGTAAGCAACTTCGTTACAAGCAACATATCCACCTTTAACTCCGATAGCTTTTGAAAGAGTTCCAATTACAAAGTCAACTTTATCATGTAATCCAAAATGATCTACTGTTCCTCTACCATGACTACCCATAACTCCTGAACCATGAGCGTCATCAACATAAGTTAATGCATTATATTTTTCAGCTAATTCTACAATTTCAGGTAATTTTGCAAGGTCTCCATCCATTGAGAAAACACCGTCAGTAATGATTAAGATTGTTTTATATTTACCTTGAGCTTCTTTTAAAACTCTTTCAAGGTCTTCCATATCACTGTGTTTGAAAACTGCTTTATCAGCTTTAGTCATTCTTATACCATCAATAATTGAAGCGTGGTTTAATTCGTCAGAAATGATTAAGTCGCCTTTTTCAGTAATTGCTTGAATAGTTCCTATATTACAATCATAACCTGATTGGAAAATGAATGCTCTTGGAGATTTTTTGAAAGTAGCTAATTTCTTTTCTAATTCTTCATGTAAATCCATATTTCCTATGATAGTTCTTACTGCACCAGCACCAACTCCATATTTTTCAATAGCTTCTTGAGCTTTTTTCTTTAAAACAGGATTATTAGCAAGTCCTAAGTAGTTGTTTGCTGATAAGTTTACCATTTCTTTTCCATCAAGAGTAATAGTTGATGAATTTCTTCCGTTTAATACAGGTAATGTACGATAAACTCCATCTTCTTTTAACTTATTAACTTTTTCTTTTAAAAATTCTAAATCATGAATGCTCATATCTTTATCTCCTATCTATAACTATTTCAATTTTTTCTTTAAATTTTCTAACATATCAACTGTCATCTTATCTAAATCAAAGCTTGGTTTCCATCCCCATTGTTCTCTTGCAGCAGAGTCATCTAATGAGTTTGGCCAACTTTCAGCTATAGCTTGTCTAATTGGATCTACATCATAGCTTAATTTAAATTCAGGAATATATTTTTTAATACTTTCTTCTAAAATTTCTGGTGTTAAACTCATTGCAGTAATATTGAAAGCATTTCTGTCTTTAAGTTTAGAAGGATCAGCTTCCATTAAATCTACAACAGCTTTAAGTGCATCAGGCATATAAAGCATATCCATTTGAGTTCCTTGTCCTATATAAGAAGTGTAAGCTTTATTTTTAATTGCTTCATAATAAATATGAACTGCATAGTCAGTAGTTCCTGCTCCTGGTAATGTTTTATAAGAAATAATTCCTGGGTAACGAACTCCTCTTACATCTACGCCAAATTTATTATAATAGTAATCACATAAAAGTTCTCCTGAAACTTTTGTTACTCCATACATTGTGTTAGGTCTTTGAATAGTAACTTGCGGTGTATTGTCAAGTGGAGTTCCAACTCCAAATGCTGCGATTGATGAAGGTACAAATACTTGTGCATTTAATTCTCTTGCAACTTCTAATGTATTAACAACTCCGTCAACATTAACCTTCCAAGTTAATTGTGGCATACTTTCTCCTCTAGCAGAAAGTATTGCTGCTAAGTTTACAATTGTATCAGCTTTAAATTCTTTAGCTAATTCAAACATTCTCTTTGGATCAGTAACATCTAATGTTTCAAAACGAATATCTTCGATAGCTGCTTTGTTTGCATCTGAACAGTCAGTAGCTAATATATTTTCTCTTCCGTATATATCTCCTAAATAAAGAGCCAATTCAGTACCAATTTGTCCAAGTGCTCCTGTCATTAAAATCCTTTTCATATTCATTCTCCTTTCAAAATAATCGGGTAAAGTTTTTACTATCCAACTGTATTATACATCAATTTTTTAAACTTGACAACACCTAATATAGAAAAATTTAATATTTTCAAAGCTTTTAGTGGAATTAATAATTCAAATACTATTATAATATTAAAGTAGGAATAGTAATAACTTTTTTACTGCTAAAAAACTTTTATTCGGATATATCTTTTGTTTGACACTAAAAATATCGTTGTCATTCGCTTTTTTAAAGAATTACTCTTTCAAAAAATTTTTTAAAATAATTTTATTAATTTTTTGTAAATTTTTAAAGAAAAAAATTTTTATACATAAAGTCGAATTTTCTAAAATCTATGGAATTATTTTATAAAAGTTAAAAAGCGCATAAAAAAACTAAGAAGTGAAACTTCTTAGTTTTAAAATTCTATTCTGTTCTTAATGCTTCGACTGGATTTTGCTTTGCAGCACTCTTAGCAGGAATAAATCCACCAAGTAAAGTTAAAATCATGCTGATTAAGATTAAGACTATAGCTTGTGGAATTGATAGATAAGCCGTTATATTTGGCATTTCAGAAACTTTTCTTATTATAATATTTATTGGTATCAATAATATATATGTTATTCCAATTCCAAGAAGTCCTGCAAATAACCCGATTATTCCAGTTTCTGCATTAAATACTTGAGATATATTTCTCTTTGAAGCTCCTATTGACCTTAATATACCAATTTCTTTCTTTCTTTCGAGTACACTGATATAGGTTATAACACCAATCATTATTGAAGAAACTATCAAAGAAATGGATACAAATGCGATTAATACATAACTTATTACATTTATTATTGTAGTTACAGAAGATAGTATTGTTCCAACTAAATCTGTATAAGTTATCATTTTATCTTCCTCAGAATTCTTCTTTCTCATTTCATTATAATCGTCAAGTAATTTTATTATAGACTGTTTTGCTTCAAAATCTTTAGGATATATGCTAATTTTACTTATATCATTATCCTCTACAAATCCGAATAATTTCATATTGTTTTCGTAAGAACTTTCATTACTATTAGTCATTGCGCTAATTAGAGATTTTATTTCATCTTCATTTAAGTTCATAGAAAAAGCGCTACTAAATTTGCTTGGGTCAATTGATATTGCATTTTGTAAATTTTTCATAGATCCTGTTAGCATGTCTTTAATACCATTAGCAACAGCTGATGAAATATTTTTCATTAGACCATCTACAAAATTTTGTGAGGAGCCAGAATTATTAGAAGATAAACTGCTATTTAATAAGTCTTTTACTCCTGATGAAATCATACTTTTTGCTTCTGTCGTTGATAAATACGAATTAAACGACTCTTTAATTTTAGATGGATCGGGCTTATTATTATCTTTTGCATATTTTATATAACCATTTGATAAAGAATTTGATAATTCAGTTAAATCTTTACTATCTGGTTTAAAATTCTCCCCTAATGATTTTAATAATTTTGTAGTTTCAGCAGAAACTTTTGACTTAGCTTCTGATGATTGAAAATATGCAAGTAAATATTCATTAAATTTATTAGGATCATTGTAATTATTTCTTCTTGCAAAATCAGGATATCCAGACATAATTGATTTCATTATATCCGTTATTTTCTCACTTGTAATTAAATTCCTATTACTCTTAGCAATTATCTTTGAAAAAAATTCAGATAAAATATTTTTTACAGATTCTGTTTTCATATACTCGTAAATCGAATTTGATAACTGAGAATAATTAGTTGTTGGATCTTTAGAAGAATAATTAAAATATCCTTTTAAAACATCTCCTATCAAGCTAATCATTTTATCAGAATCAAGTTTTATATCTAAATTTTTCATGTATTCACTATCTGCAACACTGCTTAAATATTTTGAAAAATCAATATTTGTCATTGAATTTGCATTAAAATTCATCTTTGAGTTATCTATTTTAAAAGCATCAAATATTTTTTTCTGGTCTATTGAAAACAGCTTTGAAAAATCTAAATTTTGCTTAATTTTTTCTCCAAAAGGAGTATTTGTTAAAATATTTGTTTTTGGCTTTTCTTTTTGAGCCTTTACAACTTCACTTTCTTTTGAGATATTTCTTAAACTCGTTTCTAAATCGTCAGTATACCAAATACCAGTTGTTAAAATTAGGGAGCTTTCATCGCTATTAGGTGTAGCTATCCCAACAATTTTTAAATTCTTTGCCTTATTTTTCAAAAGATTTTCAACAAATTCACTATCTGTTGAATTTTCAATATATATATTATTTTGAGAATCGTATGAATACAGTTGTGAATTACTTAAAACTTTAAGTTCTCTACCAACAATATCTTCATATTTCCAAGATCTATTTTCAATTTCAACTTCGTTTTTTTCTCTATTTGTCAAACTTTTTACCATTTTTGAAAGCTCTTCATTGTCTCTAAGTCCCAAAGAATAGAAAATAAAATCCGATAGAGAACCCTTTGAATTTGTAATTACTATTGCTTCATTTTCATTTTGTGGCCAATTTCCATATTTTAAAGTATATTTATCCTTATATAAATCTTCATTCTTCGGTAATTTATAAAAAGTCTTTACCGAACTTCTTGAAAACGCAAAACCACCAGATGGAACACGAATATTATTTAATGACTCATTTGGATTAACTTTGACATATTTATCTTTGTTTAAAGTGTAGATTATAGGTGTTATATCATATTTATATTCAATAGTTTTTGAATAATCATAAACAGCCTTTCCGCCATTTTCAAAATATTCTTTTAAAGAAGCTAAGTCGTTTTTATTAATTGCCGATAGCATCTTTTGAATAGTTTGCACTTCGGAAATATCTCCATCAGTCCTTTCGTCTCCCGTATTTTCAAATGCTTTTCCAATGGAAAAACTACTGCTATCAATTTCTATTGGATAAGAAATCATAGTTTTCTCTTCTGTATCCTTAATAAATTGACTAACCCCATTAGAAAGTCCTAAAATCAAAGCTATCCCTATTATTCCAATTGAACCTGCTACTGCAACCATAAGAGTTCTTTTAAATTTGGTTTTTAAATTATTAAAACTTAAAGCAATGCTTGTAAGATATGACATTGAGGATTTTCCAAAATTTTTATGAATTCCATTATTATCATCCTCTAAAAGAAATGGATTGCTATCCGAAATAATTTTTCCATCCTTTAACTCAACAATTCTAGTTGAATATTCATTCGCAAGTTTTGGATTGTGAGTCACCATTATTACAAGTCTATCCTTAGCTACTTCTTTAAGTAATTCCATAACTTGAACACTTGTCTCTGAATCAAGAGCTCCTGTTGGTTCATCAGCAAGTACAATGCTCGGATTATTTACAAGCGCTCTAGCAATTGCTACTCTTTGCATCTGCCCACCGGATAATTGATTAGGTTTTTTATGTATCTGATCCTTTAATCCTACCTTATCCAAAACATCAATTGCTCTTTTTTCTCTTTCATCTTTAGATATTCCAGAAATAGTTAAAGCCAATTCTACATTGGCTAAAATAGTCTGATGAGAAATTAAATTATAACTTTGAAATACAAAACCAATTGTATGATTTCTGTAGCTATCCCAATCTTCGTCTTTATATTTTTTAGTGGATATTCCATCAATTAAAAGATCACCTTGTTCATATTTATCCAATCCACCTACAATATTTAGTAGAGTAGATTTTCCACTACCACTGGGTCCAAGGATTGATACAAATTCATTATCCCTAAAATTAAGGGAGACATCATCTAATGCTTTTTGAATTAAATCACCAGTTTTATAACTTTTACTAATATTTTTAAGTTGTAACATCCCTGCCCTCCTTTTAATATATATTTTTTAACATAAAGCTATTATACCCTTTTATTGAAAAATCTAAATTAGTAAATTAAAGAAAAAAATATTATTTCTGCTTTATAAAATTAAAGTTGAAAAAAATTTTTATCAATGTTATAATTAATATAATTTAATGAAATTAAATTATATTAATTTCATCATATTTACATTAGAAATTAATCAAAAAGAGAATATGATATAATATTTATAATTTAATGAAATTAAATTGTAAATATTTCATCGTGTTTACATTAAAAACATCAAAAAGAGAACACGATATAATTAATATAATTTAATTTCATTAAATTATATTAATTTCATCATATTTACATCAAAAATTAATCAAAAAGAGAATATGATATAATATTTATAATTTAATGAATTTAAATTGTAAATATTATATAGAAATTAGCTTAAATGAATTTTAAAATTATAGATAAAATAATAGATAAAGAGGTGATTTTATGAAAATATTAATCATTGGTAAAGGTGGCCGTGAACATGCAATGTTAGAGGCCTGTAAAAAAAGTAAGTTAGTTGATAAAATCTACGTTTTACCCGGAAATTGTATGATGAAAGGTGCAACAAGAGTAGATATTGATATGTATGATATTGAGCAAATTACAGACTTTGCATTAAAAGAAAAGATTGATTTAACATTAGTTGGACCAGCTGATGTTTTGGCTCTTGGAATAAAAGATGAATTCAATAAACATGATTTACGTCTTTTTGGACCTACAAAATCTGCAACAAGAATTGAATCAAGTAGATATTTTACTAAACAACTTATGGAAAAATTAAAAATTCCTACAACAGAATATGTTGTATTTACTGATAGAGAACTAGCATTAAAATTTGTTTCTGGTATTGAAAAGTTTCCAGTAACAATAAAAATAGACTCAATTCCAAAGAATATGGGAATCTTTATTGCAAGGAGCAATAAAATGGCAACAGATATCGTAAATGAAATTTTTGACGAAAATGAAAATTCAAAAATTTTAGTTGAAGAATATATTATAGGAAAAGAGTTTTCTATTTTTGCGCTTGTAAAAAATAGTAAAGTTTATCCATTACAAATAGTTAAAGACTATAAGAGAACTTCAGATACTGATGAAGCTGAACATACTGGTGGTATGGGAGCTTGTAGTCCTGTTGCAAAAATTACTGATAACGAAATCGAACAAGTTGTTGAAAAAATCTTAAAGCCAATGGCTAAATCTATGTATGAAGACGGTTATGGTTTTGAAGGATTTTTATATGGAGAAATAATAGTAACAAAAGACGGAATCAAAGTTCTAAGTTTTAATGCAAGACTTGGAGATCCTGAAGCTGAAGTTCTATTACCACGTTTAGAATCCGACTTCGTTCAAAATATTCTTGATGTAATGGAAGATAGAGAACCTGAAATCAAATGGACTGATGATGTTTGTATTGGTGTAGTTCTTGCATCTAAAGGATATCCTTCAAAAGAAAAATGCCAAGATAAAATAAATCTTGTTCCTGTTAAAAGTGAAGTTTACTTTATGGGTGTTGAAGAAAAGAATAATGAAATATATGCTAAAGGTGGAAGAAATCTAATCGTAACTGCAATGGCTGAAGATTTTGAAAAAGCAAGGGAACTTGCCTATGCAGATGTTGAAAAACTAAGAAGTGATTCTTTCTTCTACAGAGAAGATATTGGTAAATTTTAGAAAATTTAAGTAATTTAAAAGCATACTTAATAAAAATAAGTATGCTTTTTTTATTTCTTTCAGAAATATTATTGTTTGTAAACAAACAATAATTGAGATTTCTCCATTTCGCTAACGCTACAGTCGAAATGACGTGTTGGGGGTATCTCTTTGCAAAGTGCTATGACGTGAATTATTTTGTTTTATAAAACTATTTATTATTTTTCGTAAGCTTATTTACTCTTAACGTCTAGCTATTAAACGAAGGTTATTTCTATATACGTCATCTTGAGCGAAGTGTAACGAAGTCGAAAGATCTCATACTTTTGCTTTAGCAAAAGTGAATGTATCGTAGATACATAGAAATTTTTATTTCTTTCAGAAATATTATTGTTTGTAAACAAACAATAATTGAGATTTCTCCATTTCGCTAACGCTACAGTCGAAATGACGTGTTGGGGGTATCTCTTTGCAAAGTGCTATGACGTGAACTATTTTATTTTATAAAACTATTTATTATTTTTTGTAAGTTTATTTACTTTTAACGTCTAGCTACAAAACTACGTTCTTTCCTTATACGTCATCTCGAGCGTAGTCGAGAGATCTCATACTTTTGCTTTAGCAAAAGTAAATGTATCGTAGATACATATAGAATTTATATAATTAAAAAAGAGAGCTTATGCTCTCTTTTTATTTTATTTATCTATTATTTTTCTTTTTTGAAATCACTAAAAGTCCACTGCTAATTGCAGCTAATGCCATATAAGCTATCGCATTAGTTCCTACTGAAGTTTTTGGCAATTTTGGTTTTGAAGGCTTTTCTTTATTTGTAATTACAAAACCGTCTTTTGCATTTCCTTCTATTGTTGTATCATATCCAGGAACTTGTACTTCTTTTACTGTATATACAATTTCTTTGTTGTTTTCATCAACTTTTGGTAAGTTATTGAAAGTATGTTTCCATGAATTTGCATCATTTAACTTAACACTTTCTACTTCATTTCCGTTTGCTAAAAGTTTTACTTCAATTTCTTTTAAGGCTTTTCCAACCCATTTCTTTTCAACTGAAACATTTACTTTTTCAGATTCAATCTTTTTATTTGTAATAGTAAAATCATTTTTAGCATTTTCTGTTACTTCTGAAATATATCCGTTGATTTGTTCTTCTTCAACTGTATATTTTACTTCAGTTTTTCCATCATTTTCAAACTTATTTAAGTTTGTAAATTTATGTTCCCAATTATTTGCATCATTTAAAGTAACTTCGTCAACTTTTACACCATTAGCTAATAACTTAACAACAACATTTGAAGCCTTTTCTCCAACCCAAGTTTTATTAACTTTAACTTCAGTTTTTTCTCTCTTATTAGTAATAGTCTTTATAACTGCTACATCATCTTTAACTTCAACTTCAAGAGCTTCATCATTCTTTATCCAACCTTCTGGAGCTTCTATTTCTTTAATTTCATATTTTCCATGAACTAATTTGCTTGAAACAACTTCTCCATTTTCGTTTGTAACTAATTCAAAAGATTGATTGTTTTCTTTATTAGTAATTTTGAATTTTGCGCCTTTTAATAATAATTGATTATCTTCTTCATCAACTTTAAAAATTTTGATTTTTCCAAGTAAATCTCCATCTATAGTTGCACTTGAAATTGCATGTCCATATTTAACAACTGATTGATAAGTTTCAGTTTGTGATGTCATCTTAACTTTATTTTTTAGTACAATGCCTGATTTATAAGTTGATTGATATCTTAGCATATATTGTTCTGCATTATCTATATCACCAAGTACAAGTTTAAACTTAGTACCATTTTCAGATAATTCAATTCTATCTCCAACATTCTCTTCTGAAATATACCTTTTAACATCTCCAAATTCGTCAATTTCTGCTTTTTGAAGTTTAAAACTTTCTTTAATGTAATGTAGTCCATCAAAATTACCATCAGTAATTGTTAGTTGATCTTCAATTACAACATTTTTAAAGTTCTTTTTATTAACATTAAAACGTACACTCCAATCTACTACATCACTTTTTCCGTTTAATAAACTTGGCCATTTGCCTAAAACTTCATTAAGTGGTTTAGGATTGTCAATATGAATAGTTTTTTCAACTGATTTTCCGTTCATTTCAATTTTAAACTTATTATCTTGTCCAATTTGTATTTTATCTTGGAAAAATACTGATTCTAGGGAAACTGTCCCTTTAACATTGTATAGATTTTCAACTTTTTCGTTTAAAACGATCCTTAAAGTTCCACCGCCTATATTTTTAAGATTAAGTGTTCCTTTTCCAAAAACAGTTGTTCCGTCTAAACCGTAAACATTAAAATTAACTGCTGAAGAATCTTTTAAAAATCTAAAATTCTCTGGCAGTTCAACTTCAAAGTAATCGCCTTTGTTCAATGTACTTTGATTTTTCGCATCCCATTCTATTTTAAGTGTAAATTTTTCCCAACGTGTTGCTCTGTTAAATTCTTGTCCATTACCAGTTGTAACTTTAAAATCTGTTATAGTTACATTTGGTGAAATATTTCTTCCGCCTTCAGCTGAAACTTTGAAGGAAGGAAAAACAACGCTCAACACCATAAGGGCACTCAAAATAAAACAATAAATCCTCTTTTTCATTGTGCTCCTCCTAATAGAATATTCTTATCAATGTTTTAACTTAAAAACACTAATAATATATTAATAAGTAGTTATTAGAAGCCTCCTAAACTAATAACTATTTAAAAAATAAATAAATAAAAAACAACTATTAATTGTTAACTTAATAATACCACTTTTAGACTGTAAGGTCAATTACGCTATGTAAATATTTAAATAAATAATTAAATTTGCAATGCTTGTTGTCGTATATTTCATAACAGTTCTGCATTCAAAAATTATGCTAAAGTAAATATTTATAAAATACTAAATAAAAAAGCGTACTTTTTATAATTTTTTCTATAAAAGTACGCTTTTTTTCTTATAATTTTACTAGAATTTTTTTCTACTTCCTGGTTTTACAAGTTCTATTTTTCCTTCTTTACAAATTGGACAATCATCTTTTTCAAATGCTTGTACATTTAATGCAATTGCTGGGAAAAGTGGATATTCAATTCCTGATTTTCCGTTTGTTCTATCAACTATTGAAGCAATTCCAACAACATTTGCTCCATGTTCTTTTAAAACTTTGATTGTTTCTAATGAAGATTTTCCTGTTGTAACAACATCTTCAACAACAAGTACATTTTCTCCTTCGTTAATGAAAAATCCTCTTCTTAAAGTCATTAAATCATTTTCTCTTTCTGTGAACATTGCTCTTACTCCTAAAGCTCTTCCTAATTCATAAGCAATTACAATTCCACCCATTGCAGGTCCAACAACTGCGTCAACTTTAACATTTGCATCTTCAATTTTTTTCTTGATTACTTTGCAAACTTCTTCAGCTTTTTCTGGATACATCAAAAGTTTTGCACATTGAACGTATTTATCGCTGTGTTTTCCTGATGATAATAAGAAATGTCCTTCTAATAATGCTTCACTTTCTTTTAATAATTCTAATACTCTTTCTTCCATGATATCCTCCTAAACAATTCCTCTAATTTCTTGTAAATTCTTTATATTTTGTTCTTTACAGAATTGTTCCATTCCTTCGATTATATCAATCATAGCTCTTGGATTGATAAAGTTTGCTGTTCCAACTTGAATTGCAGTTGAGCCCGCCATTATAAATTCAATAGCATCTTGCCAATTCATAATTCCACCCATTCCAATAATCGGAACATCTACTACTGAAGCAACATCTCTTACCATTCTAAGCGCTATCGGCTTAATACAAGCTCCTGAAAGTCCTGCTGTTACATTGTCAAAAACAGCTTTTCTCTTGTAAATATCTATTGCCAAAGCATTAAATGTGTTTACAAGTGAAAGACAATCAGCCCCAGCTTCAACACAAGTTTTTGCCATTTCTTTTATATTTTCAGCATTTGGAGATAGTTTAACCATAAGAACTTTATCCGTATTTTCTCTTACTTTTCTTACTATTCCCTCAGCTATATCACATTTTATACCAAAAGCCATTCCACCTGATTTAACATTTGGACATGAAATATTTAATTCAATTATTTTTATATTTGTTTTATTGATAAGTTCTACAGATTTTAAATAATCTTCAAGTTGTGAACCTCCAATATTTGCTAAAATCTGTGTATCATAACTTTCCATAAAAGGTAAATCTTCTTTTATAAAAGTTGGTACTGACGGATTTTGTAATCCTATACTATTCATTATTCCTGCTGGAGTTTCATAAATTCTGATTCCAGTGTTTCCATCTTTTCCTGCAAAAGTAAGTCCTTTTGTAGAAATACCACCTATTCTGTTTAAGTCGATATATTCAGCATATTCTCTACCGAAACCAAAAGTTCCTGATGCTCCTATAACTGGATTTTTAAATTTAACTCCACAAATATCTACTTCTAACATTAAAAATCCACCTCCTTAACTTCAAATATCGGTCCTTCTTTACAAATTCTTTGCATTCCATTTTTAGTTTTACAACTACAAGCTAGACAAGCCCCGATTCCACAACCCATTCTACTCTCTAAAGATACATAAACAGGTATATCAAAGCCTAAATTTTTAACAGAATTCATCATAGGATTAGGTCCACAACAATAAATTACATCATAATCATCCTTTAAGATTTCAGTTATAAAACCTTTATGTCCAACTCTTCCACTATTAGTTGCAATATATGTATTTTTTGTGAATTCTTTAAAATCTTCTGTAAAATATGCTTCATCTCTAAAACCTGCATATAGATCAACTTCCGCTTCTAATTTCTTTGCTAGATATAGCATTGGTGCAATTCCGATTCCTCCTGCAACAAGAGCAACTTTTTTACCCTTATATTCATCAATCGGAAATCCGTTACCAAGTGGTCCTAAAATTTCAATACTATCTCCAACTTTCTTTTCGGACATAATCTTTGTTCCTTTTCCAACAACTGCATAAAGAAAAGTTAATTTATTATCTTCTATATCGCAAATACTGATTGGACGGGGAAGCATGTTCCCGTCCTCAAAGCATTTAACCATATAAAATTGTCCAACTCTAGCTTTAAATTCTCCCTTAACATCCATTTTGTAGATGCCATCAGCTATTTTTTCATTTAAAATTATTTCAACTTTTTCGTATGATTTATTCTCCATAAATATCCCTCCTCATATTTAAAACAGCTTCTCTTGTATAATGCGCAAATCTTTCTTCGCCATCTTCAAATTTTTGATAGTATTTAATAATACCTCTTGAAGAGTTTACAACTCCACCATTAAAGTCATTTAAGTAAGTTCTGATATCTTCTGCTTTTGCACCTTGTGCACCATATCCTGGTAATAAGAAGAAAATATTTTTATATCTTTCTCTGATTTTCTTAGCTTCTTCACTATGAGTTGCTCCAACAACAAATCCCAAAGGAGAATATCCACATTCAGAAGTTAATTCATCAGCAAATTTTTTAAGTTCATCTCCAACTTTGAAGTAAAGAGCTTCTCCATTGTAGTCAAGACATTCAATATCCTTAGCTCCTTCGTTTGAAGTTCTAAGTAAAACGAAAACTCCCTTTTCTCCAGTTTTTAAATAATCTAAATAAGGAGTGATACTGTCCATTCCCATATATGGGTTAAGAGTTATAAAATCCGCTTCAAATTCTCCCTTGAAATGAGCCTTTGCATATTCCTTTGCAGTACTTGCAATATCTCCTCTCTTAACATCTCCGATACTTAAAAGTCCCTTTTCTTTAATATATCTTAGAGTTCTTTGATAAGCGATAAGACCTTCAAGACCATTTGCTTCATAATATGCAATTTGTGGTTTGTAAATTGCTACAATATCACTTGTCGCATCAATTATTGTCTTATTGTATTCAAAGATTACATCTGAAAGTTTTTCATGTTTTTCTTTAATATAATTTGGAATATAATCTAAATGGCTATCAAGTCCAACACAAACAAATCCTTTTTCTTTTACTGCTTCATATAATCTATCTACTATCATTAAAATTCTCCTTTATATTTTATTACTCCTTCTTTAATTGTCATAAGTACTTCTCCGTAAAGCTCTACTTTATCAAAAGGTGTGTTTCTACCTTTTGATGCAAATTTACTTGCATCTACAACAATTTTTTTGTCTGTATCAACTATAACTAAATCAGCTAAATATCCTTCTTTTAAAAGACCTTTTTTAATTCCCATTAAATTAGCTCCACCGTAGGACATCACTTTTGATAATGTTCTTATGTCGATATTTCTTTCTTTAACTAATTTTGTATTACAGATTGCAAATGCAGTTTCAAGACCAACAAGTCCAGGACTTCCATTTACCTTATCCTCTGCAGTATGTGGAGCATGATCTGTCGCAATTGCATCTACTGTTCCATCTAAAATTCCTTCTATTAGAGCTTCAACATCAGCCTTTTCTCTTATTGGAGGATTAACTCTGTATGAATTATCCCAAAGAGCAATATGATGTGGAGTTATTTCGCAAGTAACCTTTACTCCCTCTTTCTTTCCACGTCTTACCGCATCCAAAGAATCAATTGTACTAACATGGCACATATGAATTCTACCGTCTAACCTCTTTGCAAGATAAACATCTCTTAAAGTCATTAAATCTTCAGCTATTCTGTAATCAATTGGAGAAAGTTCGCTTTCTGCATGTATCATTATGATTTTATCATATTTTTTTGCCTCTAAAATCGCTCTATACATTGTTGTTTCAGAAAGAACACCTTTACCATCATCAGATAGAAATTTTGCATTTTCAAATTTTGAATAGTCAACTAAATTTTGTCCATCAAAATTTTCTGTTACTGCAACAATTTGATTTATATCAACTAAATTTAATTCCTTCGCTCTATTCATTATGTCATTATAAGTTTCTAGATTACTGCAAATTGGTTTTGTATTTGCCATTGTATTTACAGTTGTATATCCACCTCTTAGAGCAGAAAGTGAGCCAGTCTTTAAATCTTCCTTATAAGTAAAACCAGGATCTCTAAAATGCACATGTAAATCTACAAATGCTGGCATAACAGTCTTTCCCTTTGCATCTATAACTTCATAGCTATCATCAAAATTTAAATTTTCACCAATCTCTACAATCTTTCCGTCTTCAATTTTTATCTCTCCAACTTTATTTGTATCTTTATCCACTAAGACTGCATTTTTAACTATTTTTTTCACTACGACCTCCACAAGAATATAAATTGTCGCAATAATTACATCTGTATATTCCCTTTTCTCTGTTTAACAATATAAATTTATTTTGAACACTTTCATGGCAAGTTATACAACGTGGGTTTTTACATTTAATAAAACCTTCTACCTTTTCTGGTAAAACCATTGAAACTTTTTCTTTAATTTTTTCATTTTCTATAATATTTACAGTTAAATCTTTATCTATTAAACCTAAAATTGCTAAGTCAATATTTATAACATTTTCAATCTTTATCATATCTTTTTTCCCATTTTTCTTAGAGTCAACATTCATTATAAGAGCAACTCTATAATCTGCCTTATCTAATTCTAGAAGTTTAAAAATTTCATATCCAAGACCAGGTTTAATATGATCTATTACTATACCATTTGAAATACTATTAATATTTAACATTATTTTACCTCCAATAGTTTTAAGATTAATGCCATTCTTATTATCATACCGAATTTAACTTGATTGAAATATTTTGCTCTAGGGTCTGTATCAACTTCTGTAGCAATTTCATTTACTCTTGGCAATGGGTGAAGAATTATCATATCATCCTTTGCTGTTTTCATCTTCTTATTGTCTAAAATGTAAGTATCTTTAAGTCTTACATAATCAGCCTCATTGAAAAATCTTTCTCTTTGAACTCTTGTCATATATAAAATATCAAGTTTATCCATAACTTCTTCAATTGTTCTAACTTCAATAAATTCTATATTATGGTCATTTAGATACATCTTTATGTATTCTGGAATTACAAGTTCAACAGGTGAAATAAAGATGAATTTATTACCCTTAAATTTTGAAAGAGTCTTAACAAGTGAGTGAACAGTTCTTCCGAACTTTAAGTCTCCACAAAGACCGATAGTCATGTTTTCCAAAGTTTTCTTTGTTTGTGAAATTGTAAGTAAATCTGTAAGAGTTTGAGTTGGATGTTGATGTCCACCATCTCCTGCATTAATAAAAGGAACAAGTGTAACTTCTTTAGCAAGCTCTGCAGAACCTTCATGAGGATGACGCATAGCTATAATATCTGAATAACAGCCAACTGTTTTTATAGTATCTTGTAAGCTTTCTCCCTTAGTTGCAGAAGAAACTTTTGGATCTGGAACAGTTATACAACTTCCACCAAGTCTAAGCATAGCTGCTTCAAAACTTAATCTTGTTCTTGTTGAAGGTTCAAAGAACAATGATGCTAAAATTTTTCCTCTACATTTTTCTGAATATTTCTCTGGATTATTATAAATATCAGAGCCTATCTCCATAAGTTCAAGTAATTCTTCACATGAAAAATCTTCACTGCTAACTAAATTTCTAAATTCTTTCATACAATTCCTCCTATTAAGTCATTTTGTCATACACAAAAAAAGGAAATAACAAACAGTTATTTCCTAAAATTCAAATTATTAAAAACAAATATTGAATAAAAATGAGAGTAAAAGCCCTTTAAAAAGCCTTTAACAGCTTCAACAAAAGGAGATTTTACCAAGCTCAAAAAAAAGTCGGAAAGACCATTTAAAACAAATGATTTGCCGACTAAAATATCAAAATTATTAAAACGGAAAAAATTAGAAACAAAAACAGAAGAGTCAATTAAACACTTTTTATTGCTATTAAAAACTGACATTTTAACTGAATTTGCCATAAAAATTACCTCCGTCAAATTTCCTTTGATTATTATACAATAATAGAATTATAAAGTCAATAGATTTTTATAAGATTGTACAAAAAACTCCACCATTTCGGTGGAGTTTTTTGTGTGTCTATTTATTCAATAAGTCCGGCTTAAATGTCGGAACCATGTCTTTTAAGATGTCTGTAATTTCTTTTTTGTCCAGAGTATTTTTAACTTTATCAAGTCTTTCTAGTCCATCTTTTAGGGCTTCTACATTATGAACTATCGGTTTTTCTATAAATATTTTTTCATAGTCAGTCGCAACTGAATTTTCCATATTTAATAGTAATTCTTCATAAAGTTTTTCTCCGGGTCTAAGTCCTGTAATCTTTATGTCAATGTCTTTATAAGGTTCATAACCTGAAAGTCTGATAAGGTTCTTTGCCAAGTCAAGAATTTTAACAGGCTCTCCCATATCGAGTATAAAGATTTCTCCCCCTTTGGCAATTGCTCCCGCTTGTAATACAAGTTGGCAAGCTTCAGGAATTGTCATAAAGTATCTTATTATATCTTCGTGAGTAACTGTAACAGGTCCACCCTCTTTTATTTGATTTATGAAAAGTGGTATTACAGATCCGTTTGAGCCCAATACATTTCCAAATCTAACTGCAACAAATTCTGTTTTAGATTTTTCGTTATATGTTTGAACTAACATTTCACAAATTCTCTTTGTAGTTCCCATTACAGATGTCGGATTTACAGCTTTATCTGTTGAAATTAAAACGAATTTTGAAACATTATTTTTATCACAAGCTCTTATAACATTTAATGTTCCAAAAACATTGTTTTTAATTGCAGAAGTTGAGCTATTTTCCATAAGTGGAACATGTTTGTGAGCGGCTGCGTGAAATACTACATCTGGTTTATATTTTCCAAATATTATATCCATTCTTTCAGCATCTCTGATTGATTCAATTTCTACAACTAAATCCAAATCCTTGTAATGTCTTACAAGCTCCATTTGAATTTCATAAGCATTATTTTCATAGATGTCTAAAATTATCAATCTTTTAGGACTAAATTTTGATATTTGTCTACAAAGTTCGGAGCCGATTGAACCACCTCCACCTGTTACTAAAACAGTTTTATCTTTTAAGAAACCATTTAGTACTTCTTGGTCTAACTTAACTTCATCACGTCCAAGCAAGTCTCCAATTTCAACATCTCTTAAATCTCTTATATTTAATTTTTGATCATCTATTAATTCATACATTCCAGGTATTATTTTTATCTTCATTGAAAGTTTTGAACATATATCTGAAATGTCTTTTTGAGTTTCTCTATTTGCTGATGGCATTGCTAAAATAACTTCATCTATTCTGTAATTACTTATGGCAGAAATTATCTTTTCCTTTCCACCAACTACAGGAATACCAAGTATTTCAGTTCCCACTTTATTTTTATCATCATCAATAAAGGCTACAACTTTATATCCTAATTCCTTATGTTTTTTAAGTTCATTAAGTACTAAAACTCCAGCATCTCCAGCTCCTATGATTAAAACTCTTTTTAGTCTATCCACAGGAATTGAAAAAACTAAATTCTTTCTAGCTTTTGAAAGATATCTTGTGCCTGTAACAAAAAATACATCTATTACAAATACAAGTGCCATAACACTTCTAGGAAATCCTACGCTCATTGAGATTAAAAATCCAGCTGTTAGAACATTTGCAATAACAATTGCCATAAATATTCTAAACAACTCTTTAAAATCAGCATATCTCCACATTACTCTATATAGACCAAACAGAGCAAACACTACAATTTTAGTTAAAACTATAGGAATTATCCATTTCATATACATTTCCCAATAACGTGCAGGAATTTGCCAATCAAATTTTAATAAAAATCCCAAATAGTAACAAAGATTTATAACAATAATATCTAATATTACTAAAAATATTTTTCTGGTCATTATTATTCTCCCATTTTAAAATCTGAAGAAACTAAATCTTTCAAGTACTCTTTTATAGAATCTTTATTTGCTTCATCTTTCAATCCGTATTCAATACTTGCAATCAGAACTCCAACTTTATTTCCAACGTCATAAGTTTTTCCGTCAAATTTATAGCCTAATAAATCTCCCTTTAAAGTCAATTCATTTAATGAGTCTGTAAATTGTATTTCTCCATTTTTACCCGCTTTTTGATTTTCAAGAATATCAAATATTTCATTTTTCACAATGTATCTCCCAACCATTGCTAAATTTGAATTCGTTTCATCAATATTCGGTTTTTCAATAAGTCTTGTAGAGTCAAAAACATTTTTTTCTATCTCTTTACCTTCTAAAATTCCGTAATTACGTCTTTTTTCATCAGGTACATATTCAACTCCTACAACTGTCTTTTCGTATTTATTATAGATATCTACAAGTTCTTTTGAACAAGAACTATCTTTACAATCAATAATAACATCGCCTAAAACAACACAGAAGTCTTCTCCATTTACAGCTTCCTTTGCGCAAAGAATAGCATGACCTAATCCTTTTTGCTCTTTTTGAATTATAAAACTAATCTTACATTTTAATATTTTTTCCAAAGCTTTAATATCTTTTTCCAAAACATTACCTGAATTTTTAACCCGTAGATCAATTTCAGAATTAAAATGCTTGTCAATTGTAAAATAATCTTCATTTACAATAAGAATTACTTCATCAATCCCAGCTTCCACAACTTCTTCAATTACATATTGTAAAGTAGGTTTATCGAAAATTGGCAACATTGCCTTTGGAACACCCTTAGTTGCAGGAAACATTCTTGTTGCAAGTCCAGCAGTCGGAATAACGACTTTTTTTATCTTCATAATTACACCAACGCCTTTAAATTTTCAATTATATAATCAACTTGTTCATCTGTTAATAATGTATGAAGTGGCAAAGTAATTTGTGACTTATAATTATTATAAGCATTTGGATAATTTTTAATATCAAATCCTAAATTCTTATAAGCTGTATGCATAGGTAATGGCTTGTAGTGAACATTTGTTGCAATTCCTTTTTCAGCCATTTTTACAATTATTTCATTTCTCTCTTCTTCACTTACACCCTCAATATTTACAATATAAAGATGACAGCAAGATTTTTTATCTTCTTCAAAGTGAACAAAAGGCTTTACTCTTGTTCCTTCAAATCCTCTATTGTATCTTTCCACGATTTCAAAACGTCTTTTCAAAAGATCTGGATATCTCTTTAATTGAGCTAGACCGATTCCAGAAGCAATATCAGTTAAATTGCATTTGTAATTAGGAGCAACAATATCATACTCCCAGGAACCTAGTTTCGTCTTTGAAAGAGCGTCTTTTGATTGTCCATGTAAAGATAAAAGTTGAAATTCTCTATAAATTTCATCATCATCTAAACCTAAAGCTCTATTCCAAGTAACTGAGCCTCCCTCAGCCACTGTAAAGTTTTTAACTGCATGGAAAGAGAAACAAGTAAAATCAGCAATGCTTCCACTTGGATTACCCTTATATTCAGCTCCTAGTGAATGTGCAGCATCAGCCATAACTACAACTCTACCAATTTTTTCTTGTAATTTATTATTTGGTCTAAATAAAGATTTCTTTCTTTCTACAATTTCAAAAATTTCATCATATTTACAAGGCTTTCCGGCTAAATCAACAGGAATAATTACCTTTGTCTTTTCTGTAATAGCATCTTCCAAAGCCTTTAAGTCCATAAACTTATCTTCTTTATTAGTATCAACCAAGACAATTTTCGCTCCTACATGATGAATAACACTTGCAGATGCACTATATGTATATGCGCAAGTTATAACTTCATCTCCAGTTCCAACTCCAAGTAATCTTAAAGTTAGCTCCATAGCTGCAGTTGCAGAATTTAAACAAACAGTCTTGTCTGTGTTTGTAAAAACTGAAAGCTCTTGTTCTAATTTTTTTGTCTTTGGGCCAGTTGTTATCCAACCTGATTTTAAAGTGTCAACAACTTCATCAATCTCTAATTGAGTAATATCTGGCGGAGAAAATTCTATTCTCATATAATCACTATCCTATCTATTATTGTTGTTACTATTATTATTTTCGTTCTTCTTATCTGCATCATTTGTTACATCAGCACTCTCATCAGTCTTTTCTAATGTAGAACTTTTCTTTTTATCAATAACAGCACCTTTTCCAGATTTAATATTATTGATTAAAGATTCCTTATCTTCTTCATCAACAACAATATATTCAACACTTTCAACTTTTTCTTGATTCTTATTATTGTCAATAACTACTTTTCCAGTATGGAAACTTTGACAACCAACAAAAGAAAGACAAACTAAACAAATTGGTAATAAATTTTTCTTTTTCATAATGAACTCCTATTCACTATCCTTTTCAACAACAGGTTTCATAGTTGGGAAAAGTAAAACATCTCTTATTGTATCTTGATTAGTTAAGTACATAATAAGTCTATCAACACCGATTCCCATACCGCCAGTTGGAGGAAGACCGATTTCAAGCGCATTGATGAAATCATAATCCATCATTTGAGCTTCTTCATCTCCATTTTCTCTAGCTTCAACTTGTTTTAAAAATCTTTGTTTTTGATCAATAGCATCATTTAACTCACTAAACGCATTTGCGATTTCTCCACAATTAACAAAAGCTTCAAATCTTTGAGTATATCTCTTGTCCTTAGGATCTCTCTTAGCAAGTGGACTGATTTCAACAGGATGCTTAGTAACAAAAGTAGGTTGAACCATATATTCTTCACAGAACTCTTCAAAGAATAGAGAAATAATTTCTCCTCTTGTAGTATTTTCTTTAACTTCAACTTTCTTTTCGATAGCAATCTTTCTTGCTTCTTCATCAGTTAAAATAGTTTCAAAGTCAACTCCTGCATATTCCTTAACAGCATCAACCATTGAAATTCTTCTCCAAGGTGGTTTAAAGTCAATAACTTTACCTTGTAATTCTATTTCTGCTTTTCCAATAACTTCCATGCAAACAGTATAAACCATTTCTTCGCAAAGAGTCATCATTTCTTCATAATCAACATATGCTTGATATAATTCAATTGCAGTATATTCAGGGTTATGAAGTTTATCCATACCTTCATTTCTGAACATTCTTCCCATTTCATAAACTTTATCAAAACCACCAACGATTAATCTCTTTAAATATAATTCATTAGCAATTCTTAAATACATATCGATATCTAAAGTATTATGATGAGTGATAAAAGGTCTTGCATTAGCTCCACCAGCAATTGTATTTAAAATTGGAGTTTCAACTTCCAAAAATCCTCTACTATCAAGATATTTTCTAATAGCAGAAATAATTTTACTTCTCATTACAAAAACATCTTTAATTTCTGGATTTACAATTAAATCAACATATCTTTGTCTATATCTTAAATCAACATCTTTTAAACCATGGAATTTTTCTGGTAAAAGTTGTAAAGATTTTGTAAGTAAAACAACCTTTGAACTTCTAATTGAGATTTCTCCAGCATGAGTTGTGAAAACTTCACCTTCAACACCAACAATATCTCCTAAATCCAAAGTTTTAACTTCTTCATAGCTTTCGCCTAAAACATCAAGCTTATTAAAAAGTTGTATTCTTCCAGAAAAGTCTTGTAAGTCCATGAAACAAACTTTTCCATGTCCTCTCTTAGTCATAATACGACCAGCAAGTCTTACAACTTTTCCCTCGTAATTATCATAATTATCTTTAATTTCTTTTGAGTAAATTGCACCTTCAAACTTTTCAATTTCATGCGGATCTTTACCAGCATCTACTAAGTCATGTAACTTTTGTCTTCTAACTAAGAGCATTTCATTTAAATTTTGTTCTTCCACAATATCACTCCTTAATTTCTCTTAATACTATCTATTTTGTATTCAACAACATTACCATTTGGTAATTGTACTTGAACTTTAGTGCCTTTTTTCTTACCTAAAATAGCTCTACCAACTGGTGATTCGTTTGAAATCTTTCCTTCAAGAGGATTACTTTCAGCAGAACCAACAATTGTATATTCTATTTTTTTCTTAGTTGCAACTTGAACCAAAGTAACAGTAGCTCCAACATTAACAGTTTTAGTATCAAGTTCAACTTCATCAATAATCTTTGCATTAGCAATCATATTGTCAAGTTTAATGATTTTTTCTTCTATTTGAGCTTGTTCATTCTTAGCTTCATCATATTCAGAGTTTTCAGAAAGGTCTCCAAAATCTCTTGCAATCTTTATTTTCTCTGCTATTTCTTTTCTCTTAACAGTTTTTAATTCTTCTAATTCTAATTCTAATTTTTTTAAGCCTTCGGCTGTTAAAAATATTTCTTTTTCGTCCATAGTATCTCTCCTTAAAAATTTACATTACCATTCGTATAATTATACTAAATTCAGATAAAAAAGTCAATGTAACTATGATATCTACATAATAACAAGGATTAAAAATCGTACATTGTGCTTTTGTAAAAAAATACTTGACTAAAGCAAAAATTAGTGCTACAATAAACTTAGAAATATAGTAGAGTATTACTTTGTTAAATAGTATATTATGCTATAATTTCATAAATATTTATTTGCTAGGAGGAGTGTT
The DNA here is from genome assembly GCF_046569675.1 of Parvimonas pharyngis. Taxonomy (NCBI): domain Bacteria; kingdom Bacillati; phylum Bacillota; class Tissierellia; order Tissierellales; family Peptoniphilaceae; genus Parvimonas; species Parvimonas pharyngis. The sequence continues at coordinate 240,664 of NZ_JBKICJ010000002.1, forward strand.
ATGACTAAGCTAAAAAAATTTATAAGTTTATTGTTAGTTTCTTTTATGTTGTGTTCATGTGGATCTTCTGCTGCACTGAAAAAACTGGAAAACAAAGTTTTTGATGGTGAAAAAGGAGGCCAGATAGTAATAATTAAGGAGGAATCAAAAGCTCCAAGACTAATGTTTCAAGGTCCAAGTCCAATAACTCCTAATTCAACACCTGAACAAATTGAAAAAGATAGAGATAAATATGAAAAAAGTATTCCAAAAGAATATACTGACGTAAAAATTGAAGAAAAAGACGGAAAAAAGTATATTGTTGCAAAAGATTTTAAATACAAATTAGTAATTGTAGATGACAATACTATTCTTGATGAAGAAGACAATATGAATTATAGATGCCTTGCAGATTTGTACAAAGTTGATAACAAAAAATAATTAAAACTCCACAAAGTGGAGTTTTTTTATTTCTTTCAGAAATACTATTGCTTGTAAACAAGCAATAGTTGAGATCTCTCCGTTTCGCTAACGCTCCAGTCGAGATGACGTGTCGGGAGTTTTTCTTTGCTAGTTGCTATGACGTGAATTATTTTGCTTTATAGTCTAACTTTTTAAATAAAATTACATGATTTTCTATTATATTTTTTACACTATATTTATAAAGATAATTCGAAGTTTATCTACTTTTAACGTCTAGCTACAAAACTACGTTTTTTCCCTTATACGTCATTTCGACCGAAACGAAGCGAAGCTGAGTGCAGTGGAGAAATCTCATACTTTTGCTTTAGCAAAAGTAAATGTATCGTAGATACATAAAATATATAAAAAAAAAGTATTTTAGATAATTACGTTGCAATTATATATAGATTTATTGTTTTTATATAAGTCCTTTGCAGGACTTACTATTATTTGTAAACAAATAATAGTATGAGATCTCTCCACTCCGTTTCACTACGGTCGAGATGACGTGTTAGGAAGATTTCTTTTAAAAGCACTAAGACGTGAATCATTTTGTTTTATATGCAATTTTTAAATTCTAGTTATGGTAATTTTATTCATTTCTATAATATTTATAAAAATATTTTTTAAAGTTTATTTACCTTTAACGTCTAGCTCTTTAACAAGTTTTATTTCCTTATACGTCATTTCGACCGAAACGAAGCGAAGCTGAGTGCAGTGGAGAAATCTCATACTTTTGCTTTAGTAAAAGTAAATGTATCGTAGATACATCAAGTATTGTATAGAAATTCTATTTTTGATAGAATATTTTTAATAAATCATTGGATAAATTTTTAATTACTTTTTCACAAGGAGGATTATATGTTTTATGTGTATATAATTTCTAATAATTTTAGAAATGTTTTGTATATTGGTATTACAAGAAATATTGAAAGAAGATTATATGAACATAAAAACAAATTATTAGATGGTTTTTCTAAAAAATATAATCTAAATGTTTTACTTTATTATGAAACGACTGAATATGCTTTAGATGCTATTACTAGAGAAAAACAATTAAAACATTGGAATAGAGAGAAAAAATTTAATTTGATTAAATCTTTAAATCCTGAATTAAAAGATTTATCAGAAGATTGGTAATTGGTTTATAAGTCCTTTACAGGACTTACTATTATTTGTAAACAAATAATAGTAATGAGATCTCTCCACTTCATTCGTTTCACTTATTTCGGTCGAAATGACGTGTTAGGAGTATCTCCTTGCTAATTCCTATGACGTAAGATATTTAAGTTTCTATACCTTACAAAAAAGTTAGGGCTAGATTCACTTCATTCGTTTTACTCGTTTCGGTCGAAATGGCGTGTTGGGAGTATTTCTTTGCTAATTGCTATGACGTGAATTATTTTGTTTTATATGCAATTTTTAAATAAAATTACATGATTTTCTATTATATTTTTTACACTATATTTATAAAGATAATTCGAAGTTTATCTACTTTTAACGTCTAGCTACAAAACTACGTTTTTTCCCTTATACGTCATTTCGACCGAAACGAAGCGAAGCTGAGTGCAGTGGAGAAATCTCATACTTTTGCTTTAGCAAAAGTAAATGTATCGTAGATACATAGATTATAAATTCATTTTTTATTTCTTTCAGAAATACTATTGCTTGTAAACAAGCAATAGTTGAGATCTTTCGACTACGCTCAAGATGACGTGTTGGGAATATCTCTTTGCTAGTTGCTATGACGTAAGAAATTTAAGTATCTAAACCTTATAAAAAAGTTAGGACTAGATTCACTCCACTAACACCACAGTCAAGATGACATGTTGAGGGCTTTTCTTTGCATAGTATTATTACGTTAAGTATTGTTGTTTTATACGATATATTAAAATATAATGGGTGTTAAAATTTTTCTACTTTTTTTCAATATTTTTTATACTATATTTATAAATGTAATTTTATACCTGTAAAAAAGACTTAAATCGACCTATCCTTTAATACATTTTATTGTTGACTAAATAACATCTTATATCATGTTAATTAAAGTAATATGTGATTTTATTGGAAAATTATTTTAGAAATTGTAAATTTTATGTTTTAAGTTACAAATTTATGGTATATATATAGTGTGTGGTAGTTTTCAAGATAATAAACTCCTCCCATAAGTTTTCCTTTTCTTTACTGCCACACGTACATATGCCAGCATAGCTTTTGTTCTTTATAATCCTCCCAGTATAGATAAATACAAATTACTCTGCTGTCATATTAAAATATAAATTAAAAAGATGGATGCAATTGCAACCATCTTTTTTATTTTTTTGAATTTATTACAATAAAAAAGCGTAGATATTTCTACGCTTATTTTTTATGTTTAATTCTAACCTAATCTTTGTTTTGCGTCTGATGCTCTTCTTAATGCTTGTCCAGCATAGTTGATTGAAAGCATTAGCACAAGTACTAACATTGATGCAGGGAACCAAATATACATTCTATCTCTTAAGATTGTTGGGTCTAACGCCTGATTGATAAGAGTTCCAAGTGATGGTACTCCTGGTGGTAAACCGAATCCAAGGAATGTAAGTCCGATTTCAATACCCATATTACCAGCTAAATCTAAGATAGCACTGATGATAAGGATTGAACTGATATTTGGTAAAATTCCTCCAAACATTATCTTCCATGATGGTGTTCCCATTGTCTTAGATGCGCTTATATAATCACGTCTTCCTTCAGAAAGAGCTTTTGATCTTACAAGTCTTGCAATACCTGTCCAATAGAATACACTCATGATAAATACGAATGTAACCATATCATATTTTGGAACTAATGTTACGAATACGATGATAAGCATAAGTGTTGGTAATACTTGGATAAAGTCGATAATTCTCATGATGATATTATCTACGATACCACCGTAGAATCCGATAATTAAACCAACAATAATACCTACTACATTAGTTAAAACTGTTACAGAAGCCCCAATTATGATTGAGTTTCTTGTTCCGATGAAAAGTTGTCCTAGAAGTGATCTACCACCTTGGTCAGTTCCTAAAACATATCCGCCTTCGCCAGGTCTTAGGAATGAATCCATTAGATTAACTTTCATTACTTCTTTTACATCGAAGAACATACTTCCTATAAATACTGTTAAAATTATTAATGTTAAAACTACAAGTGAAAATGTTGCTAATTTATCTTTTTTAAATTCTCTAACAATTACTTTAAAAGCACTTGGAGTTATATGTTCATTATGTTGGGAAGCATCTTTTTGCATTTCTTTTTTTCTACTCATCTTCTCACTCCCCCTATTACTCTATTCTGATTCTTGGATCAACTATACTCATAATGATGTCTGATAACAAACTTCCTAATAGAGTTAAGAATCCAAAAATCATAATTAAAACTGTTAATACTGAATAATCTCTTGATTGAATAGCTTCCATGAATAACTTACCCATTCCTGGATATCCAAAGATTGTTTCCATAAATACTGAACCTGAGATAAGTCCTGTTAATGTAAAACCAAAGAATGCAGCTATTGGTAAAATTGAGTTTCTAAAGATATGATGTGAATAAACTTTATCAATAGGTACTCCCTTACTTCTTGCAGTTCTTACATAGTCTGAACCTTTAGCATCAATAACTTCGTTTCTTAAGTATTGAACAGTTCCTGTTGTAGCTATTAAAGCATAACATATTGCTGGTAAAAGCATATGTCTTAATCTACTAATTACATAAGCGAAGCCTTTTACACCTGCATCAACAGAACCTGATGATGGGAATATGTGTAATGTATATGAGAATAATAGTATCATCAATAAGTAGAAGATAAAGCCTGGTATCGCATAAGTTATAAAGTTATATAATGTAACTGCTTTATCAAACTTACTTCCACTGTATCTACCTGATAACACACCAAGTGGTAATGCTATTATATAAAGGAAAGTTACACAAAGTAATGATAACCAGAATGTGTTTCCAACTCTTTGTCCTAAAAGGTCAGATACTGGTACTTTAAATCCATAACTAATACCAAAATCACCTTTAAGCATGTTAGTTACCCATCTAGCATATTGTTTGTACCATGGATCATAAAATCCAAATTTTTGTCTTAAAGCTTCTATTTGTTTAGGGTCTGTGTTAGGATTGATTTGTCCTGTAAATGGATCCCCCGGCATTAATTTAGCCAAAATAAATACTAAAATACTTAATATTATTAATTGAGGTATCATTAGAAGAAATCTTCTTAATACGGTTTTCCACATATTATTTTACCTCCTTTTTTGCTACATAGTGAGTATCTGTAAGTTTAATTAAATCGTATACTCTACCTTTTTCGTTGTAGTATTCTTTTTCTAATTCTTTATATTCTTTTTCTACTTTAATTCTATTTGCGATTAATTGTTCTTTTAATCTTGGATCTGTTTCTGGAATCGCAGCAATTAATCTCTTAGTGTAGATATGTTGTGGATTTTTATAGATATCTTCCTTTGTTCCTTTTTCAACAAGTCTTCCTCTGTACATGATGTTAATGTAATCGCACATGTGCTTTACAACACCAAGGTCGTGAGAAATGAAAAGGTATGATAATCCCATATCTTTTTGAATTTTTTTCATGAAGTTCAATACTTGCGCTTGAACTGAAAGGTCAAGAGCTGAAACTGGTTCGTCAGCAATGATAAGTCTAGGATTTAAACTTATTGCTCTGGCAACACCAATTCTTTGTCTTTGACCACCAGAAAATTCGAATGAATATTTATATAGTGCATCTTCTGGCATACCAACAATATCTAAAAGTTCTAAAACTTTCTTTCTTTCTTCTTTAACAGTCATTTTTTCGAAGTTTCTAAGAGGTTCAGATATAATATCAATAACTCTTTTCTTAGGGTCCAAACTTGCCATATTATCTTGGAATATCATTTGAACATCTCTAGTAAAAGCTTTATCTTTTCTAACCATTCTCTTAGTAAGAGGTTTTCCGTCGAAAATAATTTGTCCACTTGTAATTTTTTCAAGACCGATTATAGATTTACCGATAGTACTCTTACCACTACCACTTTCTCCGATAAGTCCGTAAGTTTTTCCTTTTTCGATTTCCATATCAACGCCATCAACAGCTAAAACATGGTCAACTATTTTATTGAAAAAGCCACCTCTTATAGGATAGTGAACCTTAAGGTCTTTAATTTCTAAAAAGCTCATTAATTATCCCCCTTTGCTTCGAATTGGAAGTTCTTATAACAAGTACATCTTACGAAATGTCCAGGTCCAACTTCATGCATTGTAGGTTCATCTTCATGTTCTTCATCTTTAACCCAAGGAATTCTAGCTTTAAATCTACATCCATGTCTTGGTAAGTTCTTTAGTGAAGGAACCATACCTTGAATTACATATAAATCTTCATCATCTGCATCCATTTGAGGAATACTGTTCAATAAACTTCTAGTGTATGGGTGTTTTGCATTTGTAAATAGTTCTAAAACAGGTGCTTCTTCTACTATTTGTCCAGCATACATTACACAAACTCTATCAGCAAGTTGAGCAACAACTCCTAAATCGTGAGTGATTAGAATAATTCCAGCATTAATTTCTTTTTGAATTTGAACTAAAAGGTCTAAGATTTGTGCTTGAATTGTTACGTCAAGAGCAGTTGTTGGTTCATCTGCTATGATAATCTTAGGTTTACAAGCAAGAGCGATAGCTATTATAACTCTTTGTCTCATACCACCTGATAATTCATGTGGATATTGTCTAGCAACACGAGGAGGATTAGGAATACCTACTTGTTCGATTAATTCTAAAACTCTTGCTTTTCTTTCTTCAGCATTCATTTTTGTATGATAAATCAAACCTTCCTCGATTTGTTTTCCAATTCTTTGTAAAGGATTCAAAGATGAAAGTGGATCTTGGAAAATCATTCCAATACCTTCTCCTCTGATTTCATTAAATTCTTTTTCTGACAAACCTACTAAATTCTTTCCTTCAAACAGAATTTCGCCTGTTGAACGAGTGTAGTTTGGATTATGTAAACCCATAATTGTAGTAGCTAAAGTCGATTTACCACATCCACTCTCGCCTACTATAGCTAGTATTTCATCAGAGAATAATTTCATATTAACGCCATCTACTGCGTCAAAATAATCATCACGGATTCTAAAACTTGTGTGTAAATCTTTAATTTCCAAAAGTAATTCCTTTTGATCCATTGATTTCTCCCCCTAACTCTCTGTTTTGGTCTTATTCTCTTTAAAATCATAAATACACTTGCTTAAGTTTAAAAACTAAAATAAAAGGAATAAAAACATTGAAAAATAATTCCTTACCAGTAATAAAAATCAATATAATAATCAACCAATTTTCATTAATAAATGTACCTATGTTATAAATTCAATTATAATTATACAATATCTAGAAGGAATAATCAAGTATATTGAAAACATTTTTAAAGTTTAATGTTCCTATTGTTAGGCTTTTTTGATAATGTATAATTATTCATTTTTTGTAATTTTTTTAGAAATTAATACATTTTTATATAATATATCTATCAGCTTTACCTCATTGCACCTTTGTAATATTCTATGTTAAGTATAAATCAATTAATATCAATGTATTCTAACTTATGAAAAATAAACTTGAATAATTTTTCAGATTGTAAAAAAATAATCAAAGTTAAATAAAAAAATTTATAATCTATAAGAAATTTTTTATGAAATTCCTTTCTAATTTTTGTAAATTATAAACAAAAAAGACATCTTTTAGATGTCTTCATTATATATTATTTTTCTACTATTTCAATTTTATCGTCTGCTTGTATCTTTCCGCCTTTTAAAACTTTTGTGAAAATTCCTTCTCTTGGCATTACACAATCTCCAACGATATGTCTTATTTCACAACCATGATGACATTCTTTTCCGATTTGTGTAACTTCAAGTGTGCATTCTCCAACCTTTAAAATTGTTCCTATTGGTAATTCATATAGAACAATACCTTCTGTTAAGATATTTTCTGCAAAATCTCCAGCTGAAAGTGTTGGTAATTTTTCTTTCATTACTTCCATACTTTCAACTCCAAGTAAACTTACTTGTCTGTGCCATTTTCCGGCATGAGCATCTCCTTCTATTCCGTAATCTTCTATTAAATTTATGTACTCTACTGGATGCTTCTTAACGCCTTTTTTCTCACTTATACTAACTGATAAAACTCTCATTATTTTCCCCTCACAAAATCTCCACTTTTACCGCCAGATTTTTCTAATAATTTGATTTCTGTAATTTCGATATCCCTTTGAACTGCTTTACACATATCGTAAATAGTTAGAGCAGCGATTGAAACAGCAGATAGTGCTTCCATTTCAACACCAGTTTCTCCAACGCATTTAGTTGTTCCAATTATCTCTATTTCAAAGTCTCCATAATTCATATTAAATTCAATATCAACGCCTACTAAATTTATAGGATGACACATTGGAATAATATCTGAAGTCTTTTTAGCTCCCATAATTCCTGCAACTTGAGAAACAGCTAACACATCGCCTTTTTTAGTTTTTCCATTTACAATAATATTAAAAGTTTCTTCATTTAGTTTTACTTTTGCAAAAGCCTTAGCAACTCTTTTTGTCTTTTCTTTTTCTCCAACATCAACCATTTTTGCACGGCCTTGTTCATTAATATGAGTTAAAACTTTTTCTTCCATTTTAACCTCCAATTTTATTCATATCTCTTGCACTTTCACTTTTACCTTCTTCAAGATGATGTTTTTCAGGTTTATCAAAAATCCCTCTTTTAAAAACTTCTTCAAGTTCTTCTCCGCTTAATCCTTTAAGATTAATTTCATCTTTTGAATGCAAGCAAGGTTTAAGTTTCCCGTCACTTGTTAATCTAATACGATTACAATCTGAACAGAATGAACAGCTTATCGGACTTATAAGTCCAATTTTTCCCTTTTGTCCCTTTATCTTATAGATTTTTGCAACACCAGAAATACCGTCAAACTCTAATTTCGGAACTTTTTCTAGAACTATATTATTAGAAATAAATTTATCCTTAGACCAATTTGCTGTTTCTCCAATTTGCATAAGCTCTATAAAACGAACTTCTAAATCATAATCATTAGCTAATTTTACGAAATTTTCTATTTCATCATCATTAAATCCACCGATTAAAACTACATTTAACTTTACTTTAAAGCCCTTTTCAATAGCATAAAATAGACTTTCCATAGTTTTGTCAAAATCATTTCTTCGGGTCATATCATTGTACTTTTCTTTTACCAATGTGTCAAGACTAAAATTTATTCTTTTAACTTTATTTTCAAAAAGATCATCTGCCATATTTTTTAAATTAACACCATTTGTTGTTATGGCAATATCTTCTATTTCATCAATTTTTGAAATCTCTTTACACAAATTAATAAAACCACGACGAACCAAGGGTTCCCCGCCAGTCAATCTAATTTTTTTTATTCCGTTTTTAGCAGCGACCTTTACTATCTCAACTATTTCTTCGAGAGTTAAAATATCGCTATGACAAAGACTTTCTACACCACTTTCTGGCATACAGTATTTGCATCTTAGATTACATAAATCGGTAACTGAAATTCTTAAATAGGTTATATCTCTACCAAATCTATCTTTCATATAATCTCCTATCGATTTTTAACGTAATTAATTATTTTCTACCATTAAAATTAAATCCTCTTTTCTCATTGTGATAAAAAGAATTTCTTTATTTTCTACATTTTTCCAAATATGCTTATCAACTTCAACTCTTATATATTTTCTTGCATTTTTTCTTCTTACAAGTATTATATAAGTAAAAACATCTTCTACAACTCTTTCAACTTCAACATCAAATGAATTCTTATCTGCTTTTTCAAATTCTATAAGATGTGCACGAATACCTAATAGATTATGGTTTTCTAAAATCTTTTCAGAAGTTTCAAGCTCAACATTCCAATCTAAAGCTCTTAGTCTATTCTCTGAAATCTTTTCAATTTCAGAGAAATTTTTACAACCTGAAATAAGACAGGACGAAAAAGTTTTTGGATTTTTAAAAAGCTCTTTTTTATTCATAAGATCTTCACTTTTACCATTAGTCATAACACAGATTTCATTGCAAAGTCTATAAACTTCTGCTCTACTATGAGAAACTAGAATTGTAGGTATTTTGTAATTTCTTAAAACTTCTGCAACTTCCAATTCTATTTTTGATTTCAAATAGTCATCCAAAGCAGAAAATGGTTCATCTAAAAGTATAATTTCAGGCTTATTTATAAGTAATCTAGCAAGAGCTACCCTTTGCTTTTCTCCGCCAGAAATTTCGTTAATCTTCTTATCTTTTAAATGAGAAATCCTCATTTCTTCAAGCTTTTCCATAATTAATTTATCAAAATTTTCTCCATCTCTTATACCCACTTTGATATTTTCATATACATTCATATTAGGAAAGAGAGCATAGTCTTGGAATAGATAACCAATATTTCTATCCTTAGGAGAAATATTTATCTTTTTTTCAGAGTCAAATAGAACTCTATCATTTAATACAATTCTTCCTTTATCGGGTTTTTCAATTCCTGCAATACATTTTAAAGTAAGACTTTTTCCGCTTCCAGATGCTCCTAAAAGTCCCATAATCTCGTTATCAAATTGGAATTTTGTCTTTAAAGTAAATTTTCCGAATTTCTTTTCAATATCAACATAAATCATAAATTGCTCCAATATTATTCCTTAACTGCTTTATTTTCTAACATATTTATAATAATGAGGACTGTAAATGAAATAACAATATTTACAAGCACCCATTTATATGCTAGAGCATCATTTCCCGTTCTCCAAAGCTGATACACTGTTGTTGAAATTGTAGCAGTATCATTTGGAGTGTATCCAGAAACCATACTTGTTGCACCATATTCTCCAAGTGCTCTTGCAAAACTTAAAACAAGTCCTGCTAAAATGCCCTGTTTACAATTAGGTAAAATAATTCTCCAGAAAATCCAAGTATTACTTTTTCCAAGAGTTTGAGCAACGTATTTTAAATTCATATCAAAATTTTGAAATGAACTTCTAGCAATTCTATACATAAGAGGAAAAGTTACAATAACAGTTGCAAAAATTGCGGAATACCAAGTCATAACAAGTCTAATTGAAAACTTTTCGAAGAAAAAACCTCCTATTGCACTTCTCGGAGATAATAATCTCAAAATGAAAAAACCGATAACTGTTGGTGGTAATACTAAAGGAAGTGTTAAAATAACATCCAAAATTCCCCTTATAAATCTATTAAGTTTTGAAATATAATATGCTAAGAATATCCCTATAAAAAAAGTTATAATTGATGAAATCAACGCTATCCTTAGCGAATTTAAAAGAGGAAAAAGCTCCATAAACACTTCCCTTTCATACTACATTTTAATTAATTATTTTTTAAATTATTTTGCTCTTGTAAAGCCAACTTTTTCAAAAATTGCCTTACATTCATCACCTTTTAAGAATTCTAAAAATTCTTTAGCTTCTTTTGGATTTTTAGAATTTTTCAAAACAGCTGCCGGATATAGAACAGGAGTCTTAATCATTCCTTCTTTTGCAGTAGCAACAACTTCGAGACCAGCTGAATAAGCGTCAGTTGCATATATTATACCACAATTTGCAACTCCTTCCTTAATCCAAGTTGTAACTTCCTTAACATTGCTTCCAAAAGTAACTTTACTTTGAATTTCATCCCAAATTTTTAAGTTTTTCAAAAGCTCTTCTGAATATTGACCAACAGGAACATCAGAATTACCAAGAGCTATTTTTGAAATTTCAGTTTTTGTTAAATCTGTGAAATCTTTAAGACCTAAAGAATTTCCCTTAGTAACAGCAAGAACAACTTTATTTTCTAAAAGGTTGAATCTACTTGATTCATCAATAACAACTTTTGCATCTGGAGTCTTTGACTTATCCAAAGCATTCATTTGTTTAGATGCTGCAGAGATAAAAATATCTACATCTGAACCTTGTTCAATTTGTTTTTTTAAAGTTCCTGAAGAATCAAAAGTATAAACTAATTCAATATCCTTATGTTTTTCTTCATAAATTTTTTTGATTTCTTGCATAGTTTCAGTCATTGAAGCTGCACAATAAACATTTAACTTTTTCTTTTCTGTCTTTTCAACTTTTGTTTCATTGTTTTCTGCTTTTTTAGAAGAACATGCAGTAAAACCAAGAATCATAGTTAAAACTAAAAAAACTCTTAATAATTTTTTCATAACATTCTCCTTAAAATATATTTGACATATGTAAGTCAAATAAATTTTAACATTGAACTAAAAATAAGTCAATAACTGATGTTAAATTATATTTTTAATAGTCGAACGTTATTTGTAAAAATAACCAATTAAGATTAATTTTACTTTTTTAAGTCCTTTACAGGACTTACTATTATTTGTAAACAAATAATAGTGTGAGATCTCCAGAGCAATTGTATCTAACGATACAATTACCTCGTCAGACCTACTTTTGTTTACAAGTAAACAAAGTTAGGGCTAGATTCACTACGGTCGAGATGACGTGTTGGTAGCTTTTCTTTGCATAGTATATGACGTGAATTATTTTGTTTTATATATTTTCTAAATAAGTTTATATGATTTTTTATTATATTTTTTCTACTACATTTATAAAGATAATTCGAAGTTTATTTAATCTTAACGTCTAGCTATTAAACAACGATTATTCCCTTATACGTCATCTCGACCGAAATGAGTGAAACGAATGAAGTGGAGAGATCTCATACTTTTGCGTTAGCAAAAGTAAATGTATCGTAGATACACCATTGCATGTAAACAAGCAATAAAAAAGTAGACTAAAAAGTCTACTTTTTCTAATATCTAATTATTTACTTTTCAAAAAGAAACATTCCTGTTACAAATTGATTGTCATTTGGGACATCGTCTATTTTTACTTCCACTTCTTTTATTTTCTTTAGTTCCGTCCCATTTATTTCATATTTTGCAATTTTATCTATATTATTTTCATATTTATGATATACATAGAGAAAATTATCAACTTTGAACATTCTAGTTGCTCCTGTATCCAATTTGTGAAATATCTCCTCTCCTGTCTTTATGTTTTTAAAAGTAATTCCTCCATCATAAGGAGGTAAGAAATTAGCACTTCCTAGAATATAATAGTCTCCTGAAATTTCAACATCAACAACATTCTTTGTCTTTATATCAACTTTTTCCAACTCAAATGTATTTTCATCAAAAATATACATCATATATTTATTATCTTCATTCTCACCATTTGCAAAATAATATTTATTTCCTATTTTGCTCAATCTATCAAATTGATACTGTTCCAATTCAATACTCTTTACAAGTTCCAAGTCATTGTTATATACATATAAAAGTGTTTCTCCTATTTTACTTTCTTTTGTAAGGTCATCTTTAGCAGAAATTACGAACAAATATTTGTCATTTGCAAAACTTAAAGAGATATATTCAGCTTTTAGTTCTATCGTTTTTTTCTTTCCATTATCCTTATTTGTTGTAGTAATATAAGATATTCCATTTGAATTTGTAGTTCCAAAAACATTTGTCTTATTTTCAGCAATAGTATATAGTCCAAAAGGCTCTACTTCATAAGTCTTATATGAAAAGTCTTTTAGATTAACCTCCAAAATTTTATTTTCATCATGTTTGTATTCATGACCTATTACCTGTCCAAAATAGTAATTTTTATTAAAAGTAGTAGGATTTGCAAAATGACCAACATTTGTGAAAGGAAAGTCTATATCTGTAATTAAATTCAAATCTTTATCATAACCCAGAATTGTTGTCTTTTTGGTAAAATTTGTTGTCTTTACAATTCCGATTGCAAGTTTACTTCTCTCTTCTTCTGTAATTTTTGGAGTATTTAAACTTGGAGTTGATGTTTTATATCTCCAAAATAAAAATACTCCAGAAATAGCTATCAATGCAAAAACTAAAATTGATATAATTTTTCTTTTCTTAGTCATAAGTTAACCTATTTCTTATATATTATATAAGTATTATTAGTTCTTACTAAATCATAAGGAAATACTATCCAACTGCCATAATTAAGATTTAAATTGTATTTATCCAAAAATCCTGCATAAACTAATTGTGAGCAATAAAACTTATTTCTTAAATGAGGCTTAGTAAATTCCCAGTTATATGGTTTTCCAACTTGGTTTGCACACCAATTGGATACTGCATTTTCTTGATTTGCACTTAATTTTTTTGTAGTTACAGCCCAAACTTTTTTATATCTACTATCCCAATCGTTTTTAAATTTCTTAACTCCAGTACTTGGAAATGATTCTATAGTAGACTTGCTAGCCCATATTATTCCAGCATGTCCAACAAGACTTCCAAATGACCCATCTGTTGTAACTAAAATTATCCCTGCTCTTGTCGGATAATAAGATGAATTTGTAGAAATAGAATTTAATTTTTTTCCATTACTAGATAATTCATTTGATTTTTTATCTTCATAAACTGGAAGCTTATCTAATTCTTTATTCATTTTTTGTCTAATATTTTCAACTTCTTTAGCACTTAATTTTTCTATATTAATATTTGAAACTTCACTTATTACATTCTTTTCTACTTCTTTTGCATAAGTTCTACTACCTACTGCCATAAAACTAAATGCTAACAATAACGACAGTCCACCAATTTTAAATATATTTTTTTTCATTTTTTATTCTCCTTATAATTAATACTAATATCAACAGCAAAATGCTATATACTATTTTATAAAATTTTTTATATAAAAATAACACCAATTATATTATCCCTTTTAAAGGGATACAGGTGTCTCCGTTTTTATACCTATGATTATTCTTATACTTCATAACTAATTCCTCCTAATAAATATTTTGGAAAAATTTTAAATTATATTTATAATAACATATATTTTTTATCTTGTCAACGTTTTTAACAAAATTATTTTATATTTTACTTTTAATCGACTTTAAACTGATAAATATGAAATAATGTCTTAATTTTATTAAAGAAATTTTGAGTTTTTTATTTCTTTATTTAAGTCCTTTAGAGGACTTAATATTATTTGTAAACAAATAATATTGTGAGATCTCCAGAGTAATTGTATCTAACGATACAATTACCCCGTCAGACCTACTTCTGCTTACAAGTAAGCAGAGTTAGGGCTAGATTCACTCCGCTAACGCTACAGTCGAAATGACGTGTTGGGAGGATTTTCTTTGCAAAGTGCTATGACGTGAACTATTTTGTTTTATATATTTTTTTATTTCTTTTTTAAAATTATTTTTGAAGTTTATTTACTTTTAACGTTAAGCTACTAATCGAAGCTATTTCCTATATACGTCATCTCGACCGTAGTGGAGAGATCTCATACTTATTCTTGTTTACAAGAATAAGTAAATGTATCGTAGATACATAGAAATTTTGTTTTATGAAATAATTTATTTTAATTTTTCACAAAAAAAGAGATAATTTTCATTACCTCTATCCTATAATATTCTTTAAATAATCTACGTCTTTTATTAATATCTTTTTCGTTTCTATTAACTCTATAACCCCTTTTGAATTTAGTTCTGCAAGTTTACGAGTTACAGTTTCTCTTGTAAGACCTGCGAATGAACCCATATTTTCACGACTTATATTTAATTCAAGTAAAATTCCGTTTATTTTTTTTACTCCAAAGTTTCTAGCCAAACTTAAAAGAAGTGATGCAACTTTTACGTCTGCACTATTTTCTATTAATCTTGTTACTAAGTCTTCTGCATGGCGAATTCTTAAAAATGATTCTTCTAATATTTTTATTGTAACTTTAGGGTATTTGTTAATCATTTTATCAAAACATTCTCTTGAAAGAGATATTACCATAGTATCTTCAATAGCTTGACCATAGTAGATATAACCAGTTCTCTTTATAAGATTAAGTCCTCCAATGAAATCATCCTTTTGATATATATAAAGCATTTGTTCAATTCCGGAACTACTAATTGTAAAAACTTTTATTTTACCTGTTGCTATTATATACATAACATTAGCTTTATCTCCGGGTTTAAATAAAAATGTATTCTTTTTATATTTCATAATATTCAATTCGTTTCTGAATTCATCAATGTCTTCAATGGATAAATCAGAAAAAATTTTCAAAGTTTCTAAACTAATATCTTTTGTTTTCATTTAACCCTCCTAAAGCTATTTTGTAAATTTAATTCTATCACTTATTATGAATAAAAGCAATAAAAATACATATTTTTCACTTAAAAATGAAACAAATATTTTCGCAGTTCATTATTTTAAAGTTTTTTATAAAAAATTTTTAAAAAAGTATTGACAATTATTTTTTTTAGTGATAAAATATCACCTATAAATAATAAATTTGAAAGAACGAGTAGAAAATTGAAAGTTTCAGAGAGTTAGTGTTTGGTGAGAACTAATACGGAAAATTTTTGAAAATCATCTTTTTTAAAGGATTCGTGAACAAAGTAAGGAATCCCGCAGTGGTTTGCGTTAACAAAACCCTACATTGTTAGATGTTTGAGTGTTTCATTTTTTGAAAAATTAAGGTGGTACCGCGGAAGTTATTTCGTCCTTTGTCTATTTGACAAAGGACTTTTTTTTACAAATAACTCGCCATCATTTACATAATGGGAATATTTAAACAAAAAGTTAAGGAAAAATTTTAGGAGGTTTGTATGAAAAACAATTTAACAAAAGAACAATTTTTTAGCGTAGCAATAATGCTATTTGGTTTATTTTTCGGAGCTGGAAATTTAATATTCCCTCCACTATTAGGAAAACAAGCTGGTGGAGCAACTTTCCAAAGCTTACTTGCATTTGGTATAACTGCAGTAGTTTTCCCAATCTTAGGTGTAGTAGCTGTAGCAAAGACAAAAGGTCTTTCTAACTTAGCTAGTAAAGTAGATAAATATTTTGCAATAGTGTTTACAACAATGATATATATGGCAATAGGACCTGGACTTGGAATACCAAGAGCTGGAAGTCTTCCTTTTGAAATGGCAGTTGCTCCATTTTTACCAGAAAATGTATCATTAAGTCTTTCAAGACTTGTTTACACTTTTGTATTTTTCTTAGTTGCTTATTTAGTTTGTTTAAAACCAAACAAATTAGTTACAAGAATGGGTAAATTTTTAACTCCTGCTCTTTTAGTTTTAATAACTGTAATGTTTGTAGGTGTTCTATTTAAAAATCCAAATGCTGTAACAAGCCCTGTTGGCGATTATGCAACTTCTTCAACTGTTAAAGGTTTCTTAGAAGGTTATAACACAATGGACACAATAGCAGCTTTAAACTTTGGTCTTGTAATATCACTTGCTGTTAAATCTTTCAAAGTTGAAGATGAAGAAAAAGTTATAGGATATACTGTAAAAGTTGGTTTAGTTGCTGGATCTTTCTTATTTGTAATATATGCAATGCTTGCATATATAGGAATGACTACTTCAGGATTGACTGGAGATGTTAAAAACGGTGCTGAAATATTAACAACTGTTTCACAATATGTTTTTGGAAAATTTGGTATAGTTTTACTTGCTAGTATATTCACTCTTGCTTGTTTAACAACTTGTATAGGTCTTATAACTAGTATAAGTAAATTCTTTGAAACTATGACTAAAGAAAAAGTTTCATACCATAAATGGATAGTATTTTGGACTTTCCTTTCATTCTTAGTTGCAAACTTTGGGCTAAACACAATATTAAAAGTTTCAGTTCCGGTTTTAGTGGCTATATATCCAGTTTCAATAGTTTTAATATTACTTGGACTTACAGAAAAATATTTTGGATACAACAAATTTACTTATAGATTAGTATGTTACACTGTAACTTTCATATCAGTTGTTGAAGCATTACTATCAGTAAAAGTAAATTTACCAGTTGTTACAGATGTAGTTTCAAGCCTTCCTTTCTTCAGCTTAAGTCTTGGTTGGGTAATTCCAATGGCAGTAGCTTGGTTTGTTGGAATGGCATCTAAACTACTTGAAGGAAGAGAAACAGCAGGAAGTGCTGCTTTCGACGAATAATATTGATTTTTAAACCTCCTTATGCTACAATTAAGTCTAGCTTAAATAAGGAGGTTTTTTTTATGGATAATGTTTTAAAAATAAGAGGCCTTACCAAAACTTTTGGTCAAACAAATGCTGTAGATAGAGTTGATATGAATATCGAACTTGGTGATATCTATGGGTTTATCGGAAGAAATGGTGCTGGTAAAACAACTCTTATTAGAATTTTATTAGGTCTTTGTGAACAAAATTCTGGTGAAATAGAACTTTTTGGTTCATCAAATATATTTGAAGGAAGAGATAAAACTGGTTGTATTATAGAAAATCCTGCATTTTTCCCAAAAATGTCTGCAAAAGATAATATAATCGCACAGTCAAAAGTTATTGGGGTTAAACTAAGTAATGAAGAAATTGAAGATTTACTTAGAACTGTTGGTCTTGAATCAACTGGTAGAAAAAAAGCAAAAGATTTTTCACTTGGTATGAAACAAAGACTTTCAATTGCTCTTGCACTTGTTGGAAATCCAGAATTTTTAGTTCTTGACGAACCAACAAACGGTCTGGATCCAGAAGGTATTAGAGATGTTAGAAATTTAATCTTAAAATTAAATAAAGAAAAGAATATTACAGTTTTAGTTTCAAGTCATATCTTAGGAGAGCTACATAAATTAGCTACAAGATATGGAGTTATTGATAAAGGTAGATTAATAAAAGAATTTACTGCTAAAGAACTTGATGAAAAAACTGAAGATGGTTTTGAAATCAAAGTTAGAGAAGAAGATGTATTAGCTGCAAATGAATTTTTCACAGAAGCTAATATAAAATTTACATTAAATAATGAAAAATATGTATTTACAATCTCCAGCGAAGAAAATTCCAATGAAATTCTAAAACAACTTACTGCAAAAGGAGTTATTCCAACTTCTTATGGTTCAAAAAATGTAGATTTAGAAGATTATTTCTTGGAATTGATAGGAGGTAAACATGAATAGAGTTTTAAGTTATGATAAATTTAAATTACAAAAATCAAAATATTGGTGGATTTGTACTTTAATAGCAATAGCTATGAATACAATCGGCATAATTGTATTAAAAAACGGTATGAAATACTTGGGTGGCTCAAAAAGTTTACCTTTTGATGCATACAGAAGCATTACTTCTCCAGTAACTTTTCTATTGGCTATAATTATATGTTTATTTGTAGGAACTGACTTTAAAACAGGCACTATTAAAAACATTGCATCTAAAGGGATTCATAGACATGAGATAGTTCTTTCAAAATTAATTTGGAGCTATATTTTATCTTTTATTTTTATTACTTTAAGTGTACTTGCAGGTATTGTATCAATTATATTACTAACTAACACTTCAATAAAAGGTAAAGAATTTGCAGAGCTTATAAAACTTACAGCAATTAGTTTTGTTGCGGTATGTGCTTTCTCATCACTATTTAACTTAATTAGTTTTACATTTAAAAGTTCTGGTATTTCTATGGCTATTTCAATTATCTTTATAATGCTAAGTGAAATTGTGATTAGCTTACTTGAAGTATTGTTAAAAATTAAAAATCTAAAAATATATTTCCCTAATTTTATATCAACAATCACAGTAAGCGGAGCTTCTTCAAAAACAATTACAACATTTATTATTTCAATGATTGTTTGGACTGTAGTTTGTTCTGGACTAACTATTTTAATTTTCAAAAAACAAGAAATTAAATAATATAACAAAAATAAAAAGCAGACTTAATTGTCTGCTTTTTTATTTTTATTTTCCATTTAGATTCATTTCTTTTGCATTTTTTGCTTCTTCAGGTATTGAAAATTCTTTAACTTGATTTATATCAGAGAAAGTTGTTTTTGATTCTGCATCAAATGAAATATTACCTTGTTTATCATGTTTTATATTACCTTTAATATTTGTTTGAAATTCCACTGGATAAAAAGTATTTTTATCTATTACATATTTTATCTCATATTTTTCAATATCCATATTTTTAAATGTACTTTCTAAAGTTGGTTGTGATGAAAGTGAAAGTTTAAGAAGAGCTTGTTTAGCTGTTTCATCATTTCCTTTATAGCTTATTATATAATTTGAACCTTCTTCAGTTATTACCGTATCTTTTTCTATTATTTTAAATAATTCTGGTATAACTTCTAAATTTCCAATATCTTTTTGTTTTTCAAAAACTTCTTTGAACTTACCATTAGGAACTTTTGCCCATTCTTTAGTCATAGATGAGTAAAAGTACATTTCATTCTCTGAAAAATACATTTTATAGTCAGATGAATTTTCCCCCATTATAGTTTTACCTTCTAATTTAATTAGAAGTGGATTAGAACTTGATGTTATTTCAGTTTCTATGTTAATAGTTATACCTTTGCCGAAAATATCGCTAGTTGATTTGTTATTAAGTTTTAATTTAAGGTTTTTAATTGTTTTTGATGCCTCAATAAATTTATCTCTTAGCTCTTCTAATGAAATATTAGCTTTTTTTGTAGTTTCTTCTTTCTTTTCAGTATTATTATTGTTGTTATTGTTATTATCACCTTTTGATGAGCAACCAACTGCTACAAGTGAAATTGAGCATAAAGCTAATGCCATTAATAATTTTTTTACTTTTTTCATGTTTTACCTCCTAATTTGTATCTCAATTGTAATATATTTTTAACAAAAAGTAAATACTTTTATCATTTTTACAATAAAAATACAGACAAATTGCGTTTGTCTGTATTAAAAATCTATTTTGGATCTATACTTTCTGCATTTTTTAGTTCTTCAGGTAGCACAATTTCATTAACTCCATTTATATCAGAGTAAGTTGCTTTATAAACAAAGTCCCAATTTACAAAGGCTTGTCCATCTTTAATCGCTGCATAATTAGCTATTATATCAAATTCTTTTGGTATAAATGTCTTAGAATCTATTGTAATTTTTGCATTCATTTGTTGTAAAGTCATTGCCTTCATTATTTTATCTTCTACAACTGGTGTTATTAGCTTTGCAATTTTTAAGAAAGAGTCTGAAGAATGATTGTCATTTCCTTGGAAAGTAACTTCTATAACATCGCCTTTTTCTTCAACTTTTAAATTCGCTTGATTTTCTTTCATAAATTCTAAAATAGAGTCAAAATTTACAATTTTTCTTTTTCTATCATAAACATCTCTAACTTCTTTATGAGTTGCTTTATACCAAGCTTTTGTACTAGCCTTTTGAGCATATGTTGTATTATCAGTAAGATATTGCATATCTTCTATTTTCTTTCCATCAATGTTAGCTTGATTAGTAATTTTTACAGTAAAAGCTGGTTCTTTTACCATAGAATAATTAGAATCAAAAGAGTTGTTTACTTCTTTAGCTGAAGTTTTGAATTTATAAGAAAATTTAGTATTTGCATTCGAACTTTTTACAGCTTTTGATGCATCTGTAACTTTTTGTAAAAGTTCATTAGAAAGAGCTACTTTAGTTTCCTTCTTTTCGCTAGTATTAGCATTATTTGTTGTAGTATTAGCTTCTTTTTTATCTGTATTTCCTTTCTTTTCTTGGCATCCTACTGCAAAGATTGAAAGTGAACATAGCGCTAATGCTAATGATATTTTCTGTACTTTTTTCATAAATTACCTCCTTATCGGTAGCTACATTGTAATATATTTTTAACAAAAAGTAAATATATTTATAATTTTTACATAAAAAATACAGACAAATCGCATTTGTCTGTATTAAAATTAAACTCTATTTTGGATCTGCATTTCTAGAATTTTTAACTTCGTTAGGAATTACAATTTCCTTAACTCCATTTATATCTGTGTAAGTTGCTTTATATGAAAAATCCCAAGTTAAAACAGTTTGTCCGTCTTTAGCTTTTGTATATTTAGCTATTACATCAAATTCTTTTGGTATAAAAGTTTTAGCGTCTATTGTAATCTTAGCATTCAAATTTTCTA
Organism: Parvimonas pharyngis; assembly: GCF_046569675.1. Classification (NCBI taxonomy): domain Bacteria; kingdom Bacillati; phylum Bacillota; class Tissierellia; order Tissierellales; family Peptoniphilaceae; genus Parvimonas; species Parvimonas pharyngis. Next base: position 262,070 of record NZ_JBKICJ010000002.1, read on the forward strand.
GACCCATTTCTTTTATATTTCCTTCTATAACTGTTGTTAATAGTTTTGCAATTTTTAAGAAAGAATCTGAAGCAGTTTGATCATTTCCTTCGTAAGTAACTTCTATAACATCGCCTTTTTCTTCAACTTTTAAATTTGCTTGATTTTCACTCATAAATTCTAAAACAGAGTCGAAATTTACAATTTTTCTTCTTCCATCGTAAACTTTTCTAAGTCTTTCATGAGTTCCATGCATCCACTCTTTTGTCTTAGCATCTTGAACATACATTTTATCATCAGTAATATATTGATCATTTTCAAGTTTTTGTCCATCATTATCAGCATGACGAGTTAATTTTACAATAAAAGCTGGCTCTTTTACCATAGAAAAATCAAAATCTAAAGTTGTGTTTAATTGTTTAATTGAACTTCCGAATTTATAAGTTAAATTAGCTTTTGCATTCGCACTTTTTACAGCCTTTGATGCATCTGTAACTTTCTGTAAAAGTTCATTAGAAAGAGCTACTTTAGTTTCCTTCTTTTCGCTAGTATTAGCATTATTTGTTGTAGTATTAGCTTCTTTTTTATCTGTATTTCCTTTCTTTTCTTGGCATCCTACTGCAAAGATTGAAAGTGAACATAGCGCTAATGCTAATGATATTTTCTGTACTTTTTTCATAAATTACCTCCTTATCGGTAGCTACATTGTAATACATTTTTAACAAAAAGTAAAGACTTTTGAAGTTTTTTAGTAAAAAAACAGACAAATAATACTTTGTCTGTTTATTTTTTATCTCGCTTCAAAATCTTTTGCATTTTTAACATCATCTGGAATAACTATTTCTTTAACTTCATTTATTTCAGAATATTTAAAGTTTAAACTCATATCAAATGTTAATACTTTTGTGCCTTCACTAACTGTCATCTTTGTCTTTATGTCATAATCAACTGGTATAAATGTATTTTTATCAATAAGTACTTTTATTTCTAAATTATCAGCTTTTGAAGATCCAAGCATTCTACCAGCTGCAGGTTCAGTTGAAATTATTGTATTTTTCAAAGGATTATTTATTTCATCGTCATTTCCTGTATAAGTTACTACAAAGTTTGATCCTTCTTGTTCAACTTTAATTTTATCTTTCAGAACTTCCAATAACTCTACAATATTTTTAAAGTTTACAGAATTTTCTTGCTTTTTATATATACTTTTTAATTCATCTTCATTAATATTAACCCATTCTTTAAGTTCTGAATCTGTTAAGTACACATTATTTTGTGTAAAATAAATACTAGCTTTATAAGATTCACCATCTGTAGTTGAAGTGCTATCAAATTTTACAGCAAATGGCTCTTTTGTCATTGTTGACTCTAATACTAAATCAGTAGTTACTGTTTTACCTGAAATTTCTCCAACTACTTGAGTTTTAGCATTAACTTTTGCGCTTTTTACTGCATTTGTAGCATCAGTAACTTTCTTAACAAGCTCTTGTGAAGTAATATTAACTTTTTCTTCTTTTTTTTCTGTTTTTGTATCTTTAGCTTCTTTTGTTGAACAACCAACCACAAAGGCAGAAATTGAACAAATCGCTAAAGCTAATGAAATTTTTCGTAATTTTTTCATACTTACCTCCAATTGTTTATCTATTATTTTTTACCCCAATTTTTAATATAAAAACTGTTGAAATTATAAGGAAAAAGCCAATATAGTCAATTAATTTTAATTTCAAATTAAGTAAAACTACACTAAAAAATATTGCTGATAGTGGTTCAAATGTATTTAAAAGACTTGCATTTACAGATCCGATTAAATTAACTCCACTCATAAATAAGAAAAATGAAATTACAGTTCCAATTACTACAAGTCCTAAAAATGCAAGAATAGTTAAAAAATCTAATTCAACTGATATTGTCCAAGGTCTTAAAAGTAAAGTCAAAAAAACTCCCCCAATAAACATTGAATAACTTAAAACTGAAAAGCAATTAAATTTTTTAAGTAATACAACTGGTGTTAAACTATATGCAGCAAGTCCAACTCCTCCAAGCAATCCCCAAAATAACGCCATTTTGTTAATTGAAAGAGAGTCTAAATTCCCATGTGTTGTAATTAAAAATGTTCCAGTTATTGCAAATATTAAAGATACTATTTCTATTTTACTAGGAAATCTTAAATTTCTCAAACAAACATATACAACTAAATAAGATACTCCTAAACATTGTAAAACTGTTGCTGTTGCTGCATTTGAATAGGAAATCGCCATAAGATATGTAAACTGAGCTCCTACAAGTCCAAATATTCCAAAATTTATAAGTCTTAAAATATCTTTTTTATCTTTTAGTGGGTCAAAAGTTTTTTTACCAACCACAAAAAGAGATAGAAAAAATAGAATTATAGATGCTGTCAAAAGTCTTATGGGAGAAACCCAAAGTGGAGATATTTTCTTAACAGAAAATAAATAATCACTACAAAATCCCGAAAATCCCCAACAAATCGCGCCGGAAATTGCATATAAAAATCCTTTTGTATTATTGTTCATTTATTTCATACACCTTCTTGTTTGCTAATGCTTCGTCAATAAGTCTATCAACATCCAATAATGCTAAACTATTATTTATATCTTCAATCTTTGGTTTTGTAACTGGATGTTTTGGTAAAAATACAGTGCAACAATCTTCAAAAGGTAAAATACTTGTTTCATAAGTATCAATAGTTCTTGCAATATCAATAATTTCAGTCTTATCCATTGCAATTAATGGTCTTAAAATTGAAATTTCAGTAGATTTATCAACAACTGTAATTCCTTGAATTGTTTGACTTGCAACCTGTCCTAAACTTTCTCCAGTAATTAATGCATGATAATTTTGTTTAATAGCAAGTTTTTCAGCAATTTTCATCATAAAAATTCTACCTAAAATAGTAATTTCTTTTTCAGGACATTTACTTGCAATTTCCTTTTGAATAGGCAAAAGATTTATACTTGTCATTGTAAATTTTCCAACATAATTTGAAAGAATCTTTGCTAGGTCCTTAACTTTTTCCTCTCCTCTTTCACTTGTAAAAGGATATGAGTGAAAATGAATTGCACCAATTTCCATACCTCTTTTTCCCATAACAAACCCTGCTACGGGACTGTCTATTCCACCTGAAAGAAGCAAAAGACCTCTTCCACTTGAACCAATTGGAAGTCCACCAAAACCTTTATATCTTTTTACATAGACATATACATATTCTTTAACATCTACATAAATTGGCATTTGTGGATTGTGAACATCTACCTTTAAAATATTTCCAAAATTTTTAAGTACGACTCCACCAAGATCTCTTGAAAGCTCTGGTGATTTTGGAGTGAATTTCTTATCAACTCTATTTACAAAAACTTTAAAAGTTTTTTCTTCATTTATCCCTAAATCATTTACTAAAATTTTTGTAGCTTCTCTAATATTTTCAAGCTTTTTCTCTGTTCTTAGAACTTCGCAGATATAGAAAATACCGAAAACTTTTTTGATTTGTTCAATCATTTCATCAAAAAGTTCTCTATCAGCTTTTATATAAACTTTTCCTTGTTCTTTGTAAAATTCTTCAACTTCAAAGTTTTCAATCGCTTTTTTTATCTTTCTAATTATTCTATTTTCAAAATCTTTTCTATTATCGCCCTTTAAAGTCAACTCTCCGAAACTTACACTGATTAAATAATCCATTATCTTCCTCTTTTCATAATCGTTCTAATTTCATTTACATATTTTTCTAAATTTTCAATAAATATTGCAATTTCATCTTCTGTATTGAATTCAGATAGTGAAATTCTTACAACTCCGTCATTGTATTTATTATCAAGACCGATTCCGTCAAAAGTTCTACTCTTTTTTCCCTTACTACAAGCAGAGCCTGTTGATATATATATCTTTTCACTTTCTAAGAAATGTAAAAGTACCTCACTTCTAATATTTTCAAAAGCTACTGTTACAATATTTGGAACTCCATCTTTATTTGTTAAAAATTTATGGTCTTCTATCTTTGAAATTCCAGCAATCAGAAGATCTCTTAAATGTTCTAAATGTTTTTTTCTTTTTTCTAAATTTTCATACATAAATTCAGTAGCAACCTTTAAGCCCATTATACCTGCAACATTTTCAGTTCCAGATCTAAAGTCTTTTTCCTGACCACCACCTAAGACAAAAGGTCTTAAATTTATATTTTTATTAACATAGATTGCTCCTATACCTTTTTGCGCATGAATTTTATGTCCACTCAAAGTTAAAACATCAATCTTAGATTTTTTTACATCAATATTTACTTTTCCGAATGCTTGAGCTGAGTCAACATGAAAAATACATTTCTTATTCTTTTCCTTAATAGCTTTTCCAATACTCTCAACATCTTGAATAATACCAAGCTCATTATGAACATAAGCTATTGAAACTATTTCAGTATTTTCATCTACAAGTTTTTTTACACTTTCAATGTCAATATAGCCAAATTCATCTAAACCTAAAGTCCTAATCTCTTTTTTCTCTTTTAAAAATTTATAGACATTAAAAACGGAAGAGTGTTCAATATCAGTTGAAACTATATTTTTTCCCTTTGCAGTTGAAATCGCTCCAAAAATTGCAGTATTATTTCCCTCAGTTGCGCAAGAATTAAAAAACACCTCTTCTGCTTTACAATTAATATATTTTGCAATAACTTCTCTACAAGAATTTATATCTTTTGTAACAGAATAACCGAAATCGTAAAGTGAAGACGGATTTCCATAATTCTCTTTTAAATATTTAACCATTATATCTATAACTTCATCACGAACTTTAGTAGTCGCGGCATTATCTAAATAAATCATAAAAACTCCTTAAAAACTAATTTGCTCATTACTATATTTTAATATAAAATCAAGAAATAAGCAATAAAAAGATTATAATGTTAGACAATGTTAATTTATCAAAATAAAATTTTGATTTCCATAAATAATTATGATATTATATGAGCGTAGAAATATAGTTTAAAATTTGTAATTTAGGAGGTTATTATGAAATCTGGATCTGGTCTTATTAATTTCATTGCTTGGGTAGCACTTTTTTTAAAAGGCTCATTAGGGATTATGGGTTTAATAGTTCTATTTAAGCTATCAAAAGCATTAGATATTTACATTAGTGGCGTAAAAGATGATAGTTTCTTTTAATTTAACTAAAAAAAGACTGAGTAAAACTCAGTCTCAGACTGATGACAAAGGTGTCGGTGAGCAATCATTGACACTTTTTTAGTAGAGAAAAAATGGGAAAGTGGTATAATAATTTGACTATAGATAGATAATTTAAGAAAAATCCCGCCCTTGACGTGAATTATTTTGTTTTATATTTTTTATTTCTTTCAGAAATACTATTGCTTGTAAACAAGCAATAGTTGAGATCTTTCGACTTCGTTGCACTACGCTCAAGATGACGTGTTGGGAGCTTTTCTTTGCTTGTTGCTATGACGTGAACTATTTTGTTTTATAGCCTATATTTTTAAATAAGTTATTATGTTTTTTTATTATGTTTTTTCTACTACATTTATAAAAATAATTTGAAGTTTATTTACTTTTAACGTCTAGCTCTTAAACAAAGGTACTTCCTTTATACGTCATCTTGAGCGAAACGTAGCTTAGCGAAGTGAAGTCGAAAGATCTCATACTTTTGCTTTAGCAAAAGTAAATGTATCGTAGATACATACTGACTGATGAAAAAGGTGTCGGTGAGCAATCATTGGCACTTTTTTAGTGGAGTAAAAGATGATAGTTTCTTTTAATTTAACTAAAAAAAGACTGAGTAAAACTCAGTCTTTATTTTTGTTATTTAACTAATACACCGTCTGCATCAAATGTATATTTTACATTGTCGATTTTTATAGTTTTATCTTGAGCAATTATTCCACCGCTTTCAGCATAATACCATTTTCCATCAACTAATATCCATTCACTATCAGCAATACGTCCACTTGCATTTGCATAGTACCAATTTCCATTTACTAATACCCATTCGTTTTGTGAAATTCTTCCTGTTGCATTTGCATAGTACCATTGACCATTAATGATTGTCCATTCATTCTTAGACATTGTGCCATTTGGTTCAATATAGTACCATTTACCGTCTTCTTCTAACCAACTATCAGTTACCATTTTACCGTCTTTATCAAATTTATACCATTCATCATCAATAAGTTTCCAAGTATTAGTTAACTTATCTTTTCCATCATCTGATTGGTAAACCCATGATCCATCATCGTTTTGTACCCATCCATATTTTGGTATTCTATTGATTTTTACAACTTCTTTAAGTTTATCGTTTGTAACTGTGATTTCAAAAGTTTCTCTATCAACAGTATATCCTTCTGGAACTTCTACTGTAACTTTATATTTTGCACGTGGAATTTCACCATGGAATATATTTTTGAAATATTTACTTTGAGTTAAGTCAGTCTTTTCTTTAGTTTCAAAATTTTCAACAAATACTTTAACTCCGTCTGGAAGTTCTTCTAAACCTTCAAATACTACATTTACAACATCGCTTAAAGTTTCTTTTGTTTTAAATATAACTTTCTTTGGTTTATTTTCTTCAACTTTGAAATGAATAACTTTAGATTCAAAAGTTAAACTATCATCAAATGTAGTTATTTCAGCAGAGTATTCACCAACTGGTAATATAGTCATATTAGCTCTGTGGAAACTAACTCCTGTAAGTTTGCCTTCATCATTCTTTATAGCTGATTCATATAATTTAGTGTAAGTTTTAAAGTTATCTTTTTCAAGTACATTTCCGTTTTTGTCTTTGATTATATAGCTTCCACCAGGTCCCATGTAGTCATTATCATACTCATCAATTTGTAATCTGATATTAACTTCTCCATGTCCAGCAGGAATAACTTCTTCTTTTTGTTTTGTTTCAAAAACAGCTTCTACAGTTTTATCTTTTTCTGCTGTTACATCAACTTGTTGTGATGCTAATGGTTCATATACATCAGGAATTTGGTCAATATATACTGAATAGTTTCCTGGTGCAACATTTAAAAGACCATTATTAAAGCTAAAGTCTATTATTTGATGCCAATCTTTTCCATCATTAACATAAACTTTTTCTTTCCAATTAATTTCAATTGGGAACATATTTAAGTTTTCAGAACCTTCAATATGTCTTCCTTCAAAGTCTTTATAATTTGTTACTCTAAATATAGGTTTAATATTTGCACCTAAATCTTGTGGTTTTTCTTCTTTTTCAGTATAAGCAGAACCATCTAAGTTAAGAGAAGCAATATTTCCTGCATGGTCAAAAGTATGAATAGAGATATCTTTTAATTCTACTCCTTCTGGAAGTTCAAAAGTACCATCATCTTTTGCTTCTATCCATTGAGTTTCACCTTTTGCATCTATATATTTTAAGAATGTATCTTCTACACCACTTAAATTATCAGTAATTTCTGGTTTATAGATTTTTCCTTCTACCTTTGGAGTAGCAATTTTTGGTGAAGTAACGTCAACTTTTACTTCAAATTCAACTTTTTGTTGATTATCTACGGCAGCCCCATTTGTTTCTGAGTTACCTTTAACTACATATTTGTATTTTCCTTCTGGAAGTTCTTTGTTATCAGTTGTTTTACCATTCCAAGAAGTTTGATCGATAACATTTGATCTTGCAGAATCTTCACTGTAATTGTTACTGTTCTTATAACCATAGCCTGAGCCATTTTCATAAACAACATTTCCATTTTCATCTAAAACTTCTACTGAAATATATTGAGTATTTCTATAGAATACACCTTTAAATTTAACAAAATCTTTGTTATTATCTGCATTTGGTGAAATTGCTAAATTATCTTTTGAGAATGTAACATCTTTAGCATTTATTCCTAGAGGAATTTCTCCTTGACTTCCAATGAAATTGTACTTTTGTCCCTTTTCACTAGTCCAACTCTTATCTCTTGCATAAGGGTTGTTTTCAACTGTTACAAGAGAAGTAAAGTTTGAAGTAAATCCACCATTTTGAACCATGTAGATAGGAAGTTCGTTATTTAGGTCGAATTCATAAACAGGTTTTTCCCAAAGAGGTACATTAGCCCATTTTCCTTTAAATCCACTAAATGCTATACTAACAGCTTTTACTCCGTCTTTTGCATCATCAAAGAATACAAAACCTTCTAAGAAGTAACCATTAGGCATATTCTTGCTTAATTCAGCTTCATATTTACTTGCATCAACAGTTATTTTAACATTTACTGAACCTTTAGCAGGAACAGTAACTGTTTGTCCTTTAATTGTTTCTAAAGTTTTTGTCTTTAAAGCAAATTTTCCGTCAGCAGTTTCATCAGTACCTAAAACAGTCTTATAGTTTAAAGTTCTATCTTCGTTTCCGATATTTACAACTTTTAAATTAATTTCAAATTTGCTTTCAATATCATTTAACCAAACTTTTGGATTATTTTCACTATCAACTACATAAAGATCACTTGATGTAGCTTTTTCAACGTTAACGGCACCTGCACCTTGTTTTCTAGGAGAGAAGTAATTTTCTGTTCCCTTTTCGATAACTGGATCAGCAGTACTCATCATGATTGCCTTTATAACGTCATATTCATTTTCTCCTGTAATTTCAGGATGTCTTTTATTTAAGCTTTCTCTTACAAGAGTAACAGCACCTGCGATATGAGGAGTAGCCATTGAAGTACCACTCATTGACGTATATTTATTATTATTTATTGATGAATAAATAAGTCCACCTGGAGCTGTTATATCAGGTTTGAAAGTTCCGTCAGATGTTATACCATAAGATGAGAAATCTGTTAATTGTCCACCCTTAGCATAAGGTAAAATACTTAATTGTCTTGTGAATTTAACTTTCTTATCAAGATTTGCAAGGATATGTTTACCAGCAGCATTTCCTACGAAAACAGATGGAATTTTAAGATCTTTTGTTTGTTCTCCAAAGCTCATATTTATAAGTTCTTCTCCACCACTTTCGTGATTGTATATTATAACCCCAATAGCGCCTTTACTATGAGCTAAAATAATCTTATCTGCAAAAGTCTTTGCTCCTCTTTTTACTATAACAACTTTACCTTTTACATCTTTTCCAGCATAATCACTTTCTTCATTTCCAAGACCAGCTTCTATAACTTCATATGTTGCAAAATCTTGTCCTTCTTTTATAAAGCTCTTTTCAGTATCAGGATTTCCTTCATCATCATAACCTGTGAAGTATTCACCTGATTTTAAAGCGCCTTCAACTCCTTCAACACTGATTGTTCTTACTCTTTCAACATCAGTATACATTGCAGCAACAGTTAAAGCGTCTTTTGCAACACCTGGACTTCCAACAGTACCAAAGTCTGGGTTAGTTACAGGTGGGTTTTCAGAAAACGCACCAAAATGTCCATCATTACCAGCAGCAATAGCTACGATAACGCCCATTTTTCTTGCAAAAGCAATAGCTTTTTCCATAGCTTTTCCAACAGATGCAATTGATCCATTAGGAGAACCTAAACTTAGGTTTACACTATCTGCACCAAGTTTTACAGAGTCTTCAACAGCTTTTGCATACATATGAGTATAAGTTGTTAGACCTTGGAAAACACCCATAAATATAAGTTGTGCTTCTGGAGCAGTTCCTATGATTTTTTCTTTCTTAACTGTTCCGTCATTTTGTGTAAATTCAGCTTCTGTTTTAGGATTACCTACAGAAATACCTGAAACGTGCATTCCGTGAGATTCTTCTCTAATTTCTTCCTTTACATTTTCCCCATTTGTGCTGTAATTATGAGCATAAACAACTTTGTCAGTTCTCCAGCTACCATAGTTAATTCCAGCTTCTTTCATCTTAGCAGCCATTGCTTCTTTATTTGGGAACTTACCTTTTGAGACATCAGAAACTCTTAAAATATCATGATTAATATCAACACCAGTATCTAATACAGCTACTACTCTACCTTCTCCGTTGTATTTCTTTCTAAGTTCGTCAGTAACTTTCATTAGATTGTTTGAATCTAAGCTTCTTTTCTTTCTCTTTGAAATAAATTCTTGTTCAGATTGTTTAACTTGTGGCTTTAAGAATTCATTTGAAACTTCAACTGACTCAACTGATGCCATTTTTGAAATTTTTTCAATATTTTTAGCCTTAGTTTTTAAAGCAATTCCTGCAAATAGAAAATCATATTCATAGAATACTTCATAACTAATATCAGCCTTAGTTATTTCATCTTTAAAGGTATTAATTAAAGCTTTTGATTTTGCTTCTCTAGATTTTCTACCTTCTGGAGTTTTTAAGCTAGAAAAATCTACTTCTGAATCTTCTTTTAAAACTACAATATATGTTTTTTCCTCATTTTCATTAACTTTTGAGTTGTTTGTAGTTTTTGAAATTTTTGTTGTTGTATTAACTTTTTCATTAGCGAAAATAGCACTTGTACTACTTAGTAATAATGAAAATGTTAATAACAGAGTCAAAAACCTTTTCTTCATAGAAAAATCCCCCTTGAATGTAAATTTGAGTATATAATATACTACTTTATCAGTATAACATATTTATTTAGTTTTGTATATACCATTTAAAGTGATGTTTTAAAAGAAGTGTTAAATTTTAAAGAAATTTTATATAAATTAAAAATATTTTTAAATTTATGATATAATATATAAAAAGTATATAGAAAGGTGGTGTATTAAAATGAATTTAAATTTTCAAAAAATAAAAGAATTAAATGATTATGTAAATAGTTTTGAAAAAAATAAGTTAATATACGTATATAATCAAATAAATAAAGCTTTTGAGCTGAAATTTACACATGAAAGTACAAAAATAGAAGGAAATACACTATCAATATTTGAAGTTAAGACTATATTAGAAGATGGTTATTCCATTGCCGGAAAGAAACTTAGAGAAATTTATGAAGTTATTAATAATAAAAATGCTTTTGAATTTATTAAAGAAATGGTTAAAAATTCAGAAGAACTCAGTGAAGAAAAGATAAAAGATATACATGAAATAGTAGTGCAAAATATTTTTCAAGGTGGAATTTATAGAAATGTAAACGTGAGAATAAGCGGTGCATCTTTTATACCTCCAAATTTTGAAAATGTAAGACAGGAAATGAAATATTTTATTGAAGATTATAATAAGTATAAAAATGAGTTTAATCCGATAAAACTATCAGCTTGGGTACATGCAGAGATTGTAAGAATTCACCCTTTTGCAGATGGAAATGGTAGAACTTCAAGACTTTTGATGAACTACTGCTTAATGAACAATAATTTTAAACCAATTTCAATTAATCCTGAAAATAGAGCAGAATATTATGAATCATTGGATTTTTACGGAAAAAATAAAGACTTGCAAAAATTTGAAGAATTAGTACTGCAAAAAGAATATGAAACATTATTAGAATACAAAAAAGAAATAGAAAAAGTTATTTAATTAGGGAGGAATTTTATGTTTTATAATATATTATTTTATTTAATTGTTATTATTTACGGAGCTTTATCAATGCTAGCCGGAACAGTGCAACTAAAAAACGGTAGCCATAAAGGACTTACAATGTTTTTTATATTCTCATCACTTGTAATGCTTATAAGTTTACTATTTACCAACCCAATCAGCTTATATATTTTAATAACAGGCTTAGTTTTATTACATATATCAGCAATATTATTTGGACTTAAAGATAAATTTCATCTTTCACATCATATAATAAGACTATTTGTTTCTATTTTAATTGTGATTTTGTATTTGAATAAATAAATTATAAAATATTAAAAAAACCTGCATAAGCAGGTTTTCAGACTGATGACAAAGGTGTCAATGAGAAATCATTGGCGCTTTTTTAGTGAAGAAAAGAGTTAAAAAGTAGTATAATAATATAAAAGGAGATGTTGAAAATGCTACATAAGAATGATGAAAACAGAGTAAATCAAGTACAAATGGTAAGTATAGATTCTTTAGTTCCAAAGAATCATCTTTTAAGGAAAATAGATGAAACAATAGATTTTTCCTTTATCTATGATTTAATAGAAGATAAGTATTGTTTAGATAATGGCAGACCAAGTATAGATCCAATAGTTCTTTTTAAAATAATATTTTTAAAATACATTTTTGGAATAAAAAGTATGCGTCAAACAATAAGAGAAATAGAGGTAAATGTAGCATATAGATGGTTTTTAGGTTATGATTTTTATGATAAAATACCACATTTTACAACATATGGACAGAATTACAAGAGAAGATTTAAAGATACAGATATATTTGAAAAGATATTTGTAAATATATTAAGTCAAGCAGAGAAATAAGGCTTTGTAGATGAAAAGATACAATTTGTAGATTCAACACATGTAAAAGCCCATGCAAATAGACATAAGAATATAGAAGTAAAGATAGAAAAGAAAGCAAAGAAATATCATAGTCAATTAAATGAAGAGATAAAAAAAGATAGAGAATTAAAAGGAAAAAAGGAATTAAGTCCCACCAACAGAACAGAAGTAGTAAAGAAGGTAGAAAGTACAACAGATAAAGAAAGTGGATTATTCCATAAGGGAGAACATAAAGAGGTTTTTGCATATAGTGTACAAACAAGTTGTGATAAAAACGGGTGGGTACTAGCTTGTAGAAGTTATGCAGGGAATTTACATGATAGTGAAACATTTATGGATTTTTACGAAAAGGACTTAAAGAAATTCGAGTTAAGAAAAATAGTAATGGATGCAGGATATAAAACACCGGCAATAGCAAAGATGTTAATAGATGATAAAATACAACCTGTATTACCATACACAAGTCCAACAGGAAAGAGAAAAGAACTATTTTATCCAAGAGATTATGTATATGATGAATATTATGATTGTTACATATGCCCAGAAAATGAGATATTAAAATATAGTACGACAACAAGAGAAGGATATAGAGAGTATAAAAGTGATATTTTTACTAAAACATTGAAATATAGACTACTTAAAAAATTTTTTTGATTTACCTATTGACTTTTAATAGAAGTTTAATTTATAATAGTAGTAATCTAATTTCTATTATTTAAAATTTAATTTCTAAATTTAATTAGTTTAAATATATAAATAGAAATTTAATTTCTATAAGGGGGGATGTAAAATGAGTTTTGGAAAAAAGATTAAAACATTAAGAGAAAAGAAAAATTTAACTCAAAAAGAACTTGCAAATCTTTTAGGAACCACTTCTAAAACTGTTAGTAATTATGAAGCAAAGGACCTAAGACCTAGAAAAATGGAAATGTATGAGAAACTTGCAAATATTTTTGAAGTAAATGTAAATTATTTACTTACTGATGAAGAATACTTTATTATAAATTCTGCAGAAAGTTTTGGAAATAAGGGTGCAAGAGATGCTCAAAGTTTAGTTGAATCTATGACTGGCCTTTTCGCAGGTGGAGAGCTTCCCGAAGAAGATAAAGATGTACTTTTTGAAGCTATTTCAGAAGCATATTGGCAATCCAAATTAAAGAATAAAAAATATGGAAAAAATAAAAAGTAGGTAAAATAAATGAGTAATAAATGGATTTACGACAAGGTTAATAGTCTTGTTAAGAAATATCAAACTAGAGATCCCGAAGAACTTATTAAACTACTCAATATTAATTTAATATATATGAATCCAACAAAGACCCTACTTGGTATGTATAGAGTTATTTTAAAAAATAGATTTATTTTCATACCAAATAATGTAGGAAGTCTTAAAAAGACTGTATTAGCTCATGAATTGGGACATGATCAACTTCATAGACAAGAATGTATTAAAGGTGCAAGTTTTCATGAGAGTAGAATTTTCAATCCTACAAATATTTATGAAATGGAGGCTAATGTCTTTGCTGCTCATCTTTTAATTTCTGATGAAGACATTATTTCAATGATTAAATATGCTCAAAGTGATAGAGAGCTTGCTTATGAAATTGGAGTTGACTTAAATCTTTTAAATTTAAAAATTTCTGAAATGGCAAAGATGAATTTACTTGATATTAATCAACAAAATAGTTTTGTGCCTGATTCTACTTTTTTAAAAGACTATAAACCACTTGATGACGATTGGAATGATATTTAATTTTATAAGGAGGAGTTATGGGTTTAATAGATTATTCTAAAGAGCCCTGTTCAGACATTGCATTTATTGATATGAAGTCATTTTATGCGAGTGTAGAATGTGTTAAAAGAGGACTACATCCTCTTAATACCTCACTTTGTGTTATGAGTAGAGCTGATAATTCAAAAGGTCTAATACTTGCAAGTTCTCCTACTTTTAAAGAGGTTTTCGGTAAAAAAAATGTTGGAAGAAGTAGAGATCTTCCCTTTGATATAAATACAAGAAAATTTAATTATGCAAATGCTTATAGACAAAATATTAAAATAACAAAAGAATATGTAAACTATATCGAAAAATGGGCTGCTAAAACTTTTATTGTTCCGCCTAGAATGGCTCTTTATATTGCAGAAAATTTAAAAATACAAAAAATTCTACAAAACTATGCAGGTAAGGACGAGATATATCCCTATTCTATTGATGAGGGCTTTATAGATTTAACTACCTCATTAGACTATTTTGTTACGGATAAAAATATGAGTAGAAGAGAAAAACTAGATATTATATCTTCAAAAATTCAAAATGAAATTTGGAAAGAAACGGGAATTTTTTCAACAGTTGGAATGAGTAATTCAAATCCACTACTTGCAAAATTAGCTTTGGATAATGAAGCTAAGAAAAATAAAAATATGAGAGCTAATTGGTCTTATGAAGATGTTGAAACGAAGTTATGGAAAATAAAAAAATTAACGGACTTTTGGGGAATTGGAGAGAGAACAGCAAAAAGACTTGAAAAACTTCATATACATTCCATAGAAGAATTGGCAAATGCAAACCCTGATAGATTAAAAAAAGAGTTTGGAATTATAGGTGTTCAGCTTTGGTTTCATGCAAATGGTGTTGATGAGAGTAAGGTTACAAAACCATATATCCCACAGTCAAAAGGAATTGGAAATTCACAGATTCTACCTAGAAATTACAATAGTCAATCAGAAATTGAAATTGTACTTCGAGAAATGTCTGAACAGGTTGCAACAAGACTTAGAAGAATAAATAAAAAAGCGACTGTAATTTCTATTCATATCGGTTTTAGTTATGATGAAGATTTAAAGTCTATTAATTCAAGTAAAAAAATTACTCCAACACAGAGTACAAAAGAGCTTACAAATCATATTTTATCCCTATTTAGAGAAAAATATAGAGGTGGCTCTGTAAGGAATATCGGTGTTAGATTTGATAAATTAACAGATAGAGATTATAAGATTTTAACTCTATTTGACGATATAAAAACAGTAGAAAGAAATACAAAATTAGAAAAAGCTATAGATGATATTAGAGATAAATTTGGCTATCTATCAATTCAAAAAGCGACAGCCTTAATGGAAGGCTCAAGAGTTAAAGAAAGAAGTACCTTAATTGGTGGACATTGTGGAGGACTTGACGGAATTATATGATTAATCGTAGTTACTTGCCTTATAAATCAGCAAGAGAATATTTAGATAGAGGAATGGCTAAGTGGATGGGATTTTTCATTTCAGAACATTCAACTGCCCTCTCCAAAGAAGGCGATACCATTGACTTTACAAAAGCTATGGACGAAGAAGAAAAACTATTTTTCTTATCATGGGCATTTTTTAATAACAAAAAAATTTTACTATATACAAATTTACAAAAAGAGCCATATCTTGGAAAAATCTACGATATGACTAAGGAAAAACTATATCTTAATATGAAAAATAGAACACCTAACTTTTTGTATTCACAAATTTTAAAACTTACAGTTGCAGAGGTGATTGAAGATGAATAATATTGAAAAAAATAATGTTCAATTTGACTACTTTAGTAGTAATTACCAAAAATTTGAAGAAGACTTTTACAGATTTTCAGATATTAACATACCTCTAACATTTCTAACTGACGATATCCTAAGACTTATGGTAAAAACTAAAAAAAATTACTTTAGACTAAATGCCATAAATTCAAGAGATAAAAAAGATCATTACTTTATCTTTAAAGAACATACACATCTTGATAATAACCATGTTTTAAGATATGAGTATATCGGACATAAATTTTCAATATGAAAAAGCCCACAAAATAGTATTTATTTTAAGGGCTTTTTGAATATTTAAGGGAGAATTTACGAAAAAAGCTTATTTATTTTTCACGTCTAGCTGTCAAACAAAGGTATTTCCACTTATACGTCATCTCGACTGTAGCGGAGCGGAATGGAGAGATCTCATACTTTTGTGTTAGCAAAAGTAAATGTATCGTAGATACATAAAATTATTTAAATTAAATATTTCTACAAACAAAAAACCAACGGATTTCCGTTGATTTTTCACTATTTTAATCTTATATATTTTGTAGCTCTGCCTATGCCCTCTCTTTTTATTTCTCCATCATCTACTAATTTCCTTAATGAACCCTCGATAGAACTTAGACTTAGAATTGGACAAAGCTCTCTAATATCTTGCTTTGTAAATCTTCCGATTTTCTGTGAAATAGCCTTTCTTACAAGCTCTATAGCAGGAATATTTTCTTCTACAATGGAAAATCTATCTTCAAATTCCTTATATCCTGCAAGAATTATACCTAATAAATATTTCATAAATGGAAAAATATCCTCATCTTCTTCGTGCCAATTGAATCCTGATTTTTGAAGTGCCTCATAATAAGCCAATTTATCCTTTGCAATCAAAGCTTCTAAAGATATATATTTACCTACATAAAAACCGCTTCTATAAAGTAAAAGTGTTGTAAGTAATCTGCTCAATCTGCCATTTCCATCATTAAATGGATGAATACATAAAAAATCGTGAATAAAAATTGGAATAGCAATAAGCGGATCTATATTAAAATTTCCAATAACTTTATTGTATTCACTACAGATATTTTCTAAAGCTTCAGGTGTTTCAAAAGGTGAAAGAGGTGTAAATAAAGTTTCTGACTCTCCATTTGAATAATTTATAGTAATATAATTTTGAATATTCTTAGTCTTTCCAGCAAGTGGATTATCCATATATCTGAACATCATTTTATGCATTTGTAAAATATAATTCTTTGAAATAGAAATGACATCAAAATTTTCGTGAATAATATTAATAACATCTCTATACCCAGCAATCTCCTGTTCATTTCTATTTCTTGGAGTTGTCTTTTCTTCAACTAACTTTTTAAGTCTTGAACTTGTCGTAACAATTCCTTCAATCTCATTTGAAGCCTCTGTACTTTGAATCTTTGCAATTTCAATAAGTTTATTTAATTCTTCAGGTCTTTGCTTTAAATATAATTCCTGTTTTCCTTGATACTTATAAATTGAAGCGACTAAAGATAAAATTTCAGAGTCCCATTTTTTATCTTTTATTTTGGAATAATTAAAATTTCTCATTGAATTTCTCCTTAAAATAATTTTATCCCTTAAAATATAGCACATTTTAAGGGATAAATCAATATTTAAGGGCAAAATTGTTTTTATAAAAATTAATATACAATTTTTGAAGCTTATTAACTTTTAACGTCTAGCTATTAAACGAAGGCACTTTCCTTTATACGTCTATACGTCATCTCGACTGTAACGAAGCGAAGCTGAGTGTAATGGAGAGATCTCATACTTTTGTGTTAGCAAAAGTAAATGTATCGTAGATACATAAAATTATTTAAATTAAATATTTCTACAAACAAAAAACCAACGGATTTCCGTTGATTTTATTTCCTTATAAATCTAACAAATATACAGTCTCTGGTGTTATTGCACCCTTTTCAGTATAAATCTTCCAATCACTTACATAATTTATAGAATATAACCCCTCATCACCTTCATGTAAATCTGGAATGTGATATGGTTCTTGAGTCAATACTGCCTTGAAACTATCTCCTTCCATAGAAATAGCCTCAAACCAAATATGTTCAAGATTTGTACTATCCAAATTACCTTCTTCATCTATTGTTTCAAGTCCTAATTTAATAATAATAGTAATATCTTCATTGCTTTCTTGTTTTTTCTTAAGCATTCTTTCAACATAAGAAAATCTTTCTCTGGCTAAATCACTCATTCTAGCAGTTTCTTCTTTACTTAAGAAAAACATTGGGTTATTAACAAACTTTTCTGTAAATTTTGAAGGTAAACTTACAATGTTATTATTATAATCTTCTTCACTTTCATATAGGAAAATTATATTTGTTTTAGAATTATGAGATTCTTTTCTATCTTCAAGTCCTCCAAGAGTAACATTAGGATAATATTTCAAAGCATCAATCCATTTTTTAGATGTAGCAACTATTGGAGATCTATCATAAAAAATTCCCAATTGTATATCTTCTTCATCTTCATTAGAATAATTTCCATCTATCATTCTAGAAGCATAATTAGAAAGTAAGCTATAATGTGCTTCGTAATCTTTCTTATTTGAATCTAAAATCTCAATTTCGTGAAGATTACATCTACATAAACCATGAGTATGTAACCAAACTTCATTCTCATCATAAACTGCTTGAACAGTATATATGCTTGATGGAGCAGGAAGCACATTTGATTTTACTGCTAACTCAACCCATTTTTTATTTAACATTCTTTCAGCACTTTCATCACAAAGAGCAACCATTTCAGGAACCATAGCATATACAAGCTTAAGCTGTAAATGGTAACATATTTTAGCATCTCCTTCAAATTTCATATAAACAATTAAGGCATTCTTTGCATTTAAAATATGTTCTTTTTCTTCTTCTGTAAAATATTGTAATTGCCATTGATACATTTCTTCTGCATAAAAATCTCCAAGATAAAATCTTACATCAAAATTAGTTCCTTTATATGATAGAACAATCTTTCCAGGATAATCTTCACTTGGAAGACTTTTTTCCTTAATTTCAATACCATCTATTGCTTTAATATTTTCAAAAATATCTTCTGTTATTGTGTAATTTTCAGGAACTAATGCTAACATATGTGAAAATTCTTCCCAATAAGCAAGCGGTGCTTCTTTAAGACTATTTTCTTCTTTCTTTTCTTTTGACCCATTAAATAATCCATTAACAACCTTTTTTAAAAAACTCATTATTTTTCTCCTTTTGCATTAATACAATCACTGTCAGTATAACACAAGAATTATGTAGATTCAATATTTTTTACACTAAAAATATTATAATTTTAATTTCATTAAAATAGACTATATTCATAATTATGGAGATTTATGAGATCTCTCCGCTCCGTTTCACTCCGGTCGAGATGACGTGCTGGGGGATTTTCTTTTCAAAGTGCTGTGACGTGAATTATTTTACCTTATAAAATTATTTATTATTTTTAGTAAGCTTATTTACTTTTAACGTCTAGCTGTAAAATAAGAATTATTCCCTAATACGTCATCTTGAGCGAAACGTAGCATTGCGAAGTGAAGTCGAAAGATCTCATACTTTTGCTTTAGCAAAAGTAAATGTATCGAAGATACATAAATTATTCAAATTACATACTTACCCCCACAAAAAAATCAACGGATGTCCGTTGATTTTTTGTATTATACATTCATTTCTTCTCTAAACTTTGCAAGTGCCTTTTTTTCTAGACGGCTTACTGTCATCTGTGAAATGTTTAGCTCTTTTGCAAGAGCAACTTGTGTTTTTTGTTCAAAATATCTTCCAAGAATTATTTGCTTTTCAACTTCGGATAATTTGTCTAAAGTTTTTCTGATAAAGTCTTGATTATCAATAAAATCATATTCTTTATCATCTTCTCCAACGACATCAATTAAGTTTGTATCCTTATCTTCGCTATCTGAATTTTCAAAACTTTGGTCTAAGGATTGAGGTGTATAAACCTTACTAGCTTCCATAATTTCCAACACTTCTTCTTCAGAAAGTTCTACATAGTCTGCAATATCTTTAATTGTTGGAGTTCTTCCAAGCTCTTGTGTTAAATGATATTTTGCATTATTAACTTTTTTAGAGTTCTCCTGTATTCTTCTTGGAACACGAATTACCCAACCTTTATCTCTGAAATATCTCTTTATTTCTCCGACTATAGTCGGCATTGCGAAACTTGAAAATTCAAATCCTTTTGAAATATCATATCTATCTATGGCATAGATTAAGCCTAGACTTGCAACTTGGAATAAATCATCATAATCAATTCCACGATTTACATATTTTTTAGCTAAAATTTCAGCCATATATAGATTTTTTTCAATTAATTTATCTCTAAGTTCTGGTGTGGGATTTTCAAAATACTCTTTAAAAAGAGCTTTTATTTGTTCTGAGTCCGGTTTGTTATATCCCTTTTTCATAGCCCTATCCTTTATTTTTAACTAAAAGTACACTTTTTTCCTTAAATTCTATTTTATCAACTAAATTTTCTAAAATTAATAAAGCAAATTTATTTTCTTCTTTTTGTTGAATTTCAGAAATAGATACATCTGGTAATACTTCAATTTCAATTTTATCTTCAATAACAGCAATGCTAATTTCAAAAAAATTACCTTCATCAACAAATAAGTTCATAACTTCAGAAATTGAAACTTTTAAATCTTCGATACATTCAATATCCATGGCTATTGTATTAGCTATGGATGAGATTGAAAGTCTCACTGTTGAAATATATTTTTTTTCTGAAGGAATTTTTACAAATATCTTATCCATAATTACTCCTCAATATCAAATACTTTGTCTAAATCAGTTATTAGAAAAATCTTCTTAATATGTGGTTTTAATCCTTTAATAACAAGTTTTTCTCCATTTTCTTTTAAGTTCTTGTAAATACTTACAAAAGCTCCAAGTCCTGTTGAATCAATATATGATAGGTTATCACAATTTACTACTATATTTTTAATTCCTTTAACGGAATTTACTTTATCTTTAAAAGCCTGATTAGAATTTATATCTAAATCACCTTGTAAATCGACAAATAGTTTTTCTCCTTCTTGTCTTAAATCAACTTTTAATTCCATAATATCTCCTTATTCAACATCATTTACATATTTTGCAACTGCAACGATCTTGTCATCTTCTTTATTTACATCTTTAATTATAACTCCTTGAGTATCTCTACCTTTAACTGGAATATCCTTAACAAGAAGTCTTATAATTCCACCACTTTGTGAAAGAACTATAACTTCATCACTTGGATTTACAATTTTTGATGAAACAACATAACCTGTTTTATCAGTTACTTTATAAGTTTTAACACCTTTTCCGCCTCTATTTTGTACTTTGTAACTTGAAGTAAGAGTTCTCTTACCATAACCAAATTCAGAAAATACAAGTAGATGCTTTCCTTCTGAATCAAGATTCATAGAAACAACTTCATCATCTTTATCAAGTTTAATTCCTCTTACACCTTGTCCAGTTCTTCCAATTTCTCTTAAATCAGAAAGTGCGAATTTGATTGCAAGTCCTTTTCTTGTAACGATTATAGCTGAATCTTCAACTGTTGAAACTCTAACTTGAATTAATTCGTCATCATCAACTAAGTTAATAGCCTTCATACCAACTTTTCTAATAGATTTGAAAAGCTCAACAGATGTTCTCTTAATTGTACCTTTCTTTGTAGTCATAATTAAGTATTCATCAGCTTCTGTTTCTTTAACTGGAATTACTGCATTTACTTTTTCCCCATGCATTAATTCTAAAAGATTTATAATATTTTGTCCTTTAGCTTGTCTCTTTCCTTCTGGGATTTCGTAAGCTTTTAATTTATATACTCTTCCCTTATTAGTGAAGAATAAAATTACACTATGAGTTGAAGTGATGAAAAGACTGTCAACATAGTCATCTTCTTTTGTAGTAAGAGCTACAACACCTTTTCCACCTCTATTTTGTACCTTGTAAGTATCAGAAGGAATTCTCTTAATGTAACCTTGTTTTGTAAGAGTTATTACAACATCTTCTTCTTTGATTAACTCTTCAATTTCGATTTCATCAAAATTAGGTTTGATTTCAGTTCTTCTATCATCTCCAAATTTTTCTTTAATTTCAGAAAGTTCTTCTTTTATAATATTTAAGATTAATCTTTCATTTCCTAAAATTTCTTTAAGTCTAGCAATTTCTTTAATCAAAGAGTTATATTCTTCTTGTAATTTTTCTCTTTCAAGACCTTGAAGTCTTCTTAAACGCATTTCAAGGATGCTTTCAGCTTGAATTTTAGTAAAGCCGAAACGTTCCATAAGTTTTTCTTGAGCATCAGAATAAGAAGCTCTAATTATCTTGATGATTTCGTCAATATGATCAATTGCTTTTAAAAGACCTTCAACTATATGAGCTCTATCCTCAGCTTTTTTAAGCTCAAATTTACAACGTCTTGTAATTACATCTCTTTGATGTTCAACATAATGTCCGATTAATTCCTTTAAAGTTAAAACTTTTGGCTCACCATTTACAAGTGCAAGGTTAATTACACCGAAAGTAGTTTGCATTTGTGTATGTTTATAAAGATTATTTAAGATAATATTAGGGTTTGCATCTCTTTTTAATTCGATTACAATTCTAATTCCCTTCATATTACTTTCATCTCTAAGGTCAGAAATACCTTCAATTCTCTTATCTTTGATAAGTTCAACAATCTTCATAATCAAATTAGTTTTATTAACTTGATATGGAATTTCTGTAACTATAATTCTAGTTTTATTATTGTATTCTTCAATATTTGCAACTGCTCTTACAGTAATTTTTCCACGTCCTGTATGATAAGCTTGTTTAATTCCTTCAAGTCCCATAATATTTGCACCAGTTGGGAAATCAGGTCCTTTAACAAATTTCATAAGTTCATCAACTGAAATATCAAAATTATCGATATATTCGCAAGTTGCATCAATTACTTCATTTAAATTATGTGGTGGCATATTTGTAGCCATACCAACAGCGATACCAGCAGCACCATTTACCAAAAGATTTGGAAATTTACTTGGAAGAACAACTGGTTCTTTTTCGTTTTCGTCGTAGTTTGGAACGAAATCTACTGTATCTTTATTTATATCTCTTAACATTTCAAGAGCAAGTTTTTGCATTCTAACTTCTGTATAACGAGGAGCAGCAGCACCGTCTCCGTCAATTGTACCAAAGTTTCCTTGACCGTCAACAAGAGGGTAACGTAAGTTGAAATCTTGAGCAAGTCTTACAGTTGCATCGTATATTGCAGAATCACCATGAGGGTGATACTTACCCATTACTTCCCCAACAAGTCTTGAAGATTTTTTATAAGGCTTGTCTGGTAAAAGTCCTAGACCTTGCATTGCATAAATAATTCTTCTATGAACAGGCTTTAAACCGTCTTTAACATCTGGTAAAGCTCTTGCAACGATAACACTCATGGCATATTCAAGGTATGACTTTTTCATTTCCTTTTCGATATCTACATCGACAACATTTATTTTATTTTCTATATCAGCCATTTATTCCTCCTATGCGTCAATATTTTCAACATATTTCGCATTTTGTTCTATAAATTCACGTCTCGGTTCAACCTTATCTCCCATAAGAGTTGAGAAAGTTTCATCTATTGACACAAGTTCTTCATCATCAATATTTACTTGTAGGAAAAGTCTGTTTTCAGGATTCATTGTTGTTTCCCAAAGTTGTGCAGGATTCATTTCCCCAAGACCTTTATATCTTTGAATTCTATGTGAATCACGACCAAGTTCATCTAAACTAGCTTGTAATTCTTCATCAGTCCAACAATATTTTACAACCTTAACACCTTTAATAATTCCATAAAGTGGTGGTTGTGCAATATATACATGACCTTGTTCGATTAATTCTTTCATATAACGATAGAAAAATGTTAAAATTAAAGTTCTAATATGTGCACCGTCAACATCGGCATCAGTCATAATAACTATTTTTCCATATCTTAAATTATCTAAATTGAAATCTTTTCCAATTCCTGTTCCAAAAGCAGTAATCATTGATTTGATTTCTTCATAACCTAAAATCTTATCAATTCTTGCCTTTTCAACGTTCATAATTTTACCTTTAAGTGGTAAAACTGCTTGGAATTTGCTATCTCTACCTTGTTTTGCAGAACCACCGGCAGAGTCCCCTTCGACAAGGTAAATTTCATTTACAGCAATATCACTTTCTTGGCAATCTGATAATTTTCCAGGTAAAGTTGTATTATCAAGAATAGATTTTTTACGAGTTAAATCTCTTGCTTTTCTTGCAGCTTCTCTAGCTCTTGCACTACTTTGAGCCTTTTCAATTATAATTTTACCAACTTTTGGATTTTCTTCCAAGAAAGTCATCAAATTATCATACAAGAAAGTTTCAACAATACCACGGCTTTCACTATTTCCAAGTTTTGCCTTAGTTTGTCCTTCAAATTGAGGATTTGGAAGTTTAATTGAAACAATTCCAGTAAGACCTTCTCTTGTATCATCCCCTTGAAGATTAGCTTCCTTATCTTTAATTAAATTATATTTTCTTCCATAGTCATTTAAAGTACGAGTAAGAGCAGTTCTAAAACCTACTAAATGACTTCCTCCTTCTGGAGTATGGATATTATTTGCAAAAGTTAATACATTTTCAGAATATCCGTCTGTATATTGCATAGAAATTTCAACTTGTGAATCGCCTCTTTGTCCTTGAAAATAAATAACTTCACTATGAAGACAATTTTTATTTCTATTCATATACTCAACGAAAGATTTTATTCCACCTTCATAGTGGAAAGTTTCTGTATAGTCTTCTCTCTCATCAGTAAAAATAATCTTAACACCCTTGTTTAAGAATGCCATTTCTCTAAATCTGTTTCTTAAAATTTCTTTTTCAAAGATAGTTGTATCAAAAATTTCATGATCAGGTTTAAAAGTAATTATTGTTCCATTTTCTTTTGAAGTTCCAACAACTTCAAGTTTTGAAGTAGCAATACCTCTTGAGAATTTTTGTTCATAAAGTTTTCCGTCTCTCTTTACATTTGCAACAAGCCACTCTGAAAGTGCATTTACTACAGAAACACCAACTCCATGAAGTCCCCCTGAAACTTGATAAGCATTGTTATTAAATTTACCACCAGCATGTAGGATAGTTAAAACTGTTTCAAGAGTTGATTTTCCAGTTTGTGGATGTATCTCAACTGGGATACCACTACCATTATCTTCAACACTTACAGAATTATCTTTATAAATTTTAACTGTAATTGTATCACAAACACCAGCTAAAGCCTCATCTATACTGTTATCAACAACTTCATACACTAAATGGTGAAGTCCCTTTACTCCTGTTGAACCTATATACATACCAGGTCTAAGTCTAACTGGTTCAAGACCTGTTAAAACCTTAATGTCTTTAGCACCATAATCTCTAATTTTTTCTTTACTCATATCTTTCCTTTCTCACTTTTTCCATTTCTATGACATTTATATTCTTAAAATCATTTATAAAAGACTTATCTGTAGTCGTTATAAAGACTTGATTATCCGTTAAATATTCTAAAATTTCATATCTTCTATTTTCATCCAATTCACTAAAAAGGTCATCAAGTAGAATAATCGGTTTAACACCCTTATATTCTTCAAAAATATTTTTTTGACACATTTTAACAGTAATTATAATATTTCTCTTTTGACCTTGTGAAGAAAAACTTTTCGCATCATTTCCATTTAAAACAAATTTAAAATTCTCTTTGTGAATTCCAAAACTTGTTGTCTTGCTTTCACAATCCAATCTATATGTCTTTGTAAAATTCTCTAAAATTTCCTTTAAACACTCAGTTTCACTTTTACTATGATTACTTAAAATTGATTCATATTCAATACTAAGTGTTTCACCTGATAATTTTTGATGAATTGAATTTATTTCCATATTTATAAGGTCAATAAGTTTTTTTCTCTCCATACTGATTTCATAACATAAAAGTGCAAGTTTTTTTGTAAGTGCATTCATCTCTTGCTTGTAATAGCTAGATAAATTCATTCCTTTTAAAAGCATATTTCTTCTAAAAATAACATTTCTGTATAAATTCAATTTTTGTTTATATCCCTTTGTCATCTTCATAATGAAGCTATCAAAAAAATTTCTTCTAAAATTTGGACTTTCAGTTATGATTTTAAGCTCATCTGGAAAAAATCCAATAACATTTGAAAAATCATAAAGTTCATTTACACTTTTAATTTTGATATCATCAATTTTAAAAACTTTTTTCTTATCTTCCGTATACAAAAAGGAAATTTTATTTTCAAATCCTTTTTCATTTACAAAAGTATCAACTTTTGCAAAACTCTCATCAAAATTTATAAAATCTTCTTGTTTTACCTGTCTAAAACTTGACGCAACAAGAGAAATATAAATCGCTTCGAGAACATTTGTCTTTCCAATACCATTTTTCCCGACAAAAACATTTATATTCTCCTTAAAATCAAAAGAAATATCTTTTAAATTTCTAAAGTTGGTCAAATATATTTTTTCAACTATCAACTCTACCTCTTTTTAATAATTAAATTTACTTCTTCGTCATCAGCTAATACTTTAACAGTCATTCCATCATAAATTTTTCTACCACGTCTTGTTTCAACTTCTCCGTCAACTAAAACTAATCCTTCTGATATAAAGAATTTAGCATCAGCTCCAGTTTGAACAACTGCTGCATATTTTAATAGCGAATCTAATTTTATAAATTCAGTATCAATAATAATTTCTTCCATTTTTAACTCCTAATATTGAGAATCTTGTAATAAAACTGGTAAAACTAAATAAGTATAATCTATATTTTCATCTTCTGGTCTTATGATACAAGCACCAGCTCTACCGTTAAATGTAATTTCAACAAAATCTTGTTCTATTGTCTTTAATCCTTCTAAAACATATTTTGAATTAAAGGCAATTTTAAGATTATCTCCCTCTTTTTTGATGTCTATAACATCTTTTAAATCTCCAATTTCAGATGAACCTTCAACTAAAATACTATTATCATCTATTGTAAAAGTAACTAAATCTCCTTTTTCAGCCTTGTAGATAATATTTGCTCTTTCAATTGCATTTATCAAATCACGTCTTGAAACAATAACTTTTGTCTTGTATTCATAAGAAAATAGAGCCTTGTAATTCAAATAATCTCCGTCAATTACTCTAGTTGAAAAGATAGTATTTTCAAAAGTGAAAATAGCACTACCACTAACAAGAGAAATTCCTACAACTGATCCCTCAGGAACAATTTTTGAAATTTCATTTAAAGCTCTTGGTGGAATAATAACTTTTTTCTCTATATCTTCTGAAATTTTAAAACTTCTCTTTGCAATTCTATGTCCATCAAGCGCAACAAAATCAACATTATGATTTTCTATCTCTACATCAACACCATTTAAAACTATTCTATAATCATCAACTGCTGTTGCAAAAATAGTTTGTTTTGTTGCAACTTTAAGTAAATTATCTTGAACAGTAAAGTCCACTTTATTTTCAAAAGTTGGAAATTCTGGATATGAATAAATATCCATTGCAATAATATTAAATTTTGCATTTTCACTTTGAATAAACACTTTTTCTCTATCAACTTTAATAAGAACTTCATCATTAGGTAATTTTCTTACTATATTTGAAATCATTGAAGCATTAAGTAAAACTTCACCCTCTTTTTCTACCTTACATTCAGTTGAAGTTTCAATAGCCAATTCCAAATCAGTTGACTTCAAAGTTAATCTATTATCTTTGGCAATAAATAAAATACCTTCTAAAATTGAAGTATTATTTTTTAAACTTATAGCTCTTAAAGATATATTTATTAAATTCAAAAGATTATTTTGCATTATCTTTATTTCCATAATTTTCTCCTCTTTTCACATATAAAAAAATATAATTTAGTAGTAATAGTAGTAGGGGCTGTGGATAACTCAAACAACCCAATTTAATATTTGAATTTCAACATTTAACAACTGTATAACTACTGTATAATTTAACTAAATAATCATATACTTATAAACATATTAACAACATAAAAAACATTTAAAAGTTATCAACAACTTATCAACATACTTGTAAACAGTATAAGTTGAATAACTAAAAAATCCCTTAAAAATAATATTACTTTTTTGTAATATTAATCCTCTAACATTTTCTTTATATTCTCAATATCTTGCTTTACAGATTCTGTCGTCTTTATCTTTTCGTCAATCTTTTTAACACCATGCATAATAGTTGTATGATCCTTTTCAAAAGCAGAACCTATATTTCCTAATGCACAATCTAACATATTTCTGCAAAGATACATTGCAACCTGTCTTGGATAAGCTATTGAATTAGCTCTATTTTTTGAACTTAAATCAGAAACTTCAATCTTAAAATATTGACTTACAGTTTCTTTAATTAAATCTATATCCAACTCTCTCCTATTTAGTTCATTAAGCTTTTGAGATAAAATTCCCTTAACATAATCAACAGTCATCGGAGCATCTTGCTTCAATTTATAATGAGCCAAAACATTGATTAAAGCTCCTTCCAGCTCTCTAATGTTTGTCTTAATATTCATTGCAATAAATTCAAGAACCTCATTTGAAAGAGTTATCGGTTCATACTTTACCTTATCTTGTAAAATAGCCATTCTAGTTTCAAAATCAGGTGGTTGAATATCAACAGTTAGACCCATATTAAATCTACTTTTTAGTCTGTCTTCAAGATTTTTAATTTCCTTTGGTGGTCTATCTGATGAAATAATAATTTGCTTATTTCTACTGTATAATTCATTAAAAGTATGGAAAAACTCCTCTTGAGTTGCAGTTTTTCCTGCGATAAACTGAATATCGTCTATAAGCAAAACATCAACATTTCTATATTTTTTTCTAAACTCAGACTCTGAATTTTGATTTTTATCTCTAATAGAATCAATAAGATCAATAGTAAATTTTTCACTACTCAAATACAAAACTTTACAATCGAAATTCTTATGTATTTCATAACCAATTGCCTTCATAAGATGAGTTTTTCCAAGACCAGAATTACCATAAATGAAAAGCGGATTGTAAGTACCAGCTGGATTTTTGGCAACAGCTTCTGCTGCAGCCATAGCAAATTCATTATTCTTACCCTTTATAAAATTGTCAAAAGTAAATTTCTCTGTAAAATCCAAGGAATTGCTTGAAGCTGAAATTTTCTTTAATTTTCCTTTTTTTGTAGCCTTATCAGAAGATTTTGAAAAGAAAGAAGTTTGACCACCTGCATTTTTAATCGCTTCCAAATATGCATCATCAGTTGCTACAACAGGTAAAAGCTCAGTTTTTTCCTGAATTAGAGGAAAAAGCTGATTATTAATAGCATCTTCAATATAATCCTTAAAATTTCCATTTATAAAAGTTTTTATATAATTTGATTGGCAAAGCACCATTAACTTATGATTCTCATAACAAATTGGCTTTAAAACCTCAATCCAAGTTGCAAAACGGCTCTCTCCGAGCTTGTCTTTCAACTCATTGCAAACTTCAAGCCATAAGCTATCAACAATAATCTCATTTTCAAACATAAACTACTCCCTATACAAAGTTATTAACATATTTATCCACATTGAATAAAATTTTAAAAATATTGAAATTCCAACATTTATTAAGTGATTTATAAAAAAATTTCAAATAAATTAAAAAGTTATCCACATTATTTAAAAAGTTATACTGTTTATAAAAAAATTCGTATTTTTCAAAATTTTTAAAAAATATTTAAAAATTATCTCTAAATAACAAACAAATTATCCACAATTTTATTCTAGTTATCCACATATTACATTTTTGTAATATGATAAATTATAGAAAAATTTCATAAAATCTTCAAAATTTTAAACATTTTTTCACAGTTAAATTATACCAAAAATCCAAAAAAAACTCAAATTTATTGCACTTAAAACACAAAAGGAAAAAATATTAAATATAGTGGCAAAAATACTGTATGTTTAAAAATTTTTTGCACAAAAAAATCCACTTGCAAAATGCAAATGGATTAAAAAACTATTTCTTTTTTCTTTTTTTTAAATATTCAACTATACATAAAATCATAGCTACAGCTGTAACAATAATTGATAGTTTTTCATATGGTACAAAATTTTTAGTAAAGATAATTCTAAATGGAAGAAAAATCAAACAACCTATCGCAACATAAAAAAATATTTTTTCGGAAGTTGAAATATTTTGAGAATTTTTCATAGAAACCTCCTTTAACATTCTATCAACTAAAATTTACCAAATCTCTTTTCTACTACTTTAACTTAATGATATCATCTTTTATATTAAAAGTAAATAGTTAAATACAAAAACAAAATTATTTTGATTTGGCTAGTTTTGTTGTAAAAAATTTACATTTTTTTTATATTTTTACTTGACAATTATACTTAAAATAGCTTATAATCTATGGTAGTGTTTTATTAAATAACCTAAAGGTGATTATAATAAGGAGGTGTCATCTATATTATGAAAAGAACTTATCAACCAAATAGAAGAAAAAGAAGTAAAATTCATGGTTTTAGAAAGAGAATGAGTACAAAAGCAGGTAGAGCTGTATTAAAGAGAAGAAGACTTAAAAATAGAAAAGTTTTATCAGCATAGGCCAACGTTAGTGTGGCCTTTTCTAAAATTCAGCTTTTTATTTTTTTGTTGAAGTGATTATACTTACGAATCTAAAATATTTTGTTGTAAGTATGATGAATAGAAAGATGATATATGAATAAGGAAATTAGATTAAGAAAAAATAGAGAGTTTCAAACTGTTTATAGACGTGGAAAGAATTTTTGGAATAAAGATTTTACTATTTTTATTCGACCTACTAATAGGAAAAAAGTTAAGTTCGGCGTTTCTATTACTAAAAAGTTTGGAAAAGCAAATAAACGTAATTTGATTAAAAGAAGAATAAAAGAGATAATAAGACTTAATGTTTGTGATTTAGGATTAGGTTATGAAATGGTAATTTTACCGAAAAAAAACACTTTAGAAATTGATTACATTGAACTTGAGAGGTCTTTGTTAAGACTTATTAATTTTGCTTTAAAGAAGGTTTTAAATTGAGAAGATTAATGATTTTATTAATTAAATTTTATAGAAAATATATTTCAGGTCTTTTAGGACATGGAAAATGTAAGTTTACACCGACTTGTTCGGAATATGCTATTTTAGCATATCAAAAATACAACTTTTTTAAGGCGAGTTATTTAGTTATTTGGAGAATTTTAAGATGTAATCCTTTTGGAAAAGGTGGATATGATCCACTAAAATAGGAGGAATAAATGGCATTTTTAAGAAATTTAATGGGATCTGTATTGAAATTTATTTACGAAGGAGTCGCTACTATATTACCAAACGAGCCTTCAAGTATTTCATATTTAGCTATTAGTATTATTATAATTTCAATAATTTTTAAAGTTGTAATGTTCCCAATATTTTTAAGTAGTATAAAAAATCAAAAAATTCAAGCAAAGTTTGCAAAAGAGCAACAAAAAATTAGAGAAAAATATAAACATGATCCTCAAGCTATGAATCTTAAGCTGATGGAATTTAATAAAGAACATGGAATTAAACAACTTGGTGGTTGTTTACCAATGATTTTTAACTTAATTTTAGTTTTAGCGATGTTCGCTGTAATGAGAGAGCCATTGTTATACATTTTTGGGGATGCAAATGCAAATGTTATGAAAAATTTCCTTTGGATTAAGGATTTATCAACACCAGACCCACTTTTATATGGTCTTCCTTTGATAAATGCAGTTACTCAATATATCTATTTAGATTTGAGTAACAGAGATCAACAAGATAATCCTGCTGCAAAATCTATGGAAACTATGAAATATATATTCCCATTAATAATATTTATTTCTGCAAAGAGCTTCTCAGCTGGTCTTGCACTTTATTGGGCAATGACTAATGTTGTAGAAATTTTATTAAGATTGGCTTTAACTGCTTACGAAAATAAAAAAATGAGTAAGTAGTAGAAAGGAGCAAAGAATGAGTATTATTAAATCAGCAAAAACTGTTGATGAAGCTGTAAAACTTGCTTTAGGAGAGCTTTCAGCTGATATTGCAGATGTTGATGTTAAAGTAATAGAAAAACCTAAGAGTGGTTTCTTGGGCTTTGGTTCAAGAGATGCTTTAGTTGAAGTTTCATTAAAAAATGAAAAAGAATTTGAAAAAGAAGAAGATAGTCAACCTAGCGTTGAAGTTTCTTGTTGTAAAGAAGCTCTTAGTGCTAAGAGTGATGATATAGAAAAGATTGAAGAATTCTTAAAAGGATTAATTTCAAATATGGGAGTTAATGGCGAAATCAGTTATGATGAAGATGAAGAAGCTATTAATTTGTATATTAATGAATCTGATGATTTCAAAGTTTTAATCGGAAAATCTGGAGAAACTTTAGAAAGTATCCAATATATTTTAAGTATTTTTGCTAGAAGAAATACTTCTTTAGAAAAAAGAATTTATTTAGATATAAATGGATATAAGAAGAGAAAAGAAGAAACAATCAGAGAAACAGCCATGACTTTTGCTAAAAAAGCTATTAGATATAAAAAAGTTATGAGACTTAGACCTATGAATGCTTATGAAAGAAGAATCGTTCATTCAACTTTACACAATATGAAAGGTGTATTTACAGTGAGTGAAGGTGAAGAGCCACATAGAAAGGTTGTTATCAAACCTAAATTTTAATATGCAATTAAAAGAACGTCTAGGCGTTCTTTTGCTTTATTGTGGAACAACAAGGAGAAAATATGGAAAATACTATTGTTGCTATTGCTACTGCCACTGGAGAATCAGGAATTGGAATTGTAAGACTTAGTGGTGAAAAGTCAATAGATATTGTAAAGAGTTTTTTTAAACCTTATGATAAGAAAGAAATAGATGAAAAATCCAATAGAATAATGAAATATGGTCATGTTTACGATAAAGATGAACTTATTGACGAAGTTATGGTTTGCTTTATGTACGCTCCTCATACTTATACTAGAGAGAATGTTGTTGAAATCTTTACTCATGGCGGAATTGTATGTCTTAAAAGAGTTTTAAATGTTTGTCTTGAAAACGGAGCTGATCTTGCTGAAAAAGGTGAATTTACAAAAAGAGCCTTTTTAAATGGACGTCTTGATTTATCCCAAGCTGAAGGAGTTATTGACTTAATAAAGGCAAAAACAGAATTTTCACATAAGAGTGCGATTAATCAACTTGAAGGGCATTTGAGTAAAAAGATTAAAGAGTTTAGAGAAAAACTTTTAGATATTTTGAGCTTTGTTGAGTATTCTATTAATTTTACAGAAGATATGCAAGAGGAATTACCTTTTGATAATGTAATTTTAAAGACTGAAAAATTAATGGCTGAAATGGAAGAATTGCTTGGAGAGTCAAATAAAGGAAAAATTTTAAAAGATGGTATTAATGTTTCAATAATCGGTAAGCCAAATGTTGGAAAGTCTTCCTTACTAAATAGAATTTTAAGACAGGAAAGAGCGATTGTAACTGATATTGCTGGAACTACAAGAGATTTAATCAAGGAGGATATCGAGCTTTCAGGAATTAAATTAAATATAAATGATACTGCAGGAATTAGAGAAACTGCTGATGTTGTTGAAAAAATCGGAGTTCAAAAATCTATCGAAGCAAGTGAAACTTCCGACTTAAACTTAGTATTATTTGACATTTCAAGAGAACTTGATGAGGAAGATGAAAAAATAATTGAACTTGCAAATACAACTAAATCTATCGGAATTTTAAATAAGGTAGATTTGGATAAAAAATTAGACGTTGAAAAATTAAAAGAAAAGATAAATTTTGAAATAATAGAAATATCAGCACTTAAAAACGAAGGAATTTCAAAACTTGAACAGGCAATTATAGACATGTTTTTCGATGGTAAAATTGAGATTAAGGATAAGGCTTTAATTACAAATGTAAGACATGAAAACAGCTTAAAGAGTTCATTAGAATATTTAAAATCTTTCTATGGAGATTTAAAAAACATGGTTCCTATTGACTGTTGCGAAGTTGATTTGAGAAAATCCTACGAAGTGCTTGGAGAAATAATCGGTGAAAATATTTCTGAAAATATTTTGGACAATATCTTTTCAAACTTCTGTATTGGAAAATAAAGACGGTGCAAACCGTCTTTTTTGTGGGGTTTTTAATTAATTTATGTATCTACGATACATTACTTTTGCTAAAGCAAAAGTATGAGATCTCTCCGTTTCGCTTACGCTACAGTCGAAATGACGTTTAAGGAAATAGCTTTGATTGATAGCTTAACGTGAATAGTAAATAAACTTCAAAAATTTTTAAAAATCGCAAATAAAGCAAAATAATACACGTCGTAGCACCTAGCAAAACAAATCTCCCCAAACACGTCATTTCGACCGAAACGAAGCTAAGCTGAGTGTAGTTAATCTAGCCCTAACTTTGTTTACTTGTAAACAAAAGTAGGTCTGACGGGGTAAATGTATCGTTAGATACAATTGCTCTGGAAATCTCAACTATTGCTTGTTTACAAGCAATAGTAAGTCCTGTAAAGGACTTAAATAACAGTTTTCAATCTCCCAACTAGTTGAGATTTTTTAAAAAATGATGTATAATATAGCCAAAATAAAGTGTTAAGAGGAAAAAGTTATGGATATTGTAAAAGAATCAAGAAAACAGCTGATAAAATTAATTATGACAACTATAACGGGAAATTTCGGTAGTTCTATTTTATCTTTTATTATTGGACTACTTATTTTAAAAAAGACGGAATCAGCTTTAAACTTTGGTATTTCTCAAATAATAGGACCTTTAGTTGCTCTTGTTTTAGTTCCTTTTGTTGGGGCAATTGTTGATAAGTATAATAAAAAAATTGTAATAGTAATTGCTCAGACTTTTAGTATTGTAAGTTTACTTTTATATGCTTTAAGTTTAAATTCCAATGCTGAAACTAATTTAATCAATACCTATATGTTATTAATTTGTTTAAAGGTTGCGGATCAATTTTTAAATAATGCTTTTTCATCTTCAGTAAAAAAAGTTGTATGTGAAGAGTATATTCAAAAGGTAAAATCCTTTCAACAGATTGCATCTTCAGGGGTTTATATTATATCTCCAATTTTAGCAGTTTTTTTACTTACAAAATTAGAATTAATCCATTTTGTCCTTTTAGAAGCTGTTATTGAGTTTATAACTATTTTAATTGTACTTTTTATTAATTTTAATCTTATTAAGACTGAAGGAACAGAGAATAATGAAGAAAAGAAAGTTTTACATCTTTTTGTTGAAGGAATTAAGTATATGAAAGATAAAAAGGTTTTAGTTTTTATTATCTTCTTTGCAATGTTTATAAATTTCTTAATGGCGTCAGTTTCAGTTGGACTGCCCTATGTTTTAATTAATGAAATTAAGCTTTCCGATTACCTTTATGGCATTGTAAATGCGTCATTCCCTGTAGCGATGATAGTTTCTTCAATAATATTGTCAATTATGAAAGATATTGAATATCCTTTAGAGTTTTCTTTTAAATGGCTTCGTGGAATTACTGGATTTTTATTATTTTTAGGAATTGCCCTATTATTTAAACTTAGTACTTCTTCATATTTTATAGTATTTATTATATTTGCTTTTGGATTTGACTTTGTCGCTAATTTTGCTAATACACCAATGCTTGTATGGTTTACAAAGGCCATTCCTAATGAATATCAAGGAAGAGTTTTTAGTATTATTGAAACAGGATGTCAACTTCTAATGCCTCTTGGAATATTGTTCTATTCTATTTTATTTGATAAATTCAAAAGTTCATATATTTTTTTATTTTCTGGAATAGTTTTATTGGTATTTATATTTTTACCATATATTTTAAAAATAGATTTAAAGACAAAAGAAATTTAATAAGCTACTATTAGAATAATATAATAAAAAAATGAGAGTTTTTAACTCTCATTTTTTAATAATTTACAATATATCTTTTAATTTTCCAAATGTTTTGTACTTAACTTTTTTAAGTTCTTTAATATTTTTTACACCAAGAAGTAACATAGTCATTTTTGTTTGATAGATTAAAGATTTTAAATAATCTTCAGCTACTTTATATCCACCATGAACTAAAAATCTTAAAACTTCTCCTGCAATAGCAGTCATATCACTTCCAAGTATAATCGCCTTTGCGACATCTTCCCCAGTTTTTAATCCGCCAGATCCGATTAGAGTAAAGTCATTTGAAACTTTTCTACAATCTATAATACATTTTGCAGTTGGAATTCCCCAACCATAAATATTTGTAAAATCTAAATCTGTTCTTCTTAAATTTTCAATTTCTATAAAATTTGTTCCACCAAATCCACTGATATCAATGTATTTAACACCAATGTTCAACAACTTTTCACAAGTTTTCTTTGAAATTCCACAACCTGTTTCTTTAATTATAACTGGAACATCTAAGTTTTTTACAATATTTTCAATATTTTTTAAAATACCTGAAAAATTTCTATCTCCTTCAAACTGAACAATCTCTTGAGCGGGATTTAGATGGAGAGAAATAGCGTCAGATTTTAACATTTCAACAGCTCTTTTTGCATCTTCAAGACTTGATAGTGCAGAAAGATTTGAAATAATAACATTTTTGTTATCTAAAATATCATTAATTACTGTAAAAGATTCTACAAGTTCTTCATCTTGTAGTGCAACTTTTTGGCTTCCACTTTCAAAAGCAATATTGAAATGTTTGCAAAGTCTTGCTAAATCTTCGTTAATATCATAGGAAGTCTCTGCTCCCCCAGTCATTGCATTAATCAAAAGAGGAAAGGATAGTTTTTTTCCTAAAAATTCAACAGATGTATCTATTTCATCAAAATTCAAATCAGTCAATGCAAAATGTTCTATATACACATTTTCAAGTAAATTGCTAGATTTAAAGTTGCTCTTTAAAAAATTTTCCAAATGTTCTTTTTTTCTCTCGTTTTCCATATTCACCTGAATTATCTATTGTTATTATTGTTGTTATTATTGTTGTTATTTTTGTTAGTATTAGTATTACTATTGTTATTATTGTTCTTGTTATTATTATTGTTCTTGTTATTATTATTTTTTTCAGTATCTACTTGAGAATTTCCATTTTGATTATTAATCAAATAGTCACCAAACATTTCTTTAACAAGAGCATTTAACTTTGTACGATTTGGAATATAATAACTTGTATTATGAATATATTCAGCTTCTCCAGGAACTATTTCAGTATGCATCTTATCTTCAGATAAATTTTTAACCTTTAAAGATAATTTAGCAATTGTTGAGAAAGGAATGTTTGTATTTACAGTCTTTTTAACAACTTCTAAAATTTCTGGAAGTTTAGCGATATTTTTAGCCTTTGTTAATTCTTTTATTAAAGCCTTAATAATTAATTGTTGAGATTTAACACGGCCAACATCACCTTCTGTATATCCTGCTCTAAATCTTGCGAATTGTAGAGCTTGTTTTCCATTTAATATTTGTTTTCCAGGTTTTAAGTGAACATTATCTTCGGCAACGTCAACTTGAACTGGAACGTCAACTTCAATACCACCAAGAACATCAACAATGTCCTTAACTGAGAAGAAGTTAACTCTTACATAATAGTCTATATCTAAATTTAAGAAATCTCTTGTAGTTTTCATAGCCATTTTAAGACCGCCATAATGGTGTGCATGGTTTATTTTATCTAGTTTTCCATTTACCATTACTCTTGAATCACGAGGGATTGATAAAATATCAATTTTTCCTGTTTCAAAATTAACTTTTGCTAAAATCATAGTATCAGTTCTATTTTGTTCAGTTGTTGCTCCACTGAAGTCATCACTGTCCAAACCTAAAACTAAAAATAAAAGTTCATTTTCAACACGTTGCTCTATATTATTACCTTCACCCAAATCATTTCCTACAAATTCTACTTTTGATGTTAACTCCATAACATCTAAAATTCTATTGGCAACCCAAAATATTCCACCAAAAAGAACTAAAGATATAATGAAGGTTATTATAAATTTCTTTTTCATATAAAACTCCCTTACTTTATTAATTTACTAATTACTTTGAAACTTGGATGTTCTGATGATTTGATTAAATCAAACAAAATAGTTTCAACATTAGTAACACTCGCTCCCATTTGTTTAATTAAATCCAAACCATTTTTATAGTTTTCTGGATTTCTTGAACCAACTGATTCAAAAGGAAGATAAACCTTAAACTCGTCCTTTAAATCCTTGATTGTTTGATATATACAAATATGAGTTTCAACGCCAGCAACAATTACAGATGATCT
This sequence comes from Parvimonas pharyngis, assembly GCF_046569675.1. Classification (NCBI taxonomy): domain Bacteria; kingdom Bacillati; phylum Bacillota; class Tissierellia; order Tissierellales; family Peptoniphilaceae; genus Parvimonas; species Parvimonas pharyngis. The sequence continues at coordinate 300,272 of NZ_JBKICJ010000002.1, forward strand.
TCCATCTTCTTTAAGTTTTAAAATCTCATCCTTAATAACTGGATAGGCTGAAAAACTGTTCTTTGAAAAATACTTCGCATTCACTTCGTTTAGAGAAGCTTTAATCTCAGGAATTGTTTCACCAAGTCCTTTTGGATATTGCTCAGTATAAATTACTGGAATATTAAGCTCTTTACAAGCATTAATCAATATATTTGTATATTTGATAATTTTTTCGTTATTTTGAATAACTGGCATTAATTTTTCTTGAATATCTAATACCAGTAAAAATGTATTTTCAATTTTCATAGAAATCTCCAAATTTAAGATTTAATTACCATAATTTAGTTTGATAATTTTTATAGAATTTATGGCAATAATTTAGTTTTACAACTAGAAATAGAATGCTCTACCGTAAAACTATTTTATATTATAATTAGGTTTACCATAAAAATATTAAAAAAGAAAACCTAATTTCATCATACTTTACATTTAAAAATAAATCTAAATAGAAAAGTATGATATACACTCTACCGTAAAACTAGGATTATTATAATTAGGTTTACCATAAAAATATTAGAAAAGAAAACCTAATTTCATCATACTTTACATTTTAAAAATTATCTAAATAGAAAAGTATGATATAACATAAGTAATTTTACATTCTATCGTAAAACTATTTTATATTATACACTCTATATACATTTTTTTCAACTTTTTTAATTTTTTAGTCTATTTTCGTAAAAAATTTGATTTTATAAAAATATTAATATATAATGTTAAAGATAGATTTTAAAAGGAGTAGTTATGAATAAAGTAGATTTAGAAGTTTTAAAAAGTATATACAAGGATATAGAAAATTCACATTTAGAAGCAATCTCAATCATTTGTGAAGCACTCAATGTTTCAGAAGATAAAATTGAAAAAATTGAAATTTTAAAAAAGGGAATGACAAATAATTCATTTATTTTTACAGTAAATAATGTTAGATATATTTTGAGAATTCCAGGCGAAGGAACATCTGAACTTATTGATAGAGTTCAAGAAGCAGAAGTTTATTCTCTTATAAAAGATAAAAATATTTGTGATGATTTAATATATATTAATGCTGAAAATGGATATAAAATTACAAAATTTATTGAAAATTCAAGAAATTGTGATGATAAAAACAATGATGACCTAAGAATTTGTATGGAAAAAATTAAAGAGTTACATTCATTAGGTTTAGAAGTAGGACATGAATTTGACGTATTTGAAAAAATTGATTTTTATGAATCATTATGGAAAAACAAAAACTCAATTTATCCAGATTATAAAGAAGTAAAAGCAAATATTTTTTCCTTAAGAGATTTCATAGAAAAAAACAGAAAGCCAAAATGCTTAACACATATTGATGCAAACTGTGATAACTTCTTAATCTCACCAGACGGATCTCTTCGTTTAATCGACTGGGAATATGCGTCAATGCAAGATCCAGATATTGATATTGCAATGTTCTGTATATATTCACTTTATGATAAAGAACAAATTGACAATTTAATTGGTATTTATTTCAACGGACAAGTTGATGAAGTTACAAAATATAAAATTTATGCTTATGTAGCATCTTGTGGACTACTTTGGAGCAACTGGTGTGAATACAAATTAGACTTTGGCATTCATTTTGGCGAATATGCCACAAAACAATATGAATACGCAAGAGATTATTATAAAATAGTTAAAGAATGGCTAGATAAAAATAGATAAAAAAATCACTGTAAAAACAGTGATTTTTTTTTATTGTGAAACAACAAGGTTCCCGGGCACCCACCCGATGCAAAGCATCGTGGAAGGGTGGGGTTCTTATTGTGGAACAACAAGGTTCCCGGGTACCCACCCGATGCAAAGCATCGTGGAAGGGTGGGGTTCTTATTTAATAATCTTATAGTAAACTCTTGAAGTTATTGAGTAGATTATAAAGTAAATTACTGAAAAGCCCAGTACAATTGTCGCAAAACTCATTGCAAAAACTCTTATACTTTGGAATCCAAGTCCTCCAAGTATATTGTATAGGATTGGAAAGGCGAATAATGAGTGAATTGTTGCTACAACAAGTGGTAGGAAAAATATCCACAGTATCTGTACTCTTAAACTCTTTTTGATAATCGAGTCAGGAAGTCCTACATTTTTCATTATCTGATAATTTTGTTTATCTTCAAAGCCCTCGGAAATTTGCTTATAATATGTGATTAGTACAGTTCCCGTTATGAAAATAAATGCAACTACCATTCCAAAAAACAATAGACCACCATTTAATTCATAAGCGAAAGCATCAACTTCAGCTTTTGAACTATATGAACCACTAGATATTTTATTTGTTTCAGCAAATAAGTTATAATCTTTTTGTAATCTTGTATAAAAAGTTTCTTTATCAGTAGAATCTAAATCAAAATTAAATTCTAGAAAATATTCTATCAGATTGTCTTCTATATCTGGAGTATATTCTTCTAACATTTTAATAAAAATTTCGTTATCTTTTACAATAATTATCATCCCATCAGCAGCTATATTTCTAGGATATAAGTCTTTTACTTTGACTAATTTGTAATTTTTCCCAGCAAATTCCATAGAGTCATAATTTTTAAGATTTTTTGAGTTAGTGGAATATAACACCTCATCATCATTAAGGGTGTAATTTGTATTGTTGTTTTTATTAAAATCTTCCAATGTTTCAATGATTAAAAATGATGCTAATTCACTTCTTTTACCTAAAGGAGTAATTTTTCCATTTTCATTTATTACAGGATTCATCTTAGTCTTTTTGACTGTTAAATTTTTAATTTTTTCATCTTCTTTTAATATTTTATTTAAAAGTTTTAAAATCTCATTTTTTCTTTCTTCACCATTTTCAAGTATATCTTTATTATTTCCCGTTACTGAGAATGATAAATAGAAGTCTTTTGGATGAATAGAATTTGTAAAATCTTTTATACTAGAATTTATAGTTAATGTTGTAGCTAGAGTAACTATAATTGAAGTTGAAAGAAGTGTAATGCTTGCAAGAGAAACAGCATTTGATTTCATTCTGTATAACATTCCTGATATAGAAAGGAAATGTTTTGCTTTGTAATATAAATTTCTATTTCTTTTTAATAATTTTAAAACTAAAATACTAAAAGCTATAAATATAAGATAAGTTCCAATTATTACAGCAAAAACTGCAGGAAAAAATCTACCAAAACTTTTAATACTTCCTTTTGATGTAATCGAAAGATAGTACCCTACACAAAGAATTATAAATCCTAAAGTTCCAAGGATAAACTTACTTTTAGGTTCTCCCTCCGCCTTTTTTTGTTTTGAAAGGAGTTCTATAGGAGTTGATTTTCCAATCTTAAATACCATTGTTAAATATATTAATACAAATATGATACCTAAGAAAATTAAAGTTAATATTGCAGAAGAACTTGAAAAATTATAGTCCATTATCTTTGCAGTCATATTTTTAGTTATTCTATTAAGTAGAATAAAAGCCAATTTTCCAAGAACAAATCCTCCTGTTATTGAAAAGAAACTAACTGTCAAAAAGTTTAGGATATATTCTATTGAAATAATTTTAGCAATATGCTTTTTCTCTAAACCTAGAATTCCATATAGAGCAAATTCCTTATTTCTCCTCTTAGCCAAAAAGCTATTGGCATATATGATAAATATAAATGTGAATATTCCAACTATAAAAATTCCAAACTGTATAAGCATTGCTATATATTCGTGATTTTTTTCGATATAATGATTTTGTCCAAGGGAAGCCATTACAAAAAATAGAGTTCCCATAATACTACTTGCTATTAAAAATGGAGTTAAAAGCAAAGCATTTGCCTTCATATTTTTAAAAGCAAATTTAGAAGCCATTTTACTTTTCATAGTTATTCACCCCGTTTAACATGATTTGAGCTTGATTTATTTTTTCTGCAAAAGTTAAGTTGTCATCACTACCTTTGTATATTTCGTGATAAACTCTACCGTCTTTTATGAAAATTACCCTTTTTGCAAAAGCAGCGCATTTTACAGAGTGAGTAACCATTAAAACTGTTTGTCCGCTGTTATTTATATCGCAGAAAGTTTTCATAACTATATCAGCAGATTTTGAGTCCAATGCTCCTGTAGGTTCATCTGCAAGAAGTAAATCAGGTTTAGTTATAATTGCTCTAGCGATTGCAACTCTTTGTTTTTGTCCACCTGAAACTTGGTAAGGATATTTATCCAAAATATCACTTATCTTCAAAATAGGAGCAATCTCCCCTACTTTTTCATTCATTACTGCCGGTTTAATATCCGATAAAACAAGTGGAAGATAAATATTGTCTCTGTTTGAAAAAGAGTCCAATAAATTAAAATCTTGGAAAACAAATCCCAATTTTTCACGTCTAAAACTTGCAACCTCTGAATTGCTTAATGAATTTACATCCTTGCCTCCAATAAAAACTGATCCTTCAGTTGCCTTATCCAATGTTGCTATTATATTTAAAAGAGTAGTTTTACCACTTCCTGATTCTCCCATAACTGCAATAAATTCTCCTTTTTCAACAGAAAAATTTACATCTTTAAGAGCTTCAGTCTTTACACGTCCCATTCCTCCATAAATCTTTTTTAAATTTCTAACATCTAATATATTCATAATTACCTCCAAAAAATATTATTTTCGTTTACAATAATATTTTAGCAAAAATTTTTAAGACAAACATTTATCTAATATTACAAAAACAAAAATAACCTTACAATTTTGTAAGGTTATTGAAATGTTAGGTATGAAATTTCCATTAGTCTTTCGCTTTTTCAACTAATTTAAAACTCTCATCAATTAAGCTCTTAACCAAATTCAAATCCACATCTGAATCCAAAACAATTGAAATCCAGTATTTTTTATTCATATGGTAGGCAGGGAAAAAATGCTTTTTATCAATCAGACTTTCTATAAGTTCAGGATTAAGTTTTACATTTAAAACATCTATCTTTCCATTTTTATCTAATCCCAAAGTCTTATAAGGAATATACATAAAAATCCCATACCATTTTTTAGTATTTGGTGTTTTTATTGTCGCATGGTTATTATCTTCCCAAGGTTCTTCAGGAATTGTTTCGTATTTTTCCTTGACATAGTCTAGTAATAATTTTCTATAATCCAAAGATGTAAAACAGCTATTTACAATATCCTCAATAAGTTCATTAACTTTTTTTCTAATTTTTGAAACGAATTTACCTTTGCTGTCTGAAACATTGAATAAAATATATTCCTCATTAAAAGGTAATTCAATAACTTGTACTTCAAAGGACTCTTTTCCTATTTTAATAATCGCATTAAAATTTTCCACATCAATATTTGACTGTAAAATATAAAAATCCCCAATCTTCGAAAAACCGTATTTAATTGCCAGTTTAGAATTAAAAATATTTTTATCAAATATTTCATTATAAAACATAATTTTCTCCTAATCTATATTAAAATAGCTATCACAAAAATCAATCCACAAATTTTTATAATCACTATGAGATACAAGTTCTAAGTCTTTTATAGTAAAGATATTTCTTTTCTTTGCCTGAGAAACAAAGTAGTTGGTGTCGTTGTCAAATTCAGTTTCTATGGCAAGTACATTTTTAAAATTTTTTAAAAAAGCAATAAATAGCCTTGTATGTCCATCAACGCAGATATATCCGTCATCTGATTTTACAACTTGAATTACAATATCCTTAGAATTTTTAATAAAATTTTCTAGTGCATTTACTTTATCTTCATCAATATAAAATTGAGATGGTTGAATTTTATCAACTTCTAAAGTTAAAACCGGCTTCTTTTCAAAAGAAATAATTTTTTTATTATTCTCATCAAAAAAATTTAATATATGTGGAGAATAATATCTAAAATACTCAATAAGTTTTTTAAAATTTTCTCTATTTTTTCCTCTAACTAAGGCACTGTCACTAGAAATTATTTCAATTTCATAAGGTTCTTCGTCAATTAAAAATGCTCCTCTTTGTTTTAAAACAATTTGTGAAAATAAGGGATTATTGTATTCTGTAACTCTTTTAATTTCCATTTGTTTTTCCTATATATGCAAATCTCTATTTTTTAATATATTTTTTTCACCAAGTAATAAATTTCTTAAAAATTTTTCTAAAAATTCTGTAGTCTCAAAAACACCATTTTTTAAATCATTGTAATTTGCTCTGACCAATGCATTTCTAAAATACCAAGAGTATTCTGAAAATAATTCATTTCCAACTTCAAAGCCAAGAGTTTTAAGATATTTTATAAAGAAAACAGCAGTTGTTCTTGTATTTCCCTCTGCAAAAGGATGAATTTGCCATAGTCTTGAAACAAAAATAGCTAAATGTTTTATTATCTCATCCATATTCAAATTTTTGTAATTAAAGTTTTTTTCTTGAGATAAATCATATTCTAGAGTTTTAAAAAGTTCGCTAAAACTTCCATAAGTTACACTTTTTTCATTTAAAATCCATTCTTTTTTCGTGATATTATAATCTCTTATTTGCCCTGCATGAGAGTAAATCCCTTTAAATAGTCTGTAGTGAATGGATAAATATTCATTTGGTGTAAAAGAAAAAGCAGGTTCTGTAATAATTCTTGTAATTCGTAAAGCTACTTCATCAGCTTCCTTGTTTCTATCTTCGTTTCTGCTAGGTTTTTCCTCATAATAAGCAGTAATCATTTTTTCAGCTTGCTCCAAGGATATTTCTCCCTCAATATTTTGTTTCGCAGTTTCAATTAAATATTTTGAAGGCTTAATTCCGTCAACATCTTGGAGTCCGATACCGATACTCCAAGCATAAGCTTTTTCTTTTTTTTCAGGTTCTGTATGTTTAATATATTCTTCAAAAATATCTTTTTCCATAATTTTCTCCTAATCTATATTAAAATAGACTTTTACACTTGTTCCTTCGTCTAATTTTGATTCCAATTTAACTTTTTGTCCGAGTTTATCCAAAATTTGTTTAACTAAAAATAGCCCTATTCCCGTTGATTTTTGATTTTGTCTTCCATTAAAGCCTGAATATCCCTTATCAAAAATTTTCGGCAAATCTGATTCTTTAATCCCGATACCGTTGTCTTTTATTTCTAGAAAATTTTCTTTTTCATTAAAAGTTATTGAAACAATGCCATTTTTTGTATATTTTATTGCATTTGATAATAGCTGTTCAATTACTACCATACACCATTTGCTGTCTGTAATTACTTTTACATTTAGCTTTTTGTATTCAAGTTTTATATTGTTTGAAATAAAGAGAATTGCATATTTTTTGATTAAAGGGTTAATAATATCGTCTAAATTCACAAGTGAAATGTCCATATCCGTATTGTGTTTTGACATTTTAAGATAGCTTAGAGCCATATTTGTATAGTCTTCAATATAAATCAATTCTTTTTTTATATTTTTTATATTTTCATTTTCAATATCGCCATCGCAGATTAATTTACCTGCGGTTATTGGTGTCTTTATCTGATGAATCCAAATTAAAAAATACTCTTGTAATTCTTTTTCTTTTTCTAAAAAGTCATTTCTTAATTTCAAATTAGTTTCTTCAAGCTCTAGTATCTGATTTTTTAGTTTTTCCTCTTTTTTATTTAGAAAAGTCATAAATACAAGATATACCATATAAAAAAAAGCCACTATTTCAAAGGCTAAGAAGTAACTTTCAAAGCTTAAATTCATAAGTAAAAAAACAATCAAAAATACTGATAATATAAAAATTGTTGTTACCGTTACAGGCAAAATTTTTGAAATATAATTTTTAAATTTATCCATTTTTACTCCGTTTTAGAATTTAGATAATATCCACTTCCCTTTTTGGTTTGGATAAAATCATTAAGTTTAATATCTGCAAATTTCTTTCTAAGTCTTGTTATATTGACCGCCAAAGTATTATCGTCAATATAATCATCTCCATGCCAACATTTTTCCATAATTGACTCCCTTGAAGCAACTCCGCCTTTAGCTTTAAAAAGAGTTTCTAAAATCGTCGTTTCCGTATTTGTAAGTGAAATCTCGTTGCCATTATATTTCACTTTATTCTTATCCATATATAAAAATACATTTGCAAAACTTAAAAATTCAAAGTCCTTTGTAAAATCATAGCTTCTTCTTAATATTGCTTTAATTTTTGCCAAAGTTACATTCAAATCTATCGGCTTAGTTATATAGTCGTCAGCTCCGAATTGAATACCCATTACAATATCGATATTTTCACTCTTTGAAGAAATGAAAATAATTGGAACATTTGAATGTTTACGAATTTCCTCACACCAAAAATAACCATTATTATATGGCAACATAATATCCATTAAAACTAAATGTGGTTGGTATTCTACAAATTCTTCGACTATTTGATTGAAATTTGAAATCCCCTTTACTTCATAATTCCAAAGTAAAAGCTCCTTTTTCAACATTTCAAATATATTTTCATCATCTTCGACAATTAAAATTTTCAAAAATATCACTCCCTTGAGTATTTTATCGTAAAATTAAATTTCTTTAAATAAGTATAGCATAATTATAATTTAAAATATAGTCAACTAAAAGTAAATATGGTAGAATTAATATAGTAAAAGATTGAATTATAAGGAGAAAAAAATGAAAAATAAATCTAGAATATATTTAGCAATTTTTAGTTTAATGCTTTTTTTATGTTTAGGAATATTTAGCTTATATACTGCTTTATCTGCTGAATATTACGGAATTTTTAAATATTTAATTGTAGCTATTTTAATTATATCTTACATTATTCTAGCATATATGATTTTTACTAGAATTATTTTTAAAATAAAATTTCCTGATGAAATTATTTGTTATTTTGATAGAGATAAATTATACACTTCAAATCATTTGTTTCCAATTGATACAGATAAAATTGTAGGTGTAAAAATTATATCTACTTCTAATTATAGAAGTAATCGTGCTTATAAGGTGTCTATTAAATTAAAAGCTAGATTTTTTAGATATACTTTCGTTATTGGACATGTTTCAAAGGATAAAGAGCAAAAAAAATATGACTATTTTTTAAAGGAATTAAAAAAACGTCATATTGATTATGAAATAAAATAAATTTTACAATACAAATTTATAGATACATTTATGAGTTTCATTGTCGTCTATTCTCATATCATTATCATCGGGTAACTCAAAGATGCCTAAAAACTCACCATTTAAATATTCACATATTTTATTAGAAGCATGATTATCAGGATTAGCTGTTATATATAAATAATCCATATCATGCTTTTTTGCTAGTTCAAAAAGGAGTTTACAGGCTTTTGCTGAATAGTGATGACCTCTGTGTTTTTCCTCAATTGTATATCCTATATTTCCGCCATAGAAAAGTCCTTCATTATTTCCAATTCTCAAATCACATTTCCCCATTTTATTCCCTTTTAAGTCGCATATATAAAAGCTATATGTAGGAACCCGATTAATAGCTAAATTTCCAGGATAAAATTTATCTAAAACTAATTGTATTTCATCATTTTGTAAAAAAGAAGTATCCAAGCATTCCATAAACTCACCTCCAAAATAATTTAAGATATTTTACCAAATTTTAAATAAAAACTCAACTTTTTAAAATAAGTATTTACTTTATGTTGATTGGAATTTGATTTTGATGTATCTGTGATACATTTACTTTTGCTAAAGCAAAAGTATGAGATCTCCAGAGCAATTGTATCTGATGATACAATTACCCCGTCAGACCTAGTATTGTTTTTCAAGTTTATAGAGAGTAAAAAATGTTTTACGTCATAGCACTTTGAAAAGCAAAACTTCTCAGCACGTCATCTCGAGCGTAGTCGAGAGATCTCAACTATTGCTTGTTTACAAGCAATAGTATTTCTGAAAGAAATAAAAAATTTCTATATGTATCTACGATACATTCACTTATGCTTGTATACAAGCATAAGTGTGAGATTTCTCCACTACGTTACACTCCGGTCGAAATGACGTATAGAGAACAATCTTCGATTTTTAGCCAGACGTTAAAAGTAAATAAACATCAAAAATACTTTATACATAATTATATAAATACATGTTATATCAAATAAACTAATTCACGTCATAGTACTTTGAGGAGAAACACTCCCAACACATCATCTCGACCGTAGTCAATCTAGCTATACATTTCTTCCCTAATTCCCCCACAAAAAAACAAAACCATTTCGGTTTTGTTTTTCTATTTTATATTTAATTTTATTGAAGACTTTGTGCAGCGGTAATTACTGCTAATTTGTAAACATCTTCTTCGTTACATCCTCTTGAAAGGTCTGAAATAGGTTTATTAAGTCCTTGTAGGATTGGGCCTATTGCTTCAAAACCTCCAAGTCTTTGTGCTATTTTATATCCGATATTTCCTGATTGTAAATCTGGGAAGATAAATACATTTGCATGTCCTGCAACTTTTGAGCCTTTTGCCTTTTGTTCTCCGACTGATGGAACTATTGCAGCATCAAATTGTAATTCTCCATCTAATGCTAAATCTGGAGCTAATTCCTTAGCGATTTGTGTAGCATCAACAACTTTTTGAGACAATTCATGTTTTGCAGAGCCTTTTGTTGAGAAGCTTAGCATAGCAACTTTTGGATCTATTCCAAATATTTCAGCAGTTTTTGCTGTTTCAACAGCTATTTCTGCTAATTCCTTTGCTTCTAAAGTAATATTTATCGCTATGTCGGCAAAAACATATCTTTCGCCATTTTTACCTAGCATTACCATTGCCCCACTTGTTCTTGAAACATTTGGTTTAGTTTTTACGATTTGTAGAGCTGGTCTTACTGTATCTCCTGTTGAGTGTACAGCTCCACTTACCATTCCGTCAGCTTTTCCAACTTGTACCATCATTGTTCCATAGTAGTTTACATCTTTTAAGAATATTTCAGCTTCTTCTTTTGTGTTTTTACCTTTTCTACGTTCTACAAATTTTTCAACTAATTCATCAAAATCTTCTGCTTTTAAAGGATCAATTATTTCTAAATCATCAATACAAACATTTAATTCCTTTGCAGTTTTTTTGATTTCTTCTATGTTTCCCAAAACAATAGGAGTAACTAATCCATCTTTTTTTAATCTAACACAAGCTCCTAAAACTCTCTTGTCTTCACCTTCAGGAAATACAATTCTTTTATTTGTTCCTTTGATTTTTCCTGTTAATTCTTCAAAAATATTCATAATACCCCCTACATTATTAATTTAACTTGTTTATCACTAATTTTAAATTCAACTTCATCAATTCCAGACATATATTCTCCGTCAAAGTTAATTTCAATATTCTTTGAAATTATTTTAATTTTCTTTGCTTTGAAATATGACGTTATATCTTCTTTAACATGAGTTGCATTTATAATAGTTTTTATCTTTTTTATTATATCAAATTTTGATTTATACTTAATCGCACAAATATCTAATAGTCCGTCTTTCATATCAGCAGATGGCAATATATTAATTTTACCGCCATATTTACTTCCGATTCCTACTGCGATTAAGAAATAGTCGTCTTCATATTCAACATCATCAACTATAATTTTGTATCTCTTTCTTTTATGATGAATTAAAGCTAAAGCTATTCCAATTTTGTAGGCAAGACCACTTTTAATAATCTTTTTGACTTTTATAGCATATTCATTAACTTCCGCATCAAAGCCTACGGATGCAATATTGAAAAATGATTTATCCAAAAATGTTCCATAGTCAATTAATGTTGTATTTCCTTTTATAATCTTTTCCATACAGATTACAAAGTTAGTAGTTTCGCCGAGACTGTTAAAATAGTCATTTGCAGTACCAGCAGGAATTACACCAAGTTTTAAGTTATTTCTTACAGCTACATCTCCAACTTCAGCAATTGTTCCATCTCCACCAACTGCAATTAATTCAGTAAATCCATCTCTAACGGCTTTCTCTGCAATTAAAATGGCTTCTCCCTCTATAGAAGTACATTTTATATCATACTCAAAATTTAGATTAATACCTTTAAGGTATTCTTCAATACCTTCTTTATAGTCAAATTTTTTAAATCCAGAAGCATTTGGATTTAAAATAAACATTAATTTTCTCATTATTTTTCTAGAGCCATCCTTAGAGCTTCATACTCTTCTTTAGATAATTCTTGGTTTACAATACCAGCATTTACTTCTTTTGCATAAGTTATACAACTTTCTCTACCATAAATAGTAGTTAATAATAGACCGTTATTAAAACCATCTAATATTGCTATTGTATAAGATAATTTATTTTTAAGGTCGTGGAAAGCATCATACTTTACAAAACCAATTTTTTGAAATGTAAAAGCAAACTTACTTTTTGTAGTTTTAATTTCAGATTCAAGTTCATTTACCTTTTTTTCCATCTCAAAAATATCTGTTGAATGAGCTTGTATAAGCTCTCCCATATTCAATTCTCCCCTACCTCTTAAAAGCATATCGTATTTTTTCTTTTGAAGACTTAGCTTTCTATTTATTTGACTGAATTGATAAGAGATAAATAATAAGACAAATAACACTAATATTAAAAATATTCCTGAATGAGAATTTAAAAATTCAAATATTGCACTCACTATTTTTTATTCCTTTCTATTATATTTAATAAAGCTTCGACAGTTTTGTCTATTTCTTCTAATGTATTGTAATATCCAAAACTAAATCTAATAGCGCCTAGTTCCTCAGTACCCATTGTCTTATGAGCAAGAGGAGCACAGTGAAAACCAGGTCTTGTATAAATATCAAACTCATCACTTAATATATAAGAAATTTCAGAGCTATCCATATCTTTTACATTTAAACTCACAACAGCACCTTGTCTATCGTCAAGAGTACCATAAAGAATTACATCTTCATTGTCTTTTAAAAGTTCTATAAAATGATTTTTTAAACTCATTTCGTGATTTCTTATATTCTCAAGTCCAACTTCATTAATAAAGTCTATTCCTTTACCTAAAGCTATAATACCAACACCATTAGGAGTACCACTTTCTAAACTGTCAGGATATAAATCTGGTTGATCAATACTATGTGAATAACTACCAGTTCCTCCTTCTTTTAATGGCTTAACTATAATTCCTTCCTTTATATATAGAGCACCTGTTCCCATTGGACCAAAAAGAGCTTTATGTCCTGGAAAAGCTAGTAAATCAATATTCATTTCTTGAACATCAATATCTAATACTCCGATTGATTGAGAAGCATCTACAAGATAAAGTATATTATTTTCCTTACAGAAATCCCCTATTGCCTTAATATCAACTATAGTTCCAAATACATTAGACATATGTGTTGTTACAATCATCTTAGTATTAGGAGTTAAGGCTTCGAAAATCTTTTGTGGGTCTATATATCCCTTATCATCAGCATATACAATACTTAATTCTATCTTACCGTCTTTTCTTAATTTATTAAGTGGTCTTAAAACAGAATTATGCTCCATTGAAGTAGTAATTACATGGTCTCCTTCTTCTAATACACCTTTAATCGCCAAATTTAAGCTATCAGTTGCATTAAAAGTAAATATTACATTAAGAACTTCTGTTCCATTTATTAATTTACATATCTTTTCTCTAGTTTCGTAAATTTCTAAATCCATTTTCATAGCAAGTTTATGTCCACTACGTCCAGGATTACCAGCATAACCTAAAGAACATTCCATTATTTTGTCTGTTACTACCTTAGGTTTAGGAAAAGTTGTTGCGCCATTATCTAGATAAATCATATTAATTCTCCAAATTATAAATGTTCATTAAAGAATCTATTATTCTTTGTAAATCAGCTTCATTTAAGTAGCTAATCTCTATTTGTCCACCTTTTTTCTTTTCGTTAATCTTAACCTTAGCATCTAAAACTTCAGTTAATCTCTCACAAATATCCTTTATAAAGATATCTTCTGTCTTATTTTTGCTTTGTTTTGCTTTTTTTTCAACATCTCTTATATTTACTTCTTTTACTAATAGCTTATCAAGATATTTATTTCTTTCTTCATCAGTTTCTAAAGAAAGTAATGTTCTTCCCTGACTTGGACTTAATTCTCCACGAATCAAATACTCTTTAATATGGTCAGAAAGATTTAAAAGTCTTAGATTATTAGCAATATATGATCTACTCTTTCCAATTATATCAGAAAGCTCTTGTTGAGTAAGTTTATATTCTTCCATTAGAGTTTTAAGCGAAATAGCTTCTTCAATAGGATTTAAGTCCTCTCTTTGAATATTTTCAACTAATGCAAGTTCTCTCGCCTTTCTATCAGTAACATTTTTAACAACAACTGGAACTTTTTCAAGTCCTGCAAGCTTTGAAGCTCTAAATCTTCTTTCACCTGCAATAATTTCGTATTTATCATCAACCTTTCTAACAACAATTGGTTGAATTACTCCGTCTGCTTTAATGGAATTAGCTAATTCCTTTAAACTATCATCATCAAAACTCTTTCTCGGTTGATCTTCTCTAGCCATTAACTTATCTAAATCAACAGTTAATAAATTTTCATCAGTAATAAAGTCTTCATCTCTTAAAAGAGATCCTAGACCTCTGCCTAGTCCTTTTTTCTTCATTATTTTCTCCTATTCTTTATTAATTCTTTAGCTAAAGATAAATAAGCAATAGCTCCTTTTGAATTTTTATCATAATATATTATACTTTCTCCGAAACTTGGCGCTTCTGCAAGTCTTATATTTCTAGGGATAACTGTATCAAATAGTTTATCCTTAAAATAATTCTCTGTTTCGTTCTTTACGTCCTCAGATAAATTATTTCTAGAATCATACATTGTTAGTAATACCCCTTCTATTTCTAATTCTGGATTTAAACCCTTCCTTATTATATTAACCGTATTCATAAGTTGACTAACGCCCTCTAAGGCATAGTACTCACATTGTATAGGAATCAACACACTATGTGATGATACTAGAGAGTTTATACTAAGCACACTTAATGATGGCGGACAGTCTATAATTATGAAATCATAATTCTCAGGAATTTTAGACAATTCTTCCTTTAATAGATATTCTTTTTTATCTACACTTAAAAGTTCAATTTCTAGACCACACAAATCAGCATTAGCTGGAATTAAATCAACATTCTTTGATTTAGTCTGAATAATAGTGTCTTTTATTTCTTTCTCGTGAGTTAAAACATCATAAATAGTTACCTCTGGCTCTTCTACTCCTAAACCTGAAGTAGAATTACCTTGAGGATCCATATCTATAACTAATACCTTCTTTTTATTAAAACCTAAAGCAGAAGCAAGATTTACAACTGTTGTTGTTTTGCCTACGCCACCCTTTTGGTTAAACACAGAGATTACTCTCATTTCCTTTTTCTTTTTAAAAGCATCAAAAATCTTCATAATATTTCCTTTGTTTTTATATTTTTCTTCTATTTATATATAATATATATAATTATAACATAAAATTAGTTAAAAATTTTAAAAACATATAATTATTTTTTTTACAAATTCATTATATTTCTTTTTTTATATAAAATGTTTCACGTGAAACAATACATAAATATAAATTTTATGTTTCACGTGAAACATAGCTTTAAAATTTTTTTGTTTCACGTGAAACATTTAATAAAAAAATTCTTCTTGTAACCTATTTGTAACTTTTTGTAATATTTTTGTAAACTTTTGTAATTTTTTTGTAACTTTTTGTTGACTTTTTTCAATAGGTAGTGTAAAATATGTCTATAAGTTAGGAGGTAGTTATGAAAATTAAAAAAGTTTTGACAACTTCTATGTTATGCGCGTTAGTTTGTACTGCATTGCCAGTAGCAAGTACATATGCCGATGAGACTGAAAAAGTAGAAGTAAAAATTCATAGTACAAATATTGAGGAAATAAATAATTTTTTAGTTAGCAGTTCAACTCTAGTAGTAGAAACTCCTTCCGTTGTTGAATTAAAAAAATTATCAGATGATCAAGATATATATTCACTAGTTACAGAAGAAGATACATTAATGCCAGAATTAGAAGAAAATGCTTTCTATATTAAAGAATCTGTAGAAGCTAAACTTGCATTAACTGATTCTGAGGGAGAAACTGTTAAACTTCAAAAAGGTTCAATCGTTAAAGTTGAAATGACTGGAGATAAGATGGCAACTGTCACAGTTGATGGTAAAGTTTTATCTGTTGATGTTGCATTATTAACTAAAGAAGTAGTTGAACCAGAAAAGACAGAAAAAGAAATTAAAGCAGAAGAAGAAAAAGTAGCATCAGAAAATAAAGCCGCTGAAGATAAAAAGGCTGAAGAAGAAAAGAAAGCTGCAGAACAAAAGAAAGCAGAAGAAGAAAGAGTAGCTGCTGAAAAGAAAGCTGCTGAAGAAAGAAAAGCTGCTGAAAAGAAAGCGGAAGAAGAAAGAGTAGCTGCTGAAAAGAAAGCTGCAGAACAAAAGAAAGCTGCTGCTGCAAAGAAAGTTACACTTTATGCAACAGAAAACTTAAATGTTAGATCTGACCAATCAGCTACATCATCTAAACTTGGTATTTTATCAAAAGGTGAAAAAGTTACTGGTATTGATAAAGGTGAATGGGTAGAATTTACATTTAATGGAAAGACTGGATATGTAATTAAATCATACCTTTCAGCAACTAAACCAGCTGCTGAACAACCAAAAGCTAATAATAATTCAGGAAATTCAACTCCTGCTAAGACTGAAAAACAATCATATAGTTCTGATATAGATAAAGTTATTGATTTAGCATTAGCTCAAGTTGGTAAACCATACATTTGGGCATCTGCTAATCCAAATATCGGATTTGACTGTTCAGGTTTAGTATATTATGTGTATAAACAAGTTGGAATCAGCTTAAATAGAACATCATATACTCAAATTAATAACGGTATAAGTGTAGATTCAAAAGACTTAAGAAAAGGTGACTTAGTATTCTTTAACAACGGTGGAGGAAGAATCAGCCACGTTGGTATCTACATCGGAAACAACCAGTTCGTACACGCATCAAGCCCAGGAACAGGTGTTATCGTAAGTAAACTTTTCGGAAGTTATTTTGGAAATACTTATGTAGGAGCAAGAAGAATAGTTAAATAGTTCATTAAAATTTAAGACGGTTATAACAACCGTCTTTTTTTTATTGTGAAACAAAATAATTAATAATATTTCACATAAAACATAGGGGATTGAAACAAAAAAAGAAGGCTTTTAGCCTTCTTTACTTTTTATAATGGTTTTTTCTTTATTTGTCCCATATTTCTTGGGAAATTATCAGGTGTTTTTCCTGTCTTTTTGATTATTAAAATATTTCTTTCTGAGATTTCACCATTTTGTTCAATCTTGAAATTTACAACTTTTTCTAATTTGCAATTTAATCTTTTAAAAGCGTTTTTTGAATCTTCTACTTCTTCAAGATATGATGGGCCTTTCATTGCTAGAAATAATCCATTAACCTTTAAAAATGGAATTGTAAATTCCAAAAGTAAAGATAGGGAAGCTACTGCTCTTGAGCTAACTATATCAAAGCTTTCTCTAAAGCCTTCTTTTCTTCCGACTTCTTCTGCACGTCCATGAATTGCCTTTATATCTTTTAATTTCAAATCATCAATTACTATATTTAAAAACTTTATTCTCTTATTTAAACTATCTAGCATTGTAACTTTAAGATTTTCATTATATAGTTTAAGTGGAATAGCAGGGAAACCTGCACCAGTTCCAACATCTAATACAGTTTTATCATCATCAAAAAATCCCGTTTTTGTAAGTAATAGACAATCTAAAAAATGTTTTGTATTCATAGCATCTTCATCAGTAATTGCTGTTAAATTTATTTTTTCATTCCATTCTAGGATTAATTTTCTGTAAATTTCAAACTTTTCTATAGCAATATCACTTAAATTGATACTTTCTTTTTGTGTTAAATTTTTTAAATTATCCATTTTTTCTCCTTTGAGTTTCAAGGTGGATTAGCAAAACATTTATATCTGCAGGGCTTACACCAGAAATTCTACTAGCTTGACCAACTGTTTCAGGTCTAAATTTTGAAAGTTTTTGTACTGCTTCAATTCTAAGACCTGATAGGGAATTATAGTCAATATTTTCAAGTTTCTTATTTTCAAGCTTTTTAAATGCTTCGATTTGTTGGCTTTGTTTTTCTATATATCCTTCATATTTAATCATTGTTTGAACTTGTAATTTAATCTCTCTATCCAAAGGCTCACGAGTTTCATCTAAGTCTTTAAGCATTTCGTAGTCAAGCTCAGGTCTTTTGATTAAATCATAAAGACTAACTGCTGTTTTTAACTTCATACTACCTAGTTCTTCCAAAGCATTATTTGTATTTTCCTTTGGTGTTAGGATAGTGGACTTTAATCTTTCAATTTCATTTTCTATCAAAGTCTTTTTATTTAAACATTTTTCATAACGTTCTTTTGTTGCTAAACCTACATTATAGCTCTTTTCTGTAAGTCTTAAATCAGCATTATCTTGTCTTAGTGATAGTCTATATTCAGTTCTTGAAGTCATCATTCTATAAGGTTCATCAGTACCTTTTGTAATTAAATCATCAATTAAAACTCCAATATATGCATCACTTCTTGTAAGAACAAATGGCTCTTTTCCTAAGATATTCATTGATGCATTTATACCCGCGATAATGCCTTGACTTCCTGCTTCTTCATATCCTGAGCTACCATTGATTTGACCGGCAAAGAATAGATTTTTAATATCCTTATGCTCCAAAGTTGCTCTTAAAATAGTTGGATCAATACAGTCATACTCAATACCATAAGCAGGACGCATAATTTTAACATTTTCAAGACCTAAAATACTCTTATACATTTCTTTTTGAACTTCGAGAGGTAGGGTAGAACTAACACCTTGAACATACATTTCCAAAGTATCTAGGCCTTCAGGTTCTATAAAAACTTGATGTTCATCTTTTTCATTGAAACGAACAATTTTATCCTCGATAGAAGGGCAATATCTAGGACCTACACCATTTACAATTCCAGCATACATTGGACTTCTATGAAGATTTTTTTCAATAATTTGTTTTGTTTCTAAAGTTGTATAGGTTAAGAAACAATCCTCCTTGTGATTTCCAATATCTTTACCTTCATTCATAAAAGAGAAAGGAATTATATTATCATCACCTTTTTGAACTTCCATTTTTGAAAAATCAATGGAATTTCTATGAACTCTTGCAGGAGTTCCTGTCTTAAAACGTCTAAGAGGAATACCTAAGTTTTTTAAACTCTCACTTAAATAAGTTGAGCATTTCCAATTGTTAGGACCACTTTCATAACAATTTTCTCCCATTAAAATCATGGATTTAAGATAAGTTCCAGTACAGATTATTACTGCTTTTGAAGGAAATACTTCATTTGAAGTAGTCAAAACACCTGTTACAATATTATTTTCAGTTAAAATTTCTTTAACTTCAGTTTGAATTAAATCTAAATTTTTTTCATTTTCTAAAACTTTTTTCATTTCAGTATGATACATCTTTTTATCAGCCTGAACACGTAAACTATGAACAGCAGGACCTTTTGAAGTATTCAACATTCTTGATTGAATAAAGGTTTTATCAATATTTATCGCCATTTCGCCACCAAGAGCATCAATCTCACGAACTAAATGGCCTTTACCAGTACCACCAATATTTGGATTACATGGCATATCTGCAACAGAATCCATACTGATAGTAAGAATTGCAGTTTTAAGTCCAAGTCTAGCGCTTGCAAGACCTGCTTCACAACCGGCATGACCTGCACCAATTACTACAACATCATATTTTTCATCTATAAAATTAGTCATTTTTTCTCCTTATTAAAAATCTACACAAATATACATATTATATTTTACCACAAAATTATAAAAAATCCATAAAAATATACAAAAAAAGAACTCAAAGAGTCCTTTTTGAATTTGTATTTATGAAATATGGGGAGTATTTGATGTATCTACGATACATTTACTTTTGCTAAAGCAAAAGTATGAGATTTCCGCAGTCGATTGTACTCAAATCAAAGATTTGAACAACCTTTGCGTCAGACCTACTTTTGTTTACAAGTAAACAAAGTTAGGGCTAGATTCACTAGGCTTACGCTACAGTCGAAATGACGTATAAGGTTTAATACTTTGTTTTATTGCTTAACGTTAAAAGGAGATAGACTTCAATAATTAATAAAAAAGTATTTTCAAAAAAATACTTCACGTCATAGCACCAAGAAGTGTAAAGCCCCCAACACGTCATCTTGAGCGTAGTCGAAAGATCTCAACTATTGCTTGGGTACAAGCAATAGTATTTCTGAAAGAAATAAAAAATATAATTTCTATATGTATCTAAGATACATAAATCTAAACACTACTCCTTAATATCTATCCCGTTTTCTATAAACTTATCTTTTAATTTTTTCTTCGCTATTTTATAATACTCCTTAACTGTATCTTCCTTAATTTTCATTCTTTCTGCAATTTCTTTATTCTTTAAGTTCTCATAAAATTTATACTCTATAACCTCTTTTTGCTTTTGGGGGAGAGTGGACACAATTTCTCTTACCTTTTTATTTATTTCATTTGTTTCAATATCTTTTTGAATATCAGTATTTTCATCAACAATTAATTCTAAAACTTCAATTGTTTCATCATCTTTTGTTTGATAAATTTTAGTATATGTTTTTTCGTTCTCCAATTTTCTTTTAAAAAATTTTTGCATATAAAAATATTTTAGTTGATATTTTAAATAACATTCAAGTGAAACTTTTCCGCCACCCTTATAGCTTTCTAAAAGTTCTAAAATTTTAACAACTCCGTCTTGATACGCATCTTCATAGCTTATGTAATTTGCGAAATACTTTTTTATACTCGATTTTATCAAAGGGCTAAAGTTTTTTATGATTTTCTCCTTATCGTACATCTTTCCTCCTGATATGACTAGACATGACGGTATTTTGCGTTGTTGGGTTAAGTTTTTTATTTAGTGATATCATTATACTACTTTTTTAACTTCAAGTCAATTAATAAGTTACATAAATTAATATAATTTTTATATAGTATCTTTATAAGTTACTACTTGACTATACTTTGGAAATATATTATTATTAGTTATATTGAATAGCAAATAAGGAGACTATTATGAAAATTATAATTGGGAATGACCACTCAGCTGTTGAGATGAAAAATGAACTTGTAAAATTTTTAGAAGAAATGGGACATGAAGTTATAAATGTAGGAACAGATGAAACTACAAGTGTAGATTATCCAGTTTTTGGAAAAGCTGTTTGCAAAAAAGTTTTAGAAAACGAAAACTCTTTGGGAATAGCAATCTGTGGAACTGGAATCGGAATTTCAATAGCTTGTAATAAGGTTAAAGGAATTCGTGCAGGACTATGTAGCGAAAGTTTTTCTGCTAGAATGACAAGAAAACATAATAATGCAAATGTTCTTTGTTTAGGAGCAAGAGTTACTGGAATTGAACTTGCAAAAGATATTGTAAAAACTTTTATTGAAGAGGACTTTGAAGGAGGTCGTCATCAAAAAAGAATTGATATGTTGGAAGAAAATTAGGAGATTTTATGAAAATAGCTGTTATAGGTTGTGGAAGATGGGGTAGTTTCATAGCTTGGTATTTAGATAAGATAGGAAATGAAGTTTCCTTATATGGTAGAGAAGCTTCAGAAAAAATGAAAAGTTTTTTAGCAAATAGAAAAAATGATTTTCTTGAACTTCCTATGTCCATTACTTTAACAACTGATATAAATGATGTTTTTAATAAAGATTTAATAATTATTTCAGTTGGAACTCAAAGTTTAAGAGAATTACTAAATGAAAATAAAGAAATTTTTAAAGAGAAAAATATTCCAATCATACTTTGTATGAAGGGAATAGAAATAAAGACGGGCTTTACACCTACGAAAATAGTAAAAGACATACTAGGAGAAAGCTATTCTTGTGGTGCTTGGATTGGACCAGGACATGTTCAAGACTTTACAAATGGAATACCAAATTGTATGGTAATAGATTCTGATGATAGGGAATTAGTAAAAAGATTAGTTGATGCTTTTTCAAGTAATTTAATTAGATTTTACTATGGAACAGATCTTTTAGGAAATGAAATTGGAGCAGCTTCAAAAAATGTAATAGGAATTGCTGCTGGTATGCTTGATGGCTTTAATTTAAGCTCATTAAAAGGAGCTTTGATGTCAAGAGGAACTAGAGAAATTGCAAGACTTATTGAAAAAATGGGGGGAGACAAAAGCTGTGCTTACGGACTTTGTCATCTTGGAGATTATGAAGCAACAGTATTTTCTGAATTTAGCAATAATAGGAAATTTGGAGAAAAATTCGTAAAAGGTGAAAAATTTGAAAAACTAGCAGAGGGTTATTATACAACAAAAGCATTAATGGACTTATCCGAAAAATACGATGTAGAATTACCGATCACAAATGCAGTTTACGAAATAACATATAATAAAAAAGATCCAAAAGAAATTTTGGACAATCTTTTCAAAAGAAGTATAAAAATGGAATTTTAAGGAGAGACTATGTTACCTTTGATATTATTACCTTTATTTTTTTGTGTCTTTAATATATACAGAAGACTTACATGCTTAATAAAAGTAAAGTTTACAAAATACACATTCATATCTCTAATTTTTGCATTAGTATTTATGCTATTTGTAGCATATAGATATAAAAATGATATTGCGGGTTACCTTTTAGCACTTTCTTGGTGGCTTGCATTCTTTACAAGTATTATGAGTGCTGGAATAAGTGAAATGGGAATAGTTCATCCATGGCAATTAGTTGGAAAACTCTACAAATGGGATAGAATAAGAAGTTTCTCAATAGAAAATAAAGGAAATACCGTAATGATAAATTTTAAGATATTTAGAGATTTAAGACAAGAATACGACAAAAGCGATTTAGAACAAATCAAAAAAATTGCTAAAAAGAATAAATTGATAAAATAAAAAAGGAGTGAATTTCACTCCTTTAATTTTTTCTTTAATTAGAATAAATGGAATAACATATATAAAAGGTGAGCTGCAACACCTGCTACTAATCCACCAATTGTGTGGCTGATTAATGCTTTTCCAGTTGCTTCTTTTGTTCCAAGTGCATCCATCATTGCGATATGAGTTGAGATATATCCACTCCAACACATACAAATTGCAGTAAATACTGCTATGTCATTTCCAGAAACTTTTCCTGCTGCTGCCATTTTTGCAACTGTACCGATTGCTGCTCCTGTTGAACCTAATGCTGTTATAGGAACTGCAATTGCTTCTGGTGAGCTGAAACCAAATAATGGGCTAAGGATGAAAGATAATTTTCCGCCTATCCAAGGAAGAACGCCAACACCTTCGTTAGCTGCTCCTGTATATCCATTTGCTCCAGGTCCATTTGTAAGGATAATAACTAATGTACAGATGATTACAACACCTGGGATGATTGAAAGACCCATATCAACCCCAACTTTTCCTCCGTCAAGAATTGATTGAATAAATCTTCCTCCAGCGCTTCCTTCTCTAACTGGTCTAGAATTTTCTGGAATTTCAACTTTTGATCTAACTTCAACAAATTCAGTTGTTCCATACATTTTTTTAGTTGCATGAATCATAAGTCTAACAGATACGATACTACCAATAATAGCTCCTAAGTTACCAATTAAAGCACTTGTAACAGCGCCTTCTACATTAAGTCCCATCATAGAAGTTGTAGTAATAAGTCCCATACCAAAAGCAGTTCCTAAGTTTGTAAGAGCTGGCATTTGATATTTTTTGAAATAACGTCTAAAGTTATCATCATGTGCTAATGTTAAAATAGCTGGGTTATCAGATAGGTAGCAGTTAAGCATACCTAATGAAGATGCTCCTGGTAAGTCATAAATAGGATGCATAACTTTTGATAAAAGTTTATTTACAAGTGCTATTACTCCGAATTCAGAGAATAAACCTGAAATTGCTCCTGCTAAAACGGCAATCGCCATTAAATAAAGACATACATTTAAAAGTAGATCAAAACCTGTATTCATCATAGTTTTAATCATGTTTATTCCACCCATTTTGCTACCAATTGAGATGAAAAATGCTAAGAATAAACCAATACATAGGAAGTTTTCCAATCCAATATCTTTTTTGAATCTTCCAATATTCTTTTCTTCCAATTCAATATACCTCCGATCAATAATACTGAGCTTATTTTATCACAAAAGATATAAAAAAACAATGGAAAAAAACAGTTTTTTATAAGTTTATTAGTAAAATTAATTAAAAATATTTTTATCTATTATTTTTATTTATATATAGGTCATTAGTAAACTTTTTGATAGCTTATTTACCTTTAACGTTAAGCTACTAAACGAGAGAACTTTCCTTATACGTCATTTAGACCAGAACGAAAAAAGTAAATGGAGTGAATATAGTACTAACTTTGCTTGTTTATATTTCCTTAATTGATGTATCTTCGATACATTTACATTTGCTTGAATACAAGCAAATGTATGAGATCTCTCCACTACACTCAGCTTTGCTTCGTTTCGGTCGAGATGACGTGCTGAGAGCTTTTCTTTGCAAAGTACAATGACGTGAATTATTTTATTCTATTGCCTATCTTTTTAAATAAAATTATATAATTTTTTATTATATTTTTTCTACTACATTTATAAAAATAATTTGATGTTTATTTACTTTTAACGTCTGGCTACTAAACGAAGCTATTTACTTATACGTCATCTCGACTGTAGCGTAAGCGGAATGGAGAGATCTCATACTTATTCTTGTTTACAAGAATAAGTAAATGTATCGAAGATACATATAGAAATCATTTTTTTATTTCTTTCAGAAATATTATTGTTTGTAACCAAACAATAATTGAGATCTCTCCACTACACTCAGCTTTGCTTCGTTTCGGTCGAGATGACGTGTCAGGAGCTTTTCTTTGCAAAGTATCGTGACGTAAAACATTTTTATTAATAAAACAAATAAAAAAACGACTGAATCCAGTCGTTATGATAAAAATAATCCAAAACCTATTATAATAAGCAGTTTTGCTATTGAATAGGTAATTGTTAATAATATATTGAAAAATCTATTATTCTTTATAAATGCTACAAATAGGAAAAGTGAACTTGAAATTAAGAATAAATTACTTCCAAAAATCAAATACCATACTCCAGTTTTGTATGTTGAAATTGCATTTAAGATTGCTAAGATACAAAGCAAAGCGTTTAAAAATGCAAAAGCATATAGGAAAATAATATCTCTTTTAAAGTATTCACTGGCGTATTCATAGGATATGATTACTTCGAAAAATACTAATCCGAAATATGCTACCATAATAAATAGGGCAAGCAAATAGTTTAAATTTGAAATTTTTATTAATGTTAAAAGTTTTATTACATAAAAGGCAATTCCTAATATAAATAGAGGTATTCCCATTAAAATATTCTTTTTATTTCTTTTTGTACATAAAACATCTCCAATCCAGAATGCAAGTATTGCTAAATACACGAAAACATTATGGTGTTTAAATCTTAAAAAATAGAATAATGCTAGTATTGGCATTAAAAATATATTGAAAAAACTTCTTTCTGGATCTTTTTTTTGTAAAATCATATATAAATTACCAACGGTAAATATTGCATAAATTAATAAAACTATGTACGAAAAAATATTGAGTAAATTGTTATTCATATTTCCTCCAAAATCTCTTAGTATCAATTATTTTAACATAAATTAGCGCTTCAAACAAGTTAAAGGATTAATAAAAATAGCCTAATCCCCCCCTTTTTTTAAGAAATTTTTATTATATAAGTGTAAGGCTTACAAAAAAATATAAAAAGGAGAAAAGATATGGCTAAAAAGTATTTAAAGGTTAGTTTTGACCTTGCTAACTCTAAAAAGAGAAGTGTAACTGTAAAAAATGTTCAAAGTGAATCAACTGATGAAAATTTAAAGAAATTAGGAGAATTCGTTGAAAAATTTATTGACGGTACAAGAAAAGAAACAGTTAAAGTTGTAGAAACAACATTAGAATAGGAGGAAAAGTATGAAGAAATCATTAAGTATAACTCTATTATTAGAGGATGGAAAAAATATGGCATTTACAATTTCAAATATTAAAAATATAACAGCTGATGAGGCATCTGATATAATTAAAACTTTTGATTATAAGTCAGTTTTAGCAAAAAACGACTTAAAAGTTACTGGAGTTAAAAAGGCTAATATTATTTCAACAAACTACGAAGAAGTAACAGTAATCTAGTGAAAAAAGACCTTTTGGTCTTTTTTTACTAAATATAAAATTAGGAGGAAATAATGGAAAATATAATTTCAAGTATCTCAAATGTAGGATTTCCTGTAGTTCTTTCCGTATTTTTATTACTTAGATTTGAAAAAAAGATAGACGAACTTACAAAGGCTATAAATGAATTGGTTGTTAAACTTAAATAGGAGATTTATGATAGATATTGAAAAAGCTATAAAGTGGTTTGAAAACAGAAAGGAAAAAGTTTCATATTCTATGGAAAATAGAAATGGTCCAAATAGTTATGACTGTTCATCTTCCATATACTATGCATTAATGTCATCAGGAGCAAAGAGCAATGGCTGGACGATTGACACCTTGCATGAACATTATTGGCTTACAAAGAACGGCTTTGAAAAAATAACTGATAATATTCCTTGGAATGCTAAAAGAGGAGATATTTTTATCTGGGGAAGAAAAGAGGGTGTTCCCTCAAGTTATGGACATACAGGAATTTTTATTGATGAAAACAACATTATTCACTGTAATTATTCAGCCAATGGAATTTCTGTTGATAATCACGATAGATTGTGGGTTTATGCAGGTAGGCCACATTATTTTGTATATAGATTAAAAGTATCACAAGATGAGGGAGAATATATGGAACTTTTGAATATAAAAAGTAAAGTTGATGGCTACTATTCAATCGATAGTTTGCCTTGGTTTTGCGAAGATAAAACTATGATTGGTACAACTCAAAATTATCAAGGACAAGAGGTAACTTTAACTCGAAAATGGGGAAGTTACTATTATGTAAAAGAATTAAAAGGTTGGGTTGATTATAGAGCTTTTATAAATGAAAAGGCAATAAAAGAAGTCGCTAAAGAAGTAATTCAAGGAAATTGGGGCAATGGAGAATTAAGAAGGGCAAAACTCGAAAATGCAGGATATAATTATTATGAAGTACAAAAAGAGGTTAATAGATTATTAAAAAGCAGTTAGAACTGCTTTTTTTTTTACTTAAATCAAAAAATATGGTAAAATATGTAGAGGTAAAACATACGAAGGAGAAGAAATGAGTATTTTAACTGTAAAAAATTTGAGCCATAGTTTTGGTGGTCGTCAAATACTTAAAGATGTAAATTTTAGACTTTTAAAAGGTGAACATATAGGACTTGTTGGTCCAAACGGAGAAGGAAAGAGTACCTTTTTAAATTTAGTTACTGGTAAACTTGAGGCTGAAGAGGGAACTATTGAATGGGCAAAACGTGTTAGAATAGGTTATCTTGATCAACATGCTGTAATCGGAAAGGAAATGACTGTTCGTGACGTTTTAAAGTCAGCTTTTTCATATCTTTTTGATATTGAAGCTGAATTAAATGATGTATATATGAAAATGGGAGAATTAAGTGGTCAAGAACTTGATGATATAATGCTTGATGCAGCGGAGCTTCAAGAATTACTTGAAACTCACGACTTCTATATGATTGATTCAAAGATTGATGAAATTTCTCATAATATGGGAATAAAAGATTGGCTTGATAGACCTGCTTTTGACCTTTCAGGTGGACAACGTTCAAAGATTTTACTTGCAAAATTGCTTTTAGAAAAGCCAGATATTTTGCTTCTTGACGAGCCTACAAACTATTTAGACGAAGAACATATTAATTGGCTTAGAAGATATCTACAAAATTATGAAAATGCCTTTATTTTAATCTCTCATGATATTTCATTTTTAAATTCTGTAATTAACTTGATTTATCATGTTGAAAATTGTGAAGTTAATAGATATGTTGGAGACTATGATGAGTTTTTAAGACTTAAAGAGTTGAAACAAAGACAAATTGAAGCAGCCTATAAGAAACAACAACAAGAAATTCAAGAGCTTGAAGACTTCGTTCAAAGAAATAAGGCGAGAGTTGCTACAAGAAATATGGCAATGTCAAGACAGAAAAAACTTGATAAGATGGAAAAAATTGAGCTTGTAAGAGAAAAACCAAAACCAGAATTCTATTTTGAAACTGCACCTTCTACAAGCAGATTGATTTTTGAAACTGAGAATTTAGTAATTGGTTATGATAAACCGATTAGTAAACCATTAAATCTTCGTATGGAAAGAGGAGATAGAATTGCAATTGTCGGAGCAAATGGTTTAGGTAAGACAACTCTAATTAATACAATTCTTGGAAATATTAAAGCTATTTCAGGTTCTGTTTCTTTTGGCCAGAATTTAGCAATAGGTTATTTTAAACAAGAAGAGAATTATGATAACAATAATACTCCAATTGATGAAATGTGGGAAAAATTCCCAAGTTGGGAACAATTTAAAATTCGTGCTGCCCTTGCAAAATGTTCACTAACAACAGTTCATATTGAATCACAAATGAAGGTTCTAAGTGGTGGAGAACAAGCAAAGGTAAGACTTTGTAAGATTTTAAATGAAAAGACAAATATTTTAATGCTTGACGAACCTACAAACCATCTTGATCCAGAATCAAAAGAGGAATTAAAAAGAGCATTAAGAGAATATAAGGGTGGAATATTTTTAATCTCACACGAAAAGGACTTTTATACAGATATAGCAACAGAAATTTGGAATATGGAAGACTTTTCACTATTATAAGAAATTTAAAGGCGAGAAATCGCCTTTTTTATTGTGAAACAACAAGGTTCTCGGGAGCCACCCGATGCAAAATATAGTGGGAGGGTGGGGTTTTCATTTTGTTTTTTTATGTATCACAGAAAACAAAATTATTCACGTCATTGAAACTAAAAATGAAGTACCCCTAACACGTCATTTCGACTGAAGCGTTAGCAAAATGAATCTAGCCCTAACTTTGATTACTTGTAAACAAAAGTAGGTCTGACGAGTCAATTGTATATTTATATACAATAGCTCTGGAAATCTCAACTATTGCTGGTAGGCAATAGTATTTCTGAAAGAAATAAAGAAATTATGTATCTTCGATACATTTACTTATTCTTGTAAACAAGAATAAGTATGAGATCTCTCCATTACACTCAGCTTTGCTTCGTTACAGTCGAGATGACGTATAAAGGAAGTACCTTTGTTTGATAGCTAGACGTTAAAAGTAAATAAGCTTCGAATATAATTTTAAATAAGTATAAAACAAAAAATAATATAAGAAAAATTTTATTTATATATTTTATTAATTGAAATGTTTCACGTCACGATACTTTGGAAAGAAAAGCTCCCAACACGTCATCTTGAGCGAAACGTAGTGTAGTCGAAAGATCTCAATTATTGTTTGTTTACAAACAATAATATTTCTGAAAGAAATAAAG
Source organism: Parvimonas pharyngis (assembly GCF_046569675.1). Taxonomy (NCBI): domain Bacteria; kingdom Bacillati; phylum Bacillota; class Tissierellia; order Tissierellales; family Peptoniphilaceae; genus Parvimonas; species Parvimonas pharyngis. The sequence goes on from NZ_JBKICJ010000002.1 coordinate 329,778, forward strand.
AAGTTATGTATCTACGATACATTTACTTTTGCTAAAGCAAAAGTATGAGATCTCTCCGTTTCGTTTCGCTTTGCTCAACTACAGTCGAGATGACGTATAAAGGAAGTAGCTTCGTTTGATAGCTAGACGTTAAAGGTAAATAAATATCAAAATAGATTTATTAAATAAGTAGAAAACAAAAAATAATATAAGAAAAATTTTTTCGGAGCAAAGACAAAGTATAATTTTTGTCTTTGCTTTTTTATATTTTTATTTTTATTGTGAAACAACAAGGTTCCCGGGCACCTACCCGATGCAAAGTATCGTGAAAAGGTGGTTTCTCCCTTTTAACTTTAAAATTATTTGACATATATTTTTACGTTAAAATATGAAAAACTATTGATTTTTTAGCTAAAAAATAATATAATTTAAGTTGGGAATTTTTGATTATTTAATAAATGACAGAAAGTTTTTAGAGCTTAAAGTCAGTTAGTATTAAATAATAAGTATTTAAGGAGAGTATATGAGTAATAATGATATAGATCAAATTAGCATAAAAAGAAAAGCTAATACCAAGAAAAAAAAGAAAAGCAATTTGCCTTTTATTTTAATTTTTTTACTTGGTTTTGGTGTACTTATGTATCCTATAATTACAAGATGGTATTATAGGGTTGAATCAAAAAATGTTATAGCTACTTTTGATAGTGAAAAGGAAAAGTTATCAAAAGAAGAAGTTAAGAGAAGAATGGAACTTGCAAAGGCATACAATAGTAGCTTACACAATGAGGTAACAGAAGATCCCTATTCTGATGAGAAAAAGCAAGAGGGTAGAGCTGAATATGCAAGAATGATAGAAATTCATGAATATATTGGACACGTTCAAATTCCAGCGATTGACGTTGATATACCAATCTATGCTGGAACATCTGAAGATGTTCTTCAAAAAGGAGCAGGCCACTTAGAAGGTACATCACTTCCTATTGGTGGGCTTGATACTCACACTGTAATTACTGCTCACAGTGGACTTCCTACTGCAACATTATTTACACATCTTTCAAAACTACAAATTGGAGATAAATTTTATATTCATAACTTTGCTGAAACATTAGCTTATCAAGTAGATCAAATTAAAGTAATTGAACCTTCTGAGTTTGATGACTTGCTTGTAGTAAAGGGCAAAGATTATGCAACTTTATTAACTTGTACACCATATATGATTAATACTCATAGACTTTTGGTTAGAGGACATAGAGTAGAGTATGTAAAAGACCTTATTGACAAAGAATTATTGGAAGGCAAAAAGAATATTTGGTATATGTATTTATTCTACATTGTTTTATTCTTACTTGTAGTTTTAATTATTTCAACTTTATATTATATTAGAAAGAGAAGAAAAATCAGTAAAAAGTTGAAAAATGCAAATGTAGACAATATTAAATAGAGGTTTTTATGCAAAATAATGAAAATAAAATTGATGATATTAAAATAAAAAAGAAAAATAAAAGTAAAAAAGGCAATAGCAGAAAAAGCAATATTTTACTTATGTTCATTTTCTTTATTGGATTTAGTATTCTGATGTATCCTTTTATTACTCAATGGTATTATAGAGTTGAGAGTGGAAAGAAAATTGAAAAATTCGAGGATGAAATCAAAAGATTATCTCCTGAAGAAATTGAAGAGAGAATCAATCTTGCAAAAGCCTATAACTCTACTCTTGATGCTTCAAAATTATCCGACCCTTATTCAAATGAAGAAAAGGAGAAAGGAATTGCAGAGTATGCGAGAATGTTACAAATTGGGGAGCTTATAGGACATATTGAGATACCAAAAATTGACGAGAATTTACCGATTTATGCAGGAACATCTGAAGACATTTTACAAAAAGGAGCAGGCCACTTGGAAGGGTCATCTCTACCTGTTGGTGGTATAAGCACACATGCTGTAATCACTGCGCATAGAGGACTACCAACAGCAGCACTTTTTACAAAACTTGATAAATTGGAAAAGGGAGATATTTTCTTCGTTCATAATATTCAAACTGTTTTAGCTTATGAAGTTGATCAGATTTTAGTTGTTGAACCGACAGATTTTACTCCAATTTTAGTACAACCAGGTGAAGATTATGTAACACTTCTTACTTGTACACCATATATGATTAACTCACATAGACTTTTGGTAAGAGGACATAGAGTAGAATATACGCCCCTTGAAAAATCAAGAACTGTAAGCAAGAGAAGATCATTCTTTAGAAAATATTTCTATTGGCTTTTACTATTCTTCTTACTTGTTTTGATTATTTTCCTTTACAATTTCAAAAAATATTTAGATGTTAGAAAAAAATTACAAAATTTAAATTAGAAAGGGAGTAGAATTGATGAAAAATAGAAAATTAAGACTAATTGGATACTTATTTATGCTTATTGGAATCTCACTTCCTTTATACACTTTTACAAATCTTGTATATAATGACTATAAATCAAAATCAATGTATGAAGATTTTAAAAAGAGTCAATCAAATATTAGTGAAGAAGAGCTTAATAAATTAGAAGAGGAAATTAAAAATTATAATAAAAATTTAAAAAATACAACAATTGTTGACCCTTTTAGCAATAATGAATATAAAACTGTTTATGAATTTAAAAAAGACGATCCTCATGGAGTATTTGCATATATTAGAATTCCAGCTATAAATGTATATAAGCCGATTAGATTAGATGCTTCTTATGAACATTTAGATAAGGGTGTAGCTCATATTGACGGAACTGCACTACCAACAGGTGGAGTAGGAAATAGAAGTGTAATAGCTGGACATAGAGGTTGGTATAAAGACGTAATGTTTTTAAATCTAGGAGATTTGAAAAAAGGAGATAAAGTATATATCGAAAGAGCAGGAAAAACTTTAACTTATGTAGTTTCTGATACTGAAATTATTAAACCTTACGAAGGTGAAAAGTTATTTCCAATAGCTAATCGTGATATGCTTACATTACTTACTTGTGACCCAGCAACGCCACCAAGTCCATATAGATTACTTGTAAATTGTGATAGACTTGAAGAAAAAACGGAAAAAACAAATACAAGTGAAACAAAAGAAGAAGTAAATAAAAATGTAAAACAAATATCTATGTTTATCTACGGCGGAACAGGATTATTGTGGATTGTATTTTTATTTACAGGATATAAATTCATAAGATTTATAAGCAAAAAGAATTAAAAAGATAAAAAGAAAAGACCTTGAAATGATGTGAACCCCTAAATCCGGACAAAGGATTTGGGGGTTTTTGAATGTCAAAATATGATAAAAAATTAAAAATAAAAGTAATTAAAGAATATGAGAAAAATAATATTAGTCAATGTAAATTATCAAAAAAATATAAAATACCACTATCAACAATCAAAAATTGGATAAAATGGTATATGGATAATGGTATTAAAGGCGTAAGTAAAAAAGTAAAAAATAAAAGTTATACTAGTAATTTTAAGCTGTTTGTATTACAATATAAAAAAACTAATAATCTAACTTTCAGAGAAACTGCTGTTAAATTTGATATAACAAATGATTCAATCATAGTTAATTGGCAAAGGAAATATGATGAATATGGATTAGAAGGTTTAAATAGTAAAACAAAAGGAAGAAAGCCTAAAATGAAAAAATCTATACCAATAGAACAAAAAAGAAAAAAAAATTTACAAGAAAGCGAAAGAGAAGAACTTTTAAGACTAAGAGAAGAAAATCTCCTATTAAAGGCAGCTATAGCTTATGAAAAAAAACTTCAAGCCTTGCTTATGGAAAAGGACTTAAAAACAAAGAAAAAGCAAAAGCGATAATTGAATTAAGCAAGGCAAAAGAATATAAATCAATTACAATATTACAATGGTTAAAAGTGGCTAAATTAAATAAAAGTTCCTTTTATGAGTGGAAAGAAAAACTATATAAACAGATAAAGTCAAAAGAGATTTATATTATTGAAAAAATAAAAGATATAGTAAAAGAATCTAAAGGAAGATATGGATATAGAAGAGTAAGTAAGGTATTAAGATTAGAATATGGACTTATTGTAAACCACAAGAAAGTTTTAAGAATAATGAAAGAAAATGAACTTTTATGTATAAAGTTTAAAAATAGAGTTAGAAAGTATAATTCATATAAAGGAACAGTAGGAAAGATAGCAAATAATATTGTTAATAGAAATTTTAAAGCTGATAAACCAAATAAATTATGGCTAACAGATATAACAGAATTTAAAATAAGAAATAGTGAAAAGAAGATATATTTATCACCGATTTTAGATACTTTTAATGGAGAAATAATATCATATTCAATAGGTTTTAGTCCTACAGTAACTTTAACAAATAAGTCATTAGAAAAAGCTTTAAAAAGAATAAAAAACAAAGAAGATTTAACAATTCATACAGATCAAGGCTTTCATTATCAACATAGTAGTTTTGTAAGAATATTAGAAAATAACAATATAAGACAAAGTATGTCTAGGAAAGGAAACTGCTTAGATAATGCACCAATGGAGAATTTTTTTGGAATATTGAAACAAGAAATGTTTTATGGAGAAAATTATTCTTCTTATGAAAAATTAATAGAAGATATAAAAGAGTATATTAAATGGTACAATACGAAAAGAATTAAGGAGAATTTAAAAGGAATGTCTCCTATTGATTATAGATTACATTCCTTTGAATAATTTATTTAACTGTCCGTATTTTTGGGTTCAGCTCAA